>JBOGTO010000083.1:0-7285 GCA_050695155.1 Ktedonobacteraceae bacterium
CATTGTAAGCTGCTAAATGGTCCGTAGGGGCGGGGGTGGTGTGGGGATGGGTGGGGGCCTTTAGGGCCGCCCGCGCCCCTGTGGCCGTATCTTCTGTGCTGTGGTAAGGATCTCTCCTATTTCACAAGCGGGCGGCCCTAAAGGCCCCCACCCCTACGGACCATTTAGCAGCTTACAATGCGTTGAGCGCGTCGAGCAGGTTGGCTCCATCGGGCGAACCCAGGCCGGTGCAGGCATCCCAACCTTGCTGCGCGGCATAGCTGCCGTTGTTGCCGCTCGTTACATCTTGTAAAGCGTTGACCTGGGCGAAAAAGTCGAGATTTTGATAAAGAATGGGGTTGAGGAATCCCACCGGTTGACCCAGTTGCTGGTTAAGCAGGGCTATCAAGCCTGCCCACAGGGGCGCAACGGCGCTGGTTCCTCCAAAAACCACGTTCTGCCCATCGACGCGCACTTTGTAGCCCGTGTCAGGGTCGGCATTGCCCGAAACGTCGGGTACGCCGCGCCCGCTATGCTGGTCGTTGATCGATACAGGGATATGTGCGTTGGCCTGCCATGTGGGAAGAGGGAAGACATCGCTGACGCCGCCGCCACTGGCTGAAGCAGTAGGATCGTCGTTCCAGACGACTTCGCTGCTGATGACGTACTGGTTGCTCAGTGTGTCAATGGTCGCTTCCAGGCGCGTGCCGCCGCAGGCCAGGGCGCGCGGGCTGCTCGAGGGGAAATCAACGTGCGCCAGCCCGTCGCCGACCCCATCCGACGAGCCATTGTCGCCTGACGCGCAGCAGACGTTGATGCCTAGCGTGGCGGCAGCCTGGAATGCCATATCCATCGCTTGCATGGCCTGAGATGTCCAGTAAACTTCAGCCGCGCCCCAGCTTATGGAGATCACAGTCGGGTTATTCGTGGTATCGTGCGTGGCCTGAGTGATGGCATCGAGAAAGCCCTGATCGGTATTCGGGGCAAAGTAGACGGCGATTTTCGCGCTCGGAGCAATGCTGCCCGTCACTTCAATATCCAGGGCGACCTCGCCGTCCGCGCTATCCGGCGTGCCTTCGGGCGCGTTTTGCCCGCCGTCAACAGAGACGCTTATCACATCGGGCAGCGGGAGGTTCTGTTGTTGGAAATAGGTCTGGAGGTCACTATCCAGGTAGCCTCCGCCCAGCTCGATAATGGCGATACACTGGCCGCGCCCATCCGCGCCCGTCGGGAAATCATAGAGTTGGGCAACCTGGAGCGGGTTGTAGGATACATAATGGGCGGCGTTACTGGCGTCTGATGTGATAGGATGCGCCTCTGCGTTAGAGCGTTGCAGGTGTGGTCGCGCCTGCGGGCGGTTGTCGAGGCCGAAAACGCCCACGATGATCGAATCGAGTTCTTCGGGGATGTGTAAAGGCCCGGTGCGCCCCCGGTATGTGCCACCGGGATGCTGGTACTGTTGCAATTCTGTGGCGAAGGCGGCGCTCAGCGCGTCTGCTGTGCCGGACAGTACCATGCGCCGCCGCGCGGGGTCAGTTGAGACGACAGTGAGATTATGGGCAAGCGCGAACTGCTCGACTTTTGTCACATCTTCGGGTGCCGCGCTCAGTGTCGCGTTATATTCCTCCCGACTTAGTGGTGGACGTTTCTTCTGCGCCTGTTCGCTGATGGTGCCTGCCAGGTTGCTCGTAGGAGGAAATCTCAGGTAAACGGTTATTTCGATATGCTCATTGGGATCGACTGGCCCAACGGGACTTGCGCCGGGCAATGGTTCCCGCTCGCTGCCCGGAAGTTTCTTATACCCCTGGGGTGATGTGTCTGTCATACGCTACTCCTTCTTTTTCAAACTAACG
The DNA here is from genome assembly GCA_050695155.1 of Ktedonobacteraceae bacterium. GTDB lineage: Bacteria > Chloroflexota > Ktedonobacteria > Ktedonobacterales > Ktedonobacteraceae > CF-113. The sequence goes on from JBOGTO010000083.1 coordinate 1,833, forward strand.
AGATTATACACGATGTATGCTACCAGCATCGCTTTTACCTTTCATTATATAGGAAAAGCTGGTATCTTTTTAATGGACGCTTGATTACCAGACAGAAAGGCTACATGCACTTGAATCAGACTACCTCTGAACGGCCTATGAAGATAGGCATAATATTGGGCATGTCGGAAGGATCATTTGAGGGACGCACTCCCACCTTCCAGGATTTACAGACTATGGCGCAGGCTGCCGAGCAGGGCGGCCTCGATTCCCTCTGGTTGGCAGATCATCTGATTTACCGTTTCCCTGAGCTAGAAGAGTTTGCTCCCTGGGAAGTATTTACCATGCTCAGCGCGCTGGCGGCGGTGACGACGCGCGTTGAACTCGGCACGATGGTAGCGTGTACCTCGTTTCGACCGCCCGCCCTGCTCGCCAAGATGGCTGATACTATTGATGAAATCAGTAGTGGCCGCTTTGTGCTGGGTCTGGGAGCAGGCTGGCACCAGCCAGAATACGAGGCGTTTGGCTATCCATTCGATCATCTTGCCAGCCGCTTTGAGGAGGCGCTTCAGATAATCGTGCCGCTTCTGCGCGAAGGGCATGTAGACTTCCAGGGCAAGTACTACCAGGTGCATAATTGCGTGTTGCGCCCGCGCGGGCCGTCAAAAGGAGGTCCGCCCATTTTGATCGGCGCGAAGCAACCGCGCATGTTGCAGCTTGTGGCGCGCTATGCCGATGCCTGGAACACGGCGTGGCATACTGATCCCGCCGCCGTGCAGCAACGATATGCGCCATTGCGAACTGCCTGTGAGGAAGTGGGACGTGATCCCGCAACGATTACATTGACCGCCGGAATATTGGTGCGTCTCCAATCCGGCGAGGGCGGCGAGGAGGAGCGGGCTATTACAGGGTCGCCAGAAGAGATCGCTCACCGGCTGCACGAATTTGCTGGCATAGGAGTCGCGCATCTGATCGTGAATCTTGAGCCACGGACTGTGAAGACGATTGAGGAGTTCGCTCGTATCGTCGAGCTTGTTCGCGCCATGTAAGCGTTGCAGGGCTTGAAACGCTTTTTCTTTCATGCTCGTATTCCTTGTGACACTACTACCCTCTCTCAAGAGTTTAGATTGCGATGTGTTCAGAAGGAGCACCGGCGATGAAGTTTGCATTGTTAGAAAAGCAGAAAAGTCCTGTTAGCCAGCAACCTCGCTTTTCGCCGCAAAATATTCTATCGTTTGCTATGGGTCTAACTTGACGCATAAAACTATGTACAAGGAGACATAACATGGAAACGAACAATGTCAGAACGGAGCGCGACGGCTCAGTGTTCATCGTGACCATCGATCGACCAGCCATGCGCAATGCCATCGATCTTCCAATGGCTGCCGCGCTGGCGCAAGCTTTCCGGGCATTTGACGCGGACCCTGAGCTTGCTGTGGCAGTGCTTACGGGAGCAGGCGGTACGTTCTGCTCCGGTTTTGATCTTACCGCTCTGTTTGATGAGCAGCGCAATCTGCATGTTACCGAAGATGGCGATGGTCCACTGGGTGTGACGAGAATGCTGCTGAGCAAGCCAGTTATCGCGGCAGTGGAGGGCTATGCGGTCGCGGGCGGTTTCGAGGTCGCGCTATGGTGCGACTTGCGCGTAGCCGCCGAGGATGCCGTGTTTGGCGTGTACAATCGTCGCTGGGGTGTGCCGCTCGTCGATGGAGGTACTCTAAGACTACCGCGCTTGATCGGTCACAGTCACGCGCTCGACCTGATTCTCACCGGACGCGGTGTATCAGGCCAGGAGGCGCTGATGATGGGCCTTGCCAATCGCATCGTGCCGCAAGGGAAAGCGCTCGAAGCAGCGCTCGCGCTGGCGAATGATCTTGCTCACTTCCCGCAGCAGTGCCTGCGCTCTGATCGCCTCTCCTTGTATGAGCAGTGGTCACTTTCCCTTGAGGATGCGCTGCGCAACGAGACCCGGCGCGGATTAGAGGTAATTCGCTCAGGAGAAGCGCAGGCAGGCGCGCGCCGCTTCGTAGAAGGACACGGGCGGCACGGCAGCATGAGCGATATTTAGGTGTTTTAACATGAAGAGAGAAATGAAAGCAATTCGCCGCCGGCGAATTGCTTTCATTTCTCTCTTCATGTTTTCTTTTGCCACCGCAGGCTGCATAGCATAATACACGAGCAGGCCAGAATGTGCGATAATGAAAAAGAATATGCTCATTGAAGAGCTTCGTAGTAGGGTAGGGGCGGGGCTTGCCCCCGCCCTGGCTAAAGCCCTTTTTGGAGGAAATTTATTCTATGCCGAAGACCATGTTTGAGAAAATCTGGGATGCGCACATCGTTCGTGAAGTGTCTGGAGAGTCCACCATTTTATATATTGATCGCCATCTTGTCCATGAAGCGACATCTCCACAGGCTTTCACAGGATTGCGTATGGCTCATCACGAGGTTCGTCGCCCTGACGCCACCGTTGCAGTACTCGATCATAATGTCCCTACCGTAGTAGGGCGTCGGATGCTCGATGTTGTCGATAAAGAGAGCGAAGAATGCATCACCACCCTGGAACGCAACGCGCGCGACTTTCACCTGACCCTCTACGATATGCAAGATGCGCGCCAGGGCATTGTGCATATCATCGGACCAGAGCAGGGCATTACACTGCCCGGCATGACGATTGTATGCGGTGATTCGCATACCTCCACGCATGGCGCGCTGGGAACGCTGGCTTTCGGTATTGGCACCAGCGAAGTTGAGCATGTGCTGGCGACCCAATGTATGTTACAGCAGTACCCCAAAACCATGAATATTCGCGTAGAAGGTACACTGGCTCCCGGCGTCACCGCTAAAGACCTCGGCCTGTATATCATCGGTCAACTGGGAACAGGCGTTGGCACGGGCCATGTGATCGAGTTCAGCGGCTCCGCCATTCGTAACCTCTCGATGGAGGGGCGTATGACGCTGTGCAATCTGGCGATTGAGATGGGCGCGCGCGCAGGCATGGTCGCCCCCGATGAGACAACATTTGCTTATATCAAGGGTCGCGCCTACGCGCCCAAAGGCGAAATGTTTGATCGCGCTGTAGCGGCGTGGCGACAACTTGCCAGCGATGCCGGAGCGCGATTTGACGCGGTGCATGAGGTCAATATCGATGGTCTGGGGCCGCAGGTGACATGGGGAACCAACCCCGGCATGGTGGTAGATGTCAATGGCGCTGTGCCTGATCCCGCCGCGCAGCAAGACCCCGAGCGCCGTAACGCCTACAAACGCGCTCTCAAATACATGGACCTCAAGCCGGGTCAGAAGATCAGCGAAATTCCTCTCAATACCGTCTTTATCGGCTCCTGCACTAATTCGCGCCTGGAAGACCTGCGCATGGCGGCTCAGTACGTCAAAGGCAAGCATGTCGCGTCCGACATTCGCGCCATCGTGGTGCCAGGTTCAATGCAGGTGCGCCGCATGGCCGAAGAAGAGGGACTGGCCGACATCTTCCGCGATGCTGGTTTCCAGTGGCGCGAATCGGGTTGCAGCATGTGCATCGCCATGAACGGCGACCAACTTTCCGAAGGCGAGCGCTGCGCCTCTACCAGCAACCGCAACTTCGAGGGTCGCCAGGGACGCGGCGGACGCACGCACCTCGTCAGCCCCGCCATGGCTGCCGCCGCCGCTATCGCCGGTCATTTCGTCGATATCCGAGACTTATGAAATTTAACAACCGAATAGGGGAATGACGTGGTTCCGTCCTGATGACTATTACCAATCAAGTCGGGAATGTCATTCTGAGCGCAGCGAAGAATCCCACTGCCACACCGAGATTCTTCCAGACCTCCCCAGGCGGTCGCCTGCGAGGAATGACAGATCAAGACCGGTCTTGGTCGTTAATAGTCATTAGGGACAAGGGGCCGCAAGCGCCCACATCGTTACCTTATTCGGTCGGCAAAATTTATTAGGGATGCGAATTATCGCGTCCCTTGATCCTATAGAAATATTTTTGGAGGAGAATAACATTGGAATCGTTTACCACATTGACGGGCCTGGTAGCCCCATTGGATCGCATGAACGTCAACACCGACGAGATCACGCCCGCGCGCTTCCTCAAAACGACGCGCCGCACTGGATTTGAGAACGTGCTGTTTGCCAACTGGCGTTACCTGGACAAAGACTCGACGCAGCCCAATCCCGATTTTGTGCTGAACCAATCGCGCTACCAGGGCGCAACCATCTTGCTGGCTGAGGACAACTTTGGGTGCGGCTCATCGCGCGAACATGCCCCCTGGGCCATCCGCGATTATGGCTTTCGCTGCCTGATTGCGCCCAGCTTCGCCGATATTTTCTATAACAACTGCTTCAACAATAGCATCTTGCCCGTCACATTAGATCAGGCCACTGTGCGCGAACTCTTCAACGAAGTTGTCGCCAACGAAGGCTATACCCTGCGCGTTGACCTCGCCGCCCAGACTATCACCACACCCTCCGGGCGCAACATCCATTTCGACATCGACGGCTTCAGAAAGAACGCCCTGCTACAGGGACTCGATAACATCGGCTGGACCTTGAGCCACAGTGATGAAATCGCAGCCTATGAGGAGAAGAGGAAACAGGAGGCTCCCTGGATTTTCTCATAACAAAGGAGCATACCGTGACTATCCAGCAGATTGACCCTGGCCTTGTCCCCTACCAAATCCTCGACGCCGAGGGCAAACTGGTGGGGGAGATGCCCGACATCAGCGCGGAACGTATGTTATCGCTTTATCGCTGTATGCAGGTGGGGCGCGCGTTCTCAAATAAGATCATTGCCTTGCAACGCCAGGGACGCGCCACCACCTTTGGCTCGCTAGCGGGACAGGAAGCCACCGCTGTCGGCCTGGCCGCGCCCTTGCAGCCGCAGGACTGGCTGGCAACCTCCTACCGCGAGATCGCCTCGCTGATCGTCAAAGGCGTGCCGATCCCCACGCTGGCCTACTCGTTTCGCGGCTTCACGCCTGAGAACTGGCCCGCCGAAGCGCATTGCCTGCCCGTGCAAATCGTCATTGGTACGCAAATGTTGCACACTGTAGGACTGGCGATGGCCGCGAAAATCGCGGGCGACCCGGCAGTCGCGGTCGGCGTATGCGGCGATGGTGCGACCTCCGAGGGTGACTTTAACGAAGCATTGAACTTCGCGGGTGTCTTCCAGGCCCCTGTTGTGCTGGTGGTGCAGAATAATGGCTGGGCTATCAGTGTGCCGCGTCACAAGCAGAGCGCGGCGTCCACCTTTGCCGCGCGTGGAGAAGGCTTCGGCGTTCCCGCGAAACTGGTCGATGGCAACGACATCCTGGCGGTCTATGATAGCATGAGCAAAGCGGTAGAAAACGCGCGCGCTGGCAACGGTCCAACCCTGATAGAAACGCTCACCTATCGCATTGGAGCGCACACTACCGCCGATGACCCTACGCGCTACCGCGACGCGACAGAAGTCGAGGCATGGCGCGCGAAAGACC
>JBOGTO010000084.1:0-26377 GCA_050695155.1 Ktedonobacteraceae bacterium
CTTCGGCGTTGCATCGGGTCACATTTACCTGTGGACTGCAATTTTTTGCTCGTTTGAATCGTCTATTATGCTGGACTTAACTACATTGTGCTTCTGAGAATGCCCGCAGGGTCTATTTTTGTATCAGGGAAGAGGATTTATGCGCAAACGATTTGTAATGCTTCTGGCTCTATCGATGCTCTTATTGACATCGTGCAATGTATTTGGGGGTAGCCCCACTCCCCAGGCAACTCCAGTAGTCAAAGCTCCGCTCAATAAACAGGTATTTACCTATCCTATGACCGGCATTTCTGATATCACCACGTTCGATCCTGCGCTGGCCTTTGATGCGCAGTCGATTACCGCCATCCAGATGGTATTTACCGGATTGGTGCAACTCAACGATCAAGAGCAGGTAGTCGGGCAGTTAGCGCAAAACTGGAGCGTCAGTTCTGATGGCCTGAACTGGACATTCCACCTGAAAAAGAACCTGAAATTCAACAATGGAACGCCGCTTACCTCGGCGGACGTAGCCTACAGCATCGATCGCGCCTTGCAGCCAGCCACCAAATCAACCGTCGCGCCAATTTATCTCAGCCAGATCCGCGACTCGGATAAGCTGCTGGCCGGAAATATCTCCACACTTATCGGTGACAGCCTGCTAACACCGGATGCCAACACCATTGTTATTCAAACTAAAGCGAAATCAGCGTATTTCCTGGCTATGCTCACGCACCCCTGTTCGTATGTAGTTGAAAAACAGCTGATTCAGGTCTATGGCGCGAACTTTACCGATCACCTGACGGATGGCGGCGGCGCGGGACCATTTCGCGTCACGAAGTATACGCATGGCAAGGAAATCGACTTCGCGCCCAACCAGTTTTACTATGATGCTCATCCGCAACTGCAAAAGGTCATCTTCCCATTCTATTCTCAAGATGCAGCTGCTTATAATGCCTATCAAACGGGGGCAGTCGATACGACCGGAGTGCCTATCTCCACTTTCGCTAACGATAAGAAACACCCGGATTTTCACCAGGTGCCGCAGCTATGGATCAATTACTACACCATGAACTACCTGGCGAAGCCCTTTGACAACCTTCAGATACGCCAGGCTTTCGCGCTGGCAATCGATAAAACAGCCATTGCCAGCGCCGTCTGGCATGGAACGGTACTTCCTACCAACCATATTGTGCCATTGGGCATGAATGGCTACAATCCCGCTCTGACCGGTCCCGACGGCACACAAAACCTGAAAGGCAACGGTACGCTGGCGAAAAGCCTGCTATTGCAAGGGATGCAGGCCGAACACTGGTCAAGTGTGGCGCAGATACCACCCATCAAATTGACCTACGCCAGCGATGTAAGCAACTTCGGCCAGGAAGTCACGGCTATGATTGCCATGTGGCAGAAAGTGCTGGGCATCACCGTAACGGCTGACCCGGTTGACTATAATACCCTGCTCGCCAATGTGACGGCAGCCACCAATAACCCGCAGGGACTACAGATGTGGGGGCTGGCCTGGGTCGGCGAATATCCCGACCCGCAGGACTGGCTGACGCGCCAGTTTGACTCTGGTGTCCCCAACAACAACATGAACTACGGGCAGAACTATAGCAATGACGCCGCGCAGCAGCAGAACACCCAGAAAATGCTGGAAGCAGCCGACGCCAATTTTCAGGCGCAACCCCGTCTTCAAGCCTACCAGAAAGCCGAACAGCAACTGGTAAACGATGTGGCCTGGCTGCCCATGGAGCAGGTAACACAGGTCTACCTGCTCAAGCCGTATGTAATCGGTATGGCAAGCAATCCCCAGGGTCAGTTCCCGCCCGATGATTGGGCTAAAATCTTCATTGCCCAACATTGATGCTTACCCATTCCTCTCGAAAAATGCGTTTACACTATGTGAGATTTCAAACGGCATCGACGTAGTAAAAGTATGCCACCGTTTGCAACATGGCGTACATGCAAGCGGTTCATCGCTGTTCGACGATGCGTTATACATCGCTACAAGTCTGTAGCAGCGCGTGCGCCTTTCCGTATATCATCATGCGCGCTGCATCGTCACCGGCGCACACCTGTGTTTTCTGTGTAATGAAGGCACATATTTACGCATGTACGCCTGGTTAAGCAAAGCCCGTACTGGAGCAACCCTGGCGTATCGATAAGCGCAAACACTAATCATACGCTGGCTGTCATCCCGAACGCGATTGGCCGGGTGAAAGGAGGTTTGGACACACCTAAGTAATATTACACTAAACGTTACCATCGAATGTTGTCTCGAGACAATATAAGGAGAGAAGTTACTCATGCGATCACATAAGAAACTCACATTAGGGTTTCTCCCAACGCTCCTGGCATTGGTGTCGATGCTGGTAGTAGCCTGCGGCGGCGGCGGTACGGGCAGCACGACCCCAACTACGTCGTCACATCCCCATGCCGCGCAGAACCAACAGGTCTTGATTTCTGGCGCCGAGATCGGCACAGGCGATATTTTGTCGTTCGATCCAGCCATAGCACCAGATGCATTTTCATCATCCGCCATTGACATGGTATTCACCGGCCTGGTGCAGTTAAATGGTCAGCTTAAAGTGCAGTGCGAACTATGCTCGACCTACAGCGTTGGCTCCGATGGCGTCACCTGGACATTTAAACTGAAGCCCAACTTGACGTTTAGCGACGGCACGCCCCTGACCTCGGCTGACGTGGTCTACAGTATGGACCGCGCCCTCGATCCCAAGACCCAGTCGGGTACCGCGCCATACTACATGCGCTACATCAAAGATGCCACCGACCGCGCCGGCGGCAAAGTCAAGACTCTCATTGGTGATAGCCTCATCGCTTCCGATCCGAGTACCGTAGAGGTCATTGCGGCGAGTCCGGTCGCTTTTTTCCTCCAATCTTTGACCTATCCAACCTCCTACGTGGTTGAGAAGAGCGTCATCCAGAAATGGGGAACTGCCTGGACCGATCACCTGGCGGACAACGGCGGCCAGGGCGGCGATGGTCCTTTCAAAGTACAGGAATACACACACAACAAGCAGATCGTCTTTGTGCCAAACACTGGCTATTATGGCCCGAAGCCGCAGTTGGCGAAAGTGGTCTTCCCATTCTATAAAGTATTCGACACCGGTTACCAGGTCTACCAGGTCAACCAGATCGATGACACCGGTATCCCGACCACCCACCTGGAAACCGACCGGCACCGCACCGACTACATCAACGCCCCCTTCCTGGCGATCAACTACTACACCATGAACTACCTGCAGAAGCCTTTTGATGTCACCTCCTGCCGCCAGGCCTTCGCGCTTGCCATCAACAAGGATCTGATCGTGAAGACCGTCTGGAAGAATTCCTTCATCGCTACTAACCATATCGTGCCACAGGGGCAATATGGTTATAATCCGAATCTAAAAGGCCCGGATGGCACTACCAGCACAGCCGGCAACACGACGGCGGCCCAGCAGCAAATGAAAGCGTGCGAGCAGGCACAGGGTTACGCCAGTGCGGCTAACGTCCCACCGATCACCCTGACCTACTCCAGCGCGGGCGCGCAGGACACGCGTAACGAAGTCGCCGCCATGCAGCAGATGTGGCAGACCACCCTGGGCATCACCGTTAAGACCGATGACATTGACATCAACAAACTGTTCGCCGACGAAGGTCTGGGTTCAAACAACCCCTTGCAGTTCTACACTGGCCCCGCGTGGTTGGACGACTATCCTGACCCGCAGGACTGGATTACCCTCCAGTTCGACAAGGGCGCGTCTCAGAACGGCATGAGCTTCGGCCAGAACAAAGGCCCCGACGCCGCCGCCCAGCAGGCGTTGCAGGTGAAGATGGAACAAGCCGACGTAATGCCTGGAGTGACCGCCGCTGAGCAAGCCGCTCGCGCAGCAGCTTACAATGATATCGAGCAGCAGTTGGTTAACTACGTCGCCTGGTTCCCGATGGAACAGCAGGAAATCAACATCCTGCGCAAACCCTGCGTCCAGGGCATCACTGAAAACGCCCTGAACCTGCTCCCACCGGACGATTGGGGCAAAGTCTACATCTCGACCGACACGCCTTGCGCGCACCTGGCCTCCTAACGCAGGTATACTCTGCGCTAGAATGTCATTACACGCGCTTCGCATGTCATAGTATGGGGGACAGTGATCGTCATGATCGCTGTCCCCCTGTTCTTAATCTCAACAGCGTCGCTGCTTGGTTTGAGGAGAATCAGCACGCAAAGTCCTTGACAAGCGTGTTACGGTCAAATACAATAAGATTAAGTCTATCCCCGTAGTGTCTGCCTTCATGCAGAAAAAGAGCAATCTATGAGAAATGTGCCGCTTCATAGGTGTTCTCGCAAGCGAGGCATCAAGAACGAATATGGACCACTGGAGAGAGAAGACAATTGAAGTATTCTCTTATATCACTGCATATGCGAACAAGAGAGTAGAGGGTACACTATGGTTCAATTTCTGGTCAAGAGGTTCATCGGGTTGATCTTCGTCATCATCGGTGTAACCTTCATCACATTCATTTTAGGGTATTTCGCGCCCGGCGACCCTATTCAGGGACTGTTGGGCAACCATGTCCTTCCCGCGACCTACATCTCGCTGAAACATGCTTACGGCCTGGATCTCCCCTGGTACACACAATACTGGAACTTCCTCACCCATCTGTTCAGGCTCGATTTTGGACTTTCGTTCCACCAGCAAAACTATCCCGTCTGGAACATTCTCAGGGATGGCGTACCGGTTTCAGCTGAGCTGGCGTTCTGGGCGCTGCTCCTGCAACTGGTGATAGGTATTCCGATCGGCATCATCTCCGCGCTCAAAGCGAATAGCTGGGTTGACACCGTCAATATGGGCGTTATGCTCGTCCTGTTCGCGCTCCCATCGTTCGTGCTGGCAATTTTTGCCCAGGTTGTGATCGTCCAGCTAGACAACGCGACCGGCGGTTCCTGGCCGGTGGCCGGCTGGGGCAACGCCTGGTCGTATGACTGGAACCATATCCAGTCCATGATTGCCCCTGTGCTGGTCTTCACGGCAGCCGGTACCGCGCTTTTCGCTCGCCTGGCCCGCACCAGTATGCTCGAGGTGTTGCGCCAGGACTACGTGCGTACAGCGCGTGCCAAAGGATTGCGAGAACGGGCTGTTGTGTATCGCCACGCATTCCGTAATGCGATGATCCCGCTCGTTACCGTCTTTGGCCTCTCGATTGGCCTGCTGGTGACGGGCGCGTTCTTTATCGAGCAGATCTTTAATATCCCTGGCATTGCGCAGCAGACCATCACCTCCATCAACAACCGCGACTACCCGGTTATCCAGGCGACAGTGGTGCTGCTGGCTGTGGCTGTAGTGGTGGGTAACTTGATCTCGGACCTTCTCTATAGCGTCGCAGACCCGCGCATCAAAGCCGAATAGGAGGCAGGTAAACATGGATACGAAAGACAAGGATTTTGAGCTTGCCTCTCCGGGGGTAATGATGCCTGACAGCACGATGTCGCCTTTGCTGATAGAAAACGAAACACTAACCGGCAACGGTGTACAGATAGTGGGGCCGGATGAGGGATTAGTCGTTCTTCCGGGGCAAAAGCCGAAGAAATCACCAACGCCTTTTCAGGAATCGATGCGGCGTCTGCGGCGCGACAAACGCGCCATGGCTAGCTTTGGGGTAATTATCCTCTTCATTTTGATCCCCATTTTTGGCCCAATCATCTACCAGCACATCGGCGGCATCTACCACAGCTCGTTCTTTGGCAACATTGGGCCGAGCCTGTACCATAACCCCTATCACCAGGAATTGGACCGCCAGGACGAACTGTTTTCAGCGCAATACTGGCTCGGCACCGATAGCATTGGACGCGATATGATGGCCCGCCTGATGCAGGGAATGCTCGTATCGATCACGGTTGCCCTGCTGGTAGAAGTAGTTGATATCTCGATGGGTATCACCATTGGAGTGCTGGCAGGTTTCTACGGCGGTTGGATCGACCAGGTGCTGGCGCGTTTTACCGACATCATGTTCGCATTCCCCGGCCTGCTCTTCGCCATCCTTCTAACAGGCATCTTCGGTACCGAGGCCGACACCGCTTTCTCCAGTATTCCAATTATCGGGGCGAACGGCAATGCGCGCCTGATACTGGTTTCGCTGGCCCTGGCATTTACTGCCTGGCCTTTGATGGCGCGTTATGTGCGCGGGCAAACGCTGCAACTCAAGGAACAACAATTCGTCGAAGCCGCCCGTACATCAGGAACCAGTGACTTTAAAATTATCACACGTCATATCATCCCTAACCTGTCCAGCATCGTAGTGGTTGCCGCCACATTAAATATCTCCGGCACGATTATTGGTGAGGCTGGACTGAGCCTGCTCGGACTGGGCGTACAGGCCCCCGGCTCAAGCATCGGCCTGATGATATCGGATGCCTCGAGCAGCCTGCAAACACACCCCTGGGAGGTCTTGCTGCCTTCAATTGTGCTGACCATCCTCGTGCTGGCTTTCTCGTTCCTCGGCGATGGCCTGCGTGACGCCTTTGACCCTCGATCAAAAGATTAGTAAGTGGAGTGACAAGAATGACAGAAAATCTACTTGAGGTCAATCATCTCAAGACCTACTTTTTTACACGCGGTGGAGTGGTCAAGGCGGTCGATGATGTCTCCTTCGCCATTAAATCGGGCGAGACATTAGGAGTCGTGGGCGAAAGCGGCTGCGGCAAAAGCGTCACCGCGCTCTCCGTCATGCGCCTTGTGGCGAGTCCGCCGGGAAAAATTGTCGGGGGCGAAATCAACTTTAAGGGTGAAAACATTCTCGAAAAGAGCCGGGAAGAGTTGACCAACCTGCGCGGCAGCTCAATCTCGATGATCTTTCAAGACCCCATGACCTCGCTCAACCCCGTATTCACCGTCGGCTACCAGATCGCGGAGACGGTGACTCGACATCGCAAAGATATGAGCAGAGACCAGGCCTGGAAACGCGCCGTCGAAATGCTCGACCTGGTACGCATCCCCGATGCCAAACGACGCTCCAAAAACTACCCTCACGAATTTAGCGGCGGGATGCGCCAGCGCGTGATGATTGCTATCGCCCTGGCCTGCAATCCCAAACTGCTGATCGCGGATGAGCCGACGACCGCGCTTGACGTGACTATTCAGGCACAAATCCTGGAATTGATGAAGGGCCTATCCAAAGAATTTGACACCGCTGTAATGCTCATTACCCATGATCTGGGAGTCGTAGCCGGTACCTGCGAGTACGTCAATGTTATGTATGCCGGGCATATAGTGGAATCCGCTCCTGTGCGGCAGATCTTCGAGACACCCGCTCACCCGTACACGGTGGGCTTGCTGCACTCCATTCCACGCCTGGATGACGAGCGCGGCGTAAGACTCAACCCCATCGCTGGTCAGCCTCCCGATCTGCTCAACCCGCCTGTTGGATGCCCTTATGCCGCGCGCTGCCCTAAAGTGCAGGCCCGCTGCCGACGAGAGCGACCAGAATTGACACCTGTAGGTCGTGGCAATCAAGTAGCGGCCTGTTTTTATCCAGACTAGGGGAAAAAGAGGGTATTATGGCGCAAGAAATAGAAGCGGCGGCGCGGGAAACAGGCACCACGCTGATCGATGTCAAGGGCCTGAAGGTGCATTTCCCCATCAAAGGAGGCATCTTAAATCGCACGGTGGCGCACGTCAGAGCGGTTGACGGCGTTGACCTGTTCGTAAAACGCGGCGAGACGCTGGGACTGGTGGGCGAAAGCGGCTGCGGCAAATCGACGACCGGACGCGCGGTTTTACAGTTGATTAAACCAACGGCTGGCAGCGTCAAGCTGGAGGGAACCGAGCTGACCACGCTCGATTCGAACCATATACGTTTGAAACGCGCGGAAATGCAGATGATCTTCCAGGACCCTTTCGGTTCGCTCAACCCGCGCTTCACCATCGGGCAGACCGTCGGGGAACCGTTGGAGAATTTTAACCGGGGCAACAAGAAGGAGATTCAGGAAGAGGTAGCGCACCTGCTGGAAATAGTAGGTCTCAATCCTTTCTTTGTGAACCGTTTCGCGCACGAGTTCAGCGGTGGTCAGAGGCAGCGCATTGGTATCGCCCGCGCCATCGCTCTGCGACCCTCGTTTATTGTCGCCGACGAGCCGGTATCCGCGCTGGATGTGTCCATTCAGGCGCAGGTACTCAACCTGCTGGAAGACTTACAGCATAACTTTGGTCTGACTTACCTTTTTGTGGCGCATAACCTCTCGGTAGTGAAACATATCAGTGATCGCGTTGCTGTTATGTACCTGGGGCGTATAGCGGAGTTGGCCGATAGTGATGACTTATATGAAAGTCCGCTCCATCCTTATACCCAGGCTCTGCTCTCGGCTATTCCCATGCCCGATCCCGAATTGGAACTCAAGCGCAAGCGCATCATCCTGGAAGGCGATGTACCCAGCCCGGTGAATCCACCTCCCGGCTGCAATTTCAACCCGCGCTGCTGGAAAGCGCAGGACATTTGCAGGGAAATCATTCCGCTGCTGGAAGAGAAGAGTCCCAACCACTACGCCGCCTGTCACTTCCCAGGGTAGTAGATCAGTCCTGGTTTTGTTCCAGGCGTTTAATACGCGATAGCAAACGGATGCGCGCCACTAAGTGACGCGCATCAAATGGTTTTATCACATAATCGTCTGCCCCCGCTTCAAATCCGGCAATCTTATCTTGAAGCGTCGCCAGAGAGGTTAGCAACATAACAGGCAGATAATACAGAGAGGATGTAGAGCGGATAAATCGGCAAAGTTCCAGTCCGTTTTCCTGACCAAGGCGCACCTCACATATCAGAACATCAGGTACGCTTTCAGCCAGGCAACGCCGGGCCTCAGCTACAGTAGTTGCACTACGCAACACAATGTTGTCATCCAATGCCTGCTGCATTTTCGTACAGGCTCCTGGATCACTATCTACCAGAAGCGCATAGAGTCTACGTAATGTCTGCAAAGTAAACTACCACCAACAGGCTTCATTCGCGCTCGGCCTGTGTCTGTACCAGTTGATCTATACGGCGCTGCCGATCTGCCGGAGTCAGGCGAATCACCCGCTCTATAGCGGCATTCAAGGCGCTTGGCTTAAAAGGCTTGGTGAGATATTCATCAACACCGGAGAGATAGCCCGTCATTTGATCCTGTTCGCGGGTCATGGCGCTCAGAATGATTAATGGAACATTCAGTGTGCGCGGATCGCCGCGTAAGCATCGCGCAAGCTGATAGCCATCCATACGGGGCATCTTTACATCGATAATGACGCAATCGGGCCGTTCCATATAGATACGCTCCAAACCTTCTACACCATCATAGGCAACAGCGACATCATACGCCCCTTGCAGGTTCACAGCATACTTGATCAGTTCCACGATAGTCGGATTATCGTCAATTACCAGAACTTTTTTCATCGCATCTCCGCGCTGATAGGTTGTTGATATACCGAATTGATTGTTATTCAAAAGAACCCGCTCCTTTTCTGCATTGTAGCACAGTTGTATCTGCCTGCCAACATCCCTATGACTATTGCCATACCAATTACTATCGGCATCCCTTCTATTTTAGAATACACCTGATGATGTTTGACGACCGAATACGGGAAGGCGCGTTCCTGCGTCCTGTAGGGACAAGGGGCGGAGATACACCCTCCTTACCAATTTTGGTTGGGAATATTCATCAGGACGGGGACGCGTAATTATCTCATTCGGTTGTCAAAATTCATCGGGATACATATTTCTGAACCATTGTTCCTCGTTTATGCTACAATAGCATCAGGAAAACCGTTACCAAAACAGGATGGAGAAGCCGCGATGTCATCTATGCCCTCAACGGATCGTTATGCAAGGCAAACGTTGTTCAAGCCCATCGGGAAAGAGGGGCAAGAACGCCTGCAAGCCGCCTCGGTAGCTATTATCGGATGCGGCGCGTTAGGTAGCGCGCTGGCGAATAACCTCTGTCGCGCTGGCATTGGGCGGTTGGTGATTGCTGACCGCGACTACATTGAAATCAACAATTTGCAACGCCAGATACTTTTCGACGAGGACGATATTGCGCGCCGACTTCCCAAAGCGGTGGCGGCTGCCGAAAAATTGCGGCGCATCAATAGCGAAGTCACCATCGAGGCGCTGGTCGAAGATATTAATGCGGACGGCATAGAGTCACTGGTTCAAAGTGTAGACCTGGTTTTAGATGCGACAGACAATTTTGCGACACGTTACCTGCTCAACGATGCCTGTATCAAACATGGACGCCCGTGGATTTATAGCGGCGTGATCGCTTCGTATGGCGTAACCTTAAACATCATTCCCGGCGATACGCCCTGCCTGCGCTGCATTTACCCGGAGATGCCCTTACCCGGCACCACCGCAACCTGCGATACGGCAGGTATCCTGAACGGCATAGTGGGCGCTATCACCGGCATTGCCTCGACCGAAGCGCTCAAAATACTCCTCAAGAGCGACAAGGTCAGTCGGGATATGTTCTGGATGGACGTATGGGAAAATACGAGCGAGCGCATCGAACTACCGCGCTATCCTGATTGTCCGGCCTGCGGCCAACATGACTATGAATTTCTCGATATGCTGAGTGGAACAGATAGTACCAGCCTGTGTGGGCGTGACGCGGTACAGGTGCGCGGTGGCAAACGAGGCGAGAACATTAACCTGTCCGATCTTGCCGAACGATTAAGCGCGGTCGGGCAAGTTTCCCATAACGCCTACCTGCTGCGTTTGCTGGTTGATGGGTATGATGTAACAGTTTTCCCCGATGCGCGCGCCATCATCAAAGGAACAGACAACGAGATGATCGCCCGTTCAATCTACGCGCGCTACATCGGCAATTAAACCGGCTGTCCTATCAACTCTAAGTCTCTAAGCGCCCGGTATTTAACGAGCGTGGCTTTCCCTTAATTCGACGATCCTGACCTCGCGCGCTATGTCATTCCTCGCCAGGGTCCAGCACCACTGGAGATCCGGCATGACGAGTAGAGTCACCAGCACTGTCACCAGCGTTATCAGGAAGCTGAACCAGAATCCCATAACGGGATAAGTGGCGATTTGACCGCCAGCGCCTTTGATACTCTCAAAAGCCAGGAAGTAACTACTGATGAAGAAAAGCAGTTCAAACACGATCGCAGCCAGGAAGCTGAGCCGGATGGACAGGGCCAGAGTCCTGGTCAGTATGCGATCCTTCAAGACGAGCAGCGCCAGCACAATCTGAATCAGACCCACGACCGGTATGGCCCAGAGCAGGGGGAACGAATAGCTATCAGTCACATGACTACTACCGCTATTATCGTTTTTTATAACAGTCTCAGCAAAATTCACGCCAGTCGTTCCCAGAGTGAGAGCAGACACATTCTTCGGGCTTAATAATTTCGCGTTGCTTACAGAGGTAGCTGGTTCTCCTGTAGAAAACCAGGGGACGAAAAAGAAGAGCAGGATGATAGCCAGGCCCGCAACGGCAGTGGCAATAATGACGTAGGGCAAACGCTTCGCATAACGCTTCGCGCTGTAACTTGGGTTGGCAGTGATTACTTCGGCATAAATTGACATGGGCAAAATCCCTCCTCGTACATTGCGTTTCTGAATATATGAGGCACTCCGGTAGTTACTGATTATACGCTAAAAAGGCTCTGATAACAAGTGTTTTACTTGCCTCCCAAGGTGATGGAAAAGTTGTGCTAGAGAGGATAAGCAAGGCAACCGCCAGGGTCGCCTCTACTATGACGAAGAAGCAGGGCTTGCCTCGTTTGTTCATAGTAGAGGCGACCCTGGCGGTCGCCTTGCCTCTTTATTCAACTTTTAAATTACCCTGTATTGTTCCTATTTGCCATTGACGTATCAACATGTATCAAGTTACAATAGGAGTAAGCAAGCTGGTTCTTGCCAGGTTAGATGAAACTAACTTTTAGAGCCAGACGTGATGTAATTACAGGCGCTTGTAAGGTGAGAACCGGTTTCTGTTACCACGTAGTTCATTTATTACCATCAATGGTCTAGTGTTCGTGAAGAAGCCTTCCCGGCTTTGAAAACGAAGGAGGAACGACTGTGGGCATGTTACGGGTGATGTCGCGGCGCGGTGATGACCGTGTCAACTGGGACCAGCAGAAAGTGCTAGCGGGTGATCCCGAAGCAATGGCTGCTGTGCGCGAGGCGGAACGTATCTTTGCGCAGGAACGCGCCAAAGGGGCCACCGCTTTTCGCGTAGAGCCTGGTAAACCGATACAGCGCATCGACACATTTGACGAGACCGCCGAGCAGATAGTTCTGGTTCCGCGAGTCGTTGGCGGATGATTTTTATGACTCAGCAGGTGCTAACGACACTTGGTTGGGTAGTTCTCGCGCTCGCCATCTCTCCTATGTTATGGCTACTTTTTCAGCCATATTTTAAGGGATTATCCCCTGCTGAGCGGCGAGCGGCCAGCCTTTTGCGTGATATGCTCACTGCCGAGCAATGTCGCCAGCTTGTATGGCGTGGTTACGTAGAAATACCAAGCCCGTCAACTTCCCAGCGTGTCTATCGTGTGCCGCGCGCAAAGGGCTATGTGCAGGTGCTTGAGCATGGCCGCGCGGTTATGCGCCTGTGTATTCAACCCGTTGAGTGTTTGCCAGACGCCGACGTGGTTGTGCTTCACAAACTTATGATAGAAGCCAATGAGGAGTTTTACCTCCAGAAGGCCAATAAGTACCTGTGCGCTGACTGAATAACCAGCATGAACGGATATGCCGCACGATAAGTGCGGCATATCCGTTCATGCTGGTTATTCTTCGTCGTTCGGTTCGTCATCTTCTACCAGGTCTTGCAGTACCTCTGTGTGGCCGTTTTGTCGCACGCAGGCGTGCGGCCCGCCATCCAGCGGCGTGTTGCACAGAGGACACACGGGGCGTCCGCTCGTCACCAGTACGTTGATGACGCTGGTCAAGTTTTGCGCCTGCTGCATAGTGAAAAAGATGGAAACGGACTCGTCTTCGCGCATGATCGCGCGTGGCTCCTGGCCGCGCTCCAGCACGATTTCGATGGGCGTTGCGATGAGCGCGAGCAGGGTGCGACTTTCATCGAACCCGATGCGAAGCTGGCCGACCTGGAACTCAAAAGTAGGCTGAGCGGGGAAATCAGCGGGCATCCCTTCTATGGCTGGTTTTGGACCCGCCTGGGCAACGGTGCGCAGCACATTGCCCTCGGTGATCTGCGCCAGGACGCGATCAAGCGCGAGTGCGAGCCTGTTAAGCTGCTCTTTCTCCATCCACATAATGGCAGAGCGCGTCCCCACCTGCGCGTAGAGCCGGAAGCGGCGCTGCCCTGCTCCGCCGACCGCCTCCGCCCCCAGTATATGTACATGACCCAGGTCTGTACTCATAGCGAAATGCCTCCTCACTACACAGAAATGTAGGGGCTTACCTTACTGCGTCGCGTCCTCACCCCTACCCCTAATAGCCTCGTGCCGGGTCGTAGCGGTTAAGCAAGGCTTCTCCGGCACGGAAGCGGCGTATATTTTCAGCGAACAGTGCGGCCAGGCGTTCCTCATAGTGGACGCTGTGGCCGGAGATATGCGGCGTCAGAATCACATTGGGCATCGAGTAAAGCGGACTGGTGGAGGGCAACGGCTCCTCCTCGGTCACATCCAGGCCCGCGCCCATAATCCATTCCTCTTGTAGCGCGCGAATGAGCGCCTGCTCGTCGATGATACGCCCGCGCGCGATATTAACAAGATAGGCATTGGGGCGCATGGCTCGCAACTCTGCCTCGCCAATCATCTTTTCGGTAGTCGGCGTGAGAGGAACAGCCAGCACGACATAATCACTCTGGCCGAGCAGTTCGTGTAATTGCTCCTGCGTATAAAACATGTCCACGTCGGGATCAACCTGCCCTTTTGCCGGTTGGGAGTAGCGCATACCAATCACGCGCATACCGAAGGCGTGACCCAGCTTCGCAATTTGCCGGCCAATGCTGCCCACGCCCACAATACCCAGCGTCTGGCCGATCAGTTCGCGGCGACCCAGTTTGTACCAGCTCGCGCTGCGCGCCCAGATATGCTGGTTCTGGAGGCGCACCATCTGGGGCCAGTTCCAGTTAAACATCAGCATACTGCCGAAAACATATTCGCAAATGGTGGTAGCATGAATGCCCGATGCCGACGTAATGATGATTTCGCTGCCCGCATCGAGTAACCCCTTTGGTTTCAACGAATCTAATCCCGCGCCGGGAACTTGCAACCAACGCAGCCGGGGCGCGATCTCGCGCAAGTTAGCAGGAATATCGTAGCTGCACAACACCTCGGCCTCGGCTAGCGCGCCAGCCAGGTCATCAGGAGTAGCGAAGGTGATTGGCGCGCCCGCGGCCTCGCTAAGCGCCTGTTCTGAAGCGGGCGAGAAACGAAAGGTACTTACCACATTGAGATGAGTAGACACAATTCAAGAACTCCTTGCACTGGATTTTTAGGAGTAGGGACGCGATTTATCGCGTCCGGTGGATAAATCGTGTCTCTGTCAGATATATGCTGCAACGTCCGTTACTGTAGTCTATCCGATTTCGTGGCACTGTGGCAAGTATTTCTCCCGAATGATACCTTCGCGCCCATTTTGCTATACTGATGCGACTGGCGGAAAGCGCGATGCTTTGTTACGTTCTTTAGTGTAAAGAGGGAGAAAGCTCTGCCGCAGCAGGCGACAAGAAAACGCGCATATCATCTACATAAAATGATAAGGGTTTACGTCTATCTGCCGATAGTAATGTTATAGGATTGAAGCAGAAACATCCCTTTGGAATCTGCCAATCGTCCTAATCAGGGGCGATTATGTGCAGTTACGGGCGTTGCCACGTTTGAACAATTAGATGTTTCTATATTACAAAAAGCGTATATCATCATAAAGTCGGGCAATTGTCATAGATTGTTACGTCCAGGAAGTGGGTCGCATGTTGGCTAATAACAATGTAAACCGGGGAGGGGTTGCCAGTGCTGGTTCTCGTGCTGGCAACGGCCAGCCAAATCCTGCATTGGGCTGGAAGGAACTCAAACCATCCTCGCGCAGGACAAAAGGACGGGGGCGGCGGCGTCTCTTCGCTATTATCAGTGTAGTGTTATTGATCGCCATTATCTTTGCGGTTGTGCGCGTGGCGAGCGTTGCTTCCGGTACGAACGATCAGTTGACGCTTACCGTCGGTGGTCAACAGTCCGCGCTGGTAGATTTACGACAGAGCATCCCCATCAGCCCCAACCTGTACGGCGTGAATGTCTTTCCAGAAGTAGGCACCAATTCGATAGAGGCAAACTTTACCGGCTTCATGAACTATGGCCCCGAAGTTTCTAACGGTTTGCGTAACGCGGGCGTCAACCTGCTGCGTTTCCCCGGCGGTAGTTGGAACGAGAAACATATCCTTTCGTATGACCAGCTTTACGATTTCAGCCAGTTGCTCTATGCGACGGGGGCGCAGGGCATGATCCAGGCGCGTATCTCCGACCCGATCGATAAATTTACCAAAAACTCCACCGTTTATGATCGCGCTCTATTGGCGGGCCACTGGGTGGATTTCATGAGCAACCCTAAGAGCAGTTTTCGTCAGGGCAAATATGCCCATACGCAGATCCATCCCGTCATGTTCTGGTCGGTCGGCAACGAACCTGACCAGTTGATTAATCCGGCTACCAACCAGAAATATACCGTTGCCGATTATGTGAACACCTTCATCCAGTTCTCAATACAGATGCACCAGAACAACCCGTCTATTCAGGTGTTTGGCCCGGAGATTAGCCAGTTTTATGGCGTCGGCGTCGGGCCAAAGGACAGTAGCGGGCATTTATGGATGGAAGATTTCTTGCGCGGCGTGGCCGATTACGAGAAAGCGCATCCCAATCTGCCCTATCGCCTGCTGGATGGCGTCTCATTCCATAGCTACCAATTCCAGGACGCGCAAACATCGCCCTACCTGCTGATGAGCAGCCCGGAAGAGTGGAACTACCTGATACCACAATTGCACCAGCTTATTCGCCAGATTATGACGCCGGCTGTGGGAGCCGCGCACGCCGACTTGCCCGTTGCTATCACGGAGATCAATTCCAATCCATCCAGTGGTTTCTCGCCCACAAAGGGCCA
Organism: Ktedonobacteraceae bacterium; assembly: GCA_050695155.1. Taxonomy (GTDB): domain Bacteria; phylum Chloroflexota; class Ktedonobacteria; order Ktedonobacterales; family Ktedonobacteraceae; genus CF-113. The sequence continues at coordinate 16,087 of JBOGTO010000084.1, forward strand.
GGCCGCGCTGTGGTGGGCTGATACACTGGGGACGCTGATGAACAACCAGGCCGACTTCGTATCCTACTTCTCAGCGCAAGGGGTCGATGCGCCCTACCCGTTGTTTACGCAGGATAGCACGCCGCAGCCAACGGCCATGTACCGTGTGTTTCAGATGTTTTCGCACCTGCAACATAACCTGGTGCCTTTGAGCATTCAGCACGACCCGGTGGATGTCTTCGCCACAACGGATAATACGCGCCAGACGTTGAGCCTGCTCTTCGTCAACAAATCGGCTGACAACCAGACGGCAGAGATTAGCCCGAAGAACACGGCTTTCGGTTTCAGCCCCTGGCAAACGCAGGATGTCAGCATCGCGGGATACAGCATCGTGTTACTCACGCTGCATCGCGGCGGCAGTACCGCGCAGGCCTATAGCTTCGATGTGCCAATTTCCAATAGCGATGCGCTCAATCCTGTGCAATCCTACGTGTGCGGCCATAAATACGACCCGCTCAACTTTAGTATGCCATGTTAGCGGAGCGACCGGAGCGAGGGAGGCCGGATGCCCACCAGGGGCATCCCTACATCTGGGAACACCGCCCCCTGTCGCACATCGGGCAAGGCGAGGGGAGCGGCAAAGGGGGGTGCGAGAAATGTAGTGACGCCCCTTGTGGGCGTCACGGGCAGGGGCGTCGCTACTAATCAGGCTATTCAAGCGTTTGTAATTCTAGCGCTTATTATATTATAAGGAGCAACTGTGATCCTCACCTACATTGGCTATTTCTTTGAAGTTATCTATATGCTCATTATCCTGTTGATGGTCTTTCAGGCCATTTTTAATATCCGCCAGCGCCTCTATATCTGGGAGACGCCGGAAAACGCCAATTTGAATCGCGCTCCTACCGTCTACCGCGACCCGTGTCTTTCCTTTAGTATTCTCTTGCCTGCCAAGAACGAAGAAGATGTGTACCGCGAGACCATTCAGAAGGTCTATGATCTTAACTATCCCAGCGAACTTGTGCAAATTATGGCGATCTGCCGCGAGGATGACCCCGGCACGATTGCAGAGGCGCAGGCCAAAATCGATGAACTGGGCGATCCCAATGTACAATTGCTCATTTATAATGACTATCCCGTTAGCAAGCCGCATGGCTTGAACCTGGGCTTGCAGGTTTCGCGTGGCGATATTGTCACCATTTTCGATGCCGAAGATGAGCCGCATCCTGACATTCTCAATATCATCAATACCACTATGCTCAACGAAGACGTGGACGCTGTGCAAAGCGGCGTGCAGCTCATGAACCATAATACGCGCTGGTTTTGCTTCTTGAACGTGCTGGAATATTTCTTCTGGTTCAAGTCGTCGCTGCACTTTTTCTCCAAGATCGGCATGACGCCCCTGGGCGGCAACACCGTTTTTGTGCGCCGCGAACTGATGGAGCAACTGGGCGGTTGGGATGAGACCTGCCTGACCGAAGATGCCGACCTGGGCATTCGCCTGAGCCTTTCCCACGCTCGCATTCGCATCCTCTATGAAGATGAGTTTGTCACACGCGAAGAGACGCCGCACACCATTGAACAATTCATCAAGCAGCGCACGCGCTGGAATCAGGGCTTCATCCAGATTCTCTTCAAAGGCGAATGGTTGAAGCTGGAAAAGCTTTCGCAGCGCCTGCTGGCTTTTTATGTGCTGGTCTTACCAGAAGTGCAATCTCTGTTTGCCATTCTGGTGCCAGTGGCAATTATCATGTTCTTCCTGGTCAAGTTTCCGCTCTGGCTTGCCATGCTGACCTTCGCCCCGCTCTACTGTTTCATCCTGGATGTATTCATGGACGTGGCGGGTCTGCACGAGTTTCTCAAGGCGCACGGGCAGAAGTGGAGCTGGCGTGAAGCGTTCATTCTGATTCTAGCTTTTTTCCCGTACCAGTGGCTTTTGAGTATCGGCGCGTTACGCGCTGTGTACCGCGCCCTCAAAGGCGCAACGAACTGGGAGAAGACCGCTCATATTGGACAACATCGCGGCAAAGCTGCTGCGTCAAGATAAATAACCTGGTAAAGAGTGAGACATGACTGTTAGCTATAGACCGACGCAAGATCAGGACCCCCAGGAATCGGGGTCCCAGCAGGGCCAGGGAGCAAGGCCACATAATAAGGCGGATTCGCAGTTTGCCCCGCCCGGCTCGCCGCAGCCTGCTGTTGAGCCAAACCGGCGCAAGGTGTTTATCAAGCCGCCTGTGACTCCGCCAGCCGGGACAAGGTTCTTCAACCAGGAAAGCAATGGGCAGAACCCTCCCGCGAGCAACCAGCAGCAGGCGGTTGAGCAGCTTCCCACCAGCGCGTTGCCCGCGCCTCCGCCGCTTTCGAGCAATCGAGCGCAGACGATTGAGCAATTACGCGCCGCCGCGATGGCTGCTGGCAACCGGCCACCAGCCGTTGAACAAGCGCGAGCCGCCACTCCCACGCCACCCGCGCCTCCTGCTCCTGTGAACAACCAGCCACCAGCCGTTGAGCAGGTGCGTGCCGCCGCGCCCGCGCGGCCAGCATCCCCTGCTCCTGCCATGAGCAATCGACAACAGATGATCGAGCGGGCGGAGACATTCGCCATGCCAGGCGTCTCGCCTGTGCAGAATAGCGTAAGTGGTAGCAATGCTCCCGCCAGGACTCGAGAGCCTGGCATGTTGCGCAACGCGCCTGGGGCTGGCTACATGGCCTATACCGCACCCGCGCCACCGCCAGAAATGGTGCAGCAGGGGCCGAAGCCGGAAGTAGAGAATGGCAATATCATCCTCTATCGCACGCATAACTTTTTTCTGCGTACTGTGTACCGCCCCGGTCAACGGCAGAACCCGATACGCAAGCCAACCGGCCATACTACCGTGATGCCGCGCGTCATGCCCAACCAGGAAAGGCGCATCGCCGCCAGCGAAACGCGCGTCATGCCCAGCGTCAACGTCAATACGACTAAGCAGACGCGAGCGATCCCCATTCCGGCCTGGGCAGAGGCCATCATGGTGACGATCGCGCTGATGGGAGTGTTGCTGGCGCACGTCTATAACATGTTCAACTTCCCGCGCTTCGAGCTGGACGAAGGCACCTACATGTCCAACGCCTGGGCCATCACGCAAGGTATGCTCTCGCCTTACTCCTATGGGTATGGACACCCGCCCCTGGGCTGGATTCAGATTGCCGGCTGGCTGCAACTCACCGGTGGCCCTTTCACCTTTGGCAACGCCATCAATAGCGGGCGCGTCTTTATGCTGTTCTATGCCGTTGGTAGCGCGTTGCTCGTCTACTTGATCGCGCGGCGCATGACGGGCAGCCGCAGCGCGGCCCTGCTGGCTCTTGTCATCTTCTCGTTCTCGCCGCTCAGCATAACCTATCAACGCCAGGTCTTTCTCGATAACATCGCCACGTTCTGGATGCTCTTATCGCTCTACCTGCTGGTGGCGAGTACCAGTCGCTTGAAATATATCGTTGGCGCGGCGCTGGCCTTTGGCGTGGCCTTTCTCTCAAAAGAGGTAATCCTGGTTTGTTTCCCCGCCCTCATCTACGCGGCGTGGCTTTTTAGCACAAAATTCCAGCGCAAATTCAGCATGGTGACTTTTGTCTATGGAGTTATTGCTGTCGCTTCCGTATGGGTACTGCTGGCCGTATTGAAAGGCGAGTTGTTCCCCTATGGCTGGCTGCCCTGGGATCATCACGATCACTTGAGCTTTATCGGTACGTTCCTGGGGCAGGCGGCGCGTAGCGAGAGTAATGGCAGCTTCGCGGATAGCTGGGCGATCTGGATCGATAATGATCCTATCCTCATCATCGCCAGCCTTGCCGCTCCTGCCTTTAATCTCATCTATGGCTGGTGGAATCGCAAACACCTGATGGCCGCGCTGCTACTGCTCTCTTACTGGCTGCTGCTGGCGCGCGGGGGGCAGACGCTCTCTTTCTACATTATCCCCATTATCCCACTGGCTGCCATCAACATCGTGCTGGCGATCAATGCTATACTGAGCGGGCTGGTAAAAGTGGTACGTTTTGACGTTATACGCGCTGTACTGCTTATCGTAACCTTAGCTGCTGTGCTGCCCTTTGATATAAAAGAGACCGGTTTCCGCTTCTACCAGCATCCTACTTCGGCGCAGGATCAAGCGATGGTGTGGGTGCGCGCAAACGTGCCGCACAATGCCTTTATCGTTATCAATAGCTACCCCTACCTCGACCTGCGTCTCCCCGGTGGTCAGGGCGTTGGCAATGGCGCGCCCTACCCGCACGCCGAAATCTACTGGAGCGTGGCGTATGACCCTGTATTGTTCCAGAACACGCTGCAAAAGAACTGGGACCGCATCGACTATATCGTGGCCGACTCCGAAATGTTGACCGACTTCAAGACCTTCGGCCCCAACAATATCATTAATCAGGCCATGCAGCATGTAGTCTTACGCGCCCAGTTTAGCGCGCAAGACCATAGCAGCCAGATAGTAGTCTACATCTACCAGGTAATTCATAAATCCGCGCAGCCCACCGCCATGAACGGGCAGCCATCCGGCAATGGCGCGCTCGCTGCGATTTCTAGCAGCGCTCCGCGTGGCGACCCATTGGTCGCCAACGAACGAAAATGGTACATATCACTAGCAAACGAGGACTATACACATTATGGTAGCAACACAACCAGATACCGACACTATCGCAGTAACGCGCACGTTTGATGGCATTGAAGCTGCCGCGCACCGCATCATCGAGCAGGTGGGCGGCATGGAGTCGGTCATACGCGGCGCGAAGATGGCTATTTTGAAGCCAAACCTGGTGGCGGGTCGCAATGCCGCCTCCGGCTCAACCACCAGCTTTGAGCTGATGAAGGCCGTCGCGGAAGAGGTACGCGCCTGCGGTGCCGAGCCGGTGTTATGCGAGACGCCCGGCACCGAGTTCGACCGCGACGCCACCTATACCATCCTGGGCATCGATAAGTTCTGTGAAGAGAACGATATTCGCATCATTCGCGTAGACCCCGAAGGCGGCGAGCAGGATTGGGTTGAATTGCAACCGCAGGGCGCGCGCCGCCTGCGCCGCTTCCGCATCCCGCGCATTATGAAAGAGGCGCGGCTGATTAACCTGCCCGTCCTCAAAACGCACGTTGTATCGACGATGACGCTGGGCATGAAGAATCCTATGGGCGTCCTGCCGCGTCCCGACCGTCGCTCTATGCATACCTTCGGCATCGATCAGTGCATCGTAGATATGAACCGGGGCATCAAGCCCGACCTGACCATCGTGGATGGCAGCATGGGACAGGATGGCGAGGGGCCGGTGTATGGCGATAAGGCCGATTTGCAGGTGCTGGTAGCTGGCCGCGATAGCCTGGCGGTAGACCTGGTATGTTGCCAGGTAGTGGGGGTCAAGCCGCGTGATATTCCTCATCTCAAGCTGGCGTTGGCGCAGATGGGCAAACCGACCTGGACGCTGGCAGGCGAAGAGGTGGGCGTCATCAAGAAGTTCCGCCTGCCACAGCAAAAAACGCTCTATCGCTTCATCTTCTGGCTGATGTTCCCGCTTGATTACCCCTATACCTGGATAGCCAAACGCGGCAAACATTTCTCCACCATGCTGTATGGCACGGGACTGGTGGGGACGCGCCCGCAAATTCAGGAGGATAAGTGTACGCGCTGCGGCGTATGCGTCGATACCTGCCCTTTGCCCAACGTGATTGATCTCAAAACCCTGAAAGTTGACTATAACGCCTGCCAGCGCTGCCTGCTCTGTTACGAGGCTTGCCCGGAGAAGGCCATCAGCGTGAAGGGCTATTCGGGAGCGAGGCAATAGCATATGACTGTGCTGGTGACAGGCGCGACAGGCTTTCTGGGTTCCGCGTTGGTGATGGAACTGCTGAAACAAAAGCAACCCGTGCGCGTACTGGCGCGTGACGAGTCTAAAGCGCGCGCCCAATTTGGCGATGCCGTCGAGATTGTGGTGGGAGAAATCACGGACGCGCCGCAAGTGCAACGCGCGGTTGAGGGCGCGACGATCGTCTATCACTTCGCGGGTCGCCTCTATCATCCCAGTACCCCTGCTGAACTGTATTACCAGACGCATGTCGAGGGAACACGCATCCTGCTGGAAGCTTGCAAGGGTCAAAGTGCGTTGCAGCGTATCGTGCATTGCAGCACGACCGGCGTGCATGGCGTGACGGGCAAGACGCCCGCCGCCGAGGACGCGCCATTCGCGCCCACCAATCCCTACGAAGAGACCAAACTACAGGGCGAATTGCTGGCACTGAAAGCATGGGAGGAGCATGGTTTGCCCGTCAGCGTGGCGCGTCCGGGGCTGGTGTATGGGCCGGGTGATCTGCACCTGCTCGGCTTCTTCACTTCAATTAAAAAAGGACGCCCCTGCCTGATCGATGGCGGCAAAGCGCTCATCCATCCCATCTACATTGATGACATGACGAATGCTTTCCTGCTGTGCGCCGAACGCCCGCAGGTCATCGGCCATAGCTACAATATCGCCGGAGATCAGCCCGTCTCGTTCCGCGAACTGGCTACCGCCATCGCGCATTCGCTGGGCAAATCGTTGCCCAGAGGTGACATTCCTCTGTGGCTGGCAAACCTCGCCTCGGATGTTTTCGCGCTCGTGCCGGGCATGAAAGGCGAAAACGCGCCACTCACACGCAGCCGTGTGAAATTCCTGACCAATAGCCGCGTTTATGATATTGGACGCGCCAGAAGCGAACTGGGCTTCGCGCCCTCCATGTCGCTTGAAGAAGGGATGCGCCTCAGCGCCCAATGGTACTATAAGCATGGATATTTATAAATTATGGTTATCATAAACAACCAGGTGCCTAACAAGCACCAACCCAGGCGGGGTCGTCCGTAGGGGCGGGAGAGGATGATGTGGGGGGTGGGGGCCTTCATGGCCGCCCGCGTGGGGATGGAGAGTCAGCGTGAATGTATTCCCAATGATGTGAACAAAGGGAACAGGCACGCGGGCGGCCATGAAGGCCCCCACCCATCCCTGCACCACCCCCGCCCCTACGGACAATTGAAGATTGATGCGTATTCGATGTCCATAGAGGGCATTGCTACCGTATAGATGATTCGAGGTTTCCATGCAGTTCGATCCAGATGAGCTTCCGCCTCCCATTCGCCCGCGTCCAACGCGCCCGCGCCTGGTGAACATAAATGAAGAGCGGTTGGCGGAGAGACACGCCGCCATGTCGTCAGCGCCGGGAAGCGATGTGTCTATGGAGACAACTGTGATACTGCATCCTTTGCCAGATGAAGATGATGATCCCACCCAGCCGAGAATGGCGAGCGTTCGCTTCAAGCCATTGCCCGTTACCGGTGAAATAAACGATATAAACGATGGAGATGACATAGATGATATAAGCGAGCAAAGCACCAGGCACCTGAAGCAACTGAGCGGCATGATGCCAGCTATTAAGCTACCACCGCAAGGCAATAATGGCGCAACAGCATCCCCCGCGCCTGATATTGATGAGCAGGAAGAAGGTTACTGGCCGCATGGTATCCAGCAGACAGGCGCATTGCCCGTTGTCAACCTCTATGGGCGCAGACCCTTTGGTCAGACGTTGCCGCAAACGCCAGCCATTGTTCTTCCGGCCTCTCCTAAACGCAGATCGGCCTGGCGAGTGGCGTTAAGCAGCCCGGCGGCGAAAATTGTAATCGGCCTCATCATCGGCGTCGGCCTGCTTTTTCTAGTGGCACATTTCGTAGACCTGCCTACCACTATCGCCATTCTACACCAGAACCTGGCGACGCCTCGCGGTATCGCCCTGGCTCTGCTATCCGGTGTCGCCTTCTTGCTGGCCTTTAGCATTCGCGGCGTGCGCTGGAAGCTCTTCCTTAACCCGGTTGGCAAAGTTAGCACGCTCAAAGCGATTCAACTCTTTCTGGTGGGCATTTTCCTGAATTTTTTGCTGCCCATTCGCGGCGGCGAAGTGGCAAAATGTCTGATGCTCAAGCGCACCTCCAACATCCCTGTTAGCAAATCGCTGCCTACCGTCGCTATGGATAAGGCTCTCGATTTGATGCCTGCGCTCTTCATCATGGCGATTGTGCCGTTCCTGGGCATCAAGATGGATATTAAGCTCTGGGTGGTGCTGGCGCTGGTCGGCAGTCTGCTGGTCTGCCTGATCGCCTTTATCGCCCTGGCCGCCTGGAAACGTAACGCCGCCATCCACCTGCTGCAGCGCATGACGGGTCTGTTACCTCAATCCATCGGCGACAAGATCGCAGGCTTCGCCACCGGCTTTGTGGACTCGCTGTTAGCAGGCGCGAGCCAGCCGCGCATCTTCGTTCCCGCCATGTTGCTCACGCTGGTCGCTGTGACCTTCGATGGCCTGTTCGCCATGCTGGCCTTCTGGACTATCGGCTATCAAATCTCCTTCGGCACAGCCATCTTTGGCTACACCGTCTACAACATGTTCTACATCCTGCCCACGCCTCCCGGGCAGGTGGGCAGCAACGAGGCCGTCGGCCTGCTGGTCTTCGCTGGCCTGTTGCACCTGCCCGCCAACAAAGTGACCGCCATGTTCGTCTTCTCGCACCCCTGGTCCGCCCTGCTCATGACCGTAACCGCCATGATCTGCCTCAGCGCCCTGGGTCTCAAACTCTCCAGCGCCATGAAAGTGCAAACCGAAGGCGAAAACGCCCCCGACTTGTAGGGATACCCCGCCCCTGACGCCCACGAGGGGCGTCACTACATTACCGGCTCCCCTGCCCCTGACGCCCACGAGGGGCGTCACTACATTTCACGCCACCTCCGCTGCCCCCCCTTTCACTGGTAGGTTTGTTGAGAAAGGAACTGACGCAGCTGTCATCCTGAGCGCAGCGAAGGATATCTGTCCGGGGCGCAAGGCAGATCCTGAGCGCAGCGAGGGATGACAGGCGCAGCGAGGGATGATAGCATCGAGCGACCAGCGCGTTGCAACAAACCTACCCTGAAAGGCTGCTTCCCCCGTCAGGAGAGAGGCGTGGTGGAGTGGTGGATGGGTGGTTTCCCCATATGTAGGGATGCCCCTTGCGGGCATCCGGCCTTCCCTGCTCAAAATGTGTTGGAGAAAGAGCTATCTTCCCTTCGTCGCATAGCCCACATAAGCGACGCCCTTAAACCAGCCGGGTCCCATCTTGAAATGGCCGTGCGTCCAGCCGCGCGGCATAAAGCCCGCCAATTCGCGTACCTGCAAACCACTGCTGGTGATGGCGCGCGAAAGCTCGGCAGGTTTGATGAATTGGTGGTAGTTGTGGATGCCAGGCGTCAGGCCGCCGCTGGGGAAATGCTCGCCGTACCAGATCAGCACCGCCCGCGCCAGGAATGTACGGTTGATGGTGTCGAAGACGAAGACGCCGCCGGGAGCCAGCACGCGCGCAATCTCCGCGATAGTGGCCTGCAAGTCATTGACATGCTCTAACACGTCCAGGCACACAATGGCCGAAAAGCTGCCATCAGAGAAAGGCATCCGCTCGGCATACCCCTGTACATAATGGATGTTCTGTGCCAGCCCCGCCTGTTGCGCGTGAGTGCGAGCCGTTGCCAAAGCGCCGCCCGACGGGTCGATGCCTATCATGACCGCCTTGCGCTGTGCCAACTGTTCGCAAATCAAACCGCCGCCGGAGCCTACTTCAAGAATCTCCTGTTGCCCCAACGCGCCCCTGCCAAAAACCCGCGTAATGCAGGACTCAATGTAATCGCAGCGATCACCCGTCATCTGATAGAGAAAGCAACTCTTATCCCACCAGTAAAAATTATCAAAAATCTCCGCCTGCGGCCTCTTGCGTTTGAACATAACAGCGCTGGCTCCTTTTCACAACAATTGAGTAGTATCTAAAATTATATGACATCGTTACAACAAGAGGCGGTAAAGCAACCCGACTACCTCCGCAAGTGCTATTAACTCATCCGTGCGAGGGATGCAGTGATGACATCTCTGAGCATCATCCCTCGCGTGGCTTCACAGGCTGCCCCATCCCTATTCCCTTTAAAATCGCACCCCAACTCTCCTCGAATTATCCCCCAAAAATCGCGTCCCTCGAAAAAGCTTGCCTTTTCCCGCCTCCCATGCTACACTACAGGTACAGCAGGCTGAAAGGCCGAGGCGTCCCGTCAGGGATTGATACTCCGAAAGCGAGTAGTCCATCAACAAGCCAGACGCAAGGGCTGAAAGGCCGAGGCGTCCCGTCAGGGATTGATACAACCAAAGTTGACATGTCAACTTTGTGAATAGAAAGAGGCTGAAAGGCCGAGGCGTCCCGTCAGGGATTGATACTTCACCTGCATCGTCGTATTCGCTATGACAATATCC
>JBOGTO010000085.1:0-4140 GCA_050695155.1 Ktedonobacteraceae bacterium
GTCGCCATGTTGCCCTGGATGTTCCTACCCAACTTTGACATTACAAGATATAATGTGAAGCAATTACACAACATTTCACCGGGCTGTGGTAGGAGCAACGGCATGACAGACGATACACAGCGTTTCCGGGCGCGTTTCTGGGGGGTACGAGGCAGTTACCCGACACCGGGGCCGCGCACGGTACGCTATGGAGGCAATACAAGCTGCGTTGAAGTTGAGGTCGGCTCGCAGACCATCATCCTGGACGCGGGCAGCGGCATCATCAAACTGGGACACGATCTTTTGCGGCGCAGCGCAGGCGAGCAACTTAATGTCTCACTTTTTATTACACACGGGCATGGCGATCACCTGGTCGGCCTGCCATTTTTTTCTCCGCTTTATGAGCAACGGGCGTGTATCGACTTCTTTGGGCCACGCCTGGACGACCGCTCGATTGAGCAACTTGTAACCCCACTTATGTCTCAACCGTATTTCCCTGTGGATATACGGAAATTGCCTTCGCGGCGCGCGTTTCACACCTTAGATGGCAACGAGCATGTCTTGTGGCGCAAGGGCGAGAGCGAACCAATGCTGGCACACGAAGCGTCACCACCGCATGATGGTGATATATGTGTCAGCGTTATATTGACGAACAGCCACCCGTTGAACGGCGCGGCTGTCTATCGCATTGAGTACGCCGGTCACAGCCTGGTTTTTGCGACGGATGTTGAATGGAAGGAGCAATGCGAGCCTGCTTTTCTGGCTTTCGTTGACAAGGCTGATGTGCTGATCCATGATGCCCAATATACGAACAGCGATTATGAGCAGGCGCGGCAGGGCTTTGGACACAGTACCATCAAGATGGCAACCGATGTCGCGCGCGAAGCTCAAGTAGGGCAGCTCATCCTGTTTCATCATGAGCCGACCTACGACGATGACAAGCTGGACGCCATGCAAGCCGCCGCGCGAACGCTATTCCCGCGCGCGTATTCTGCCTATGAGGGTATGGAAATCGACCTGTTAATGGATGGTCCCACGAGAGGTAAACAATGGTAAATGTAATACTGGCCTTCATGATTATCATTTCGTTCCTGATATCTATGATCCTGCACGAAGTGGGGCATTCCCTGGTCGCAACGTGGCTGGGCGACCCGACTGCCCGCACCGAGGGACGACTGAGCCTCAGTTTGCGCCCGCATCTTGATCCGCTCGGCACCTTGCTGTGTGTGATTCTGGCCTTCTTCGCGGTGCCAGCCGGGCCGGTAGGTCTGGGCTGGGGCAAACCGGTCAAGCCCGATCCGTGGAAGTTGCGCGGCGGGCCAAATGGCGGAACATTGATGGTAGCCTTTGGCGGTATCTTGATGAATGCGCTTGTGGGCGTGCTAGCCGCTATTGTGCTGCATTTATTACCAGCCTCTCTCGCAGGGAACGATATCATAATCCGCATCCCGCAATTTATCCTGACCTTTGCCAGCGTCAATTTCTGCCTGGCGATCTTCAACCTGATCCCGCTTTACCCGCTCGACGGCTACCAGATTCTTTATACATTGTTGCCTAATCGGCAGGCTGTGGGTTTCTCCCGCTCGGCCACCTACGGACCATTTATTATTCTCTTGCTCATTTTCTTGTTGCCATTTCTGGGGCAAATCGCCGGATTGAGCAACTTTTTCCTGTTCCGCATCTCGTACTATATCCTGCTTGGCTCGTTGAAACTGGTTTCACTGGTTAGCGGTTTTGATATATCCTCGTTGGCAACTCTGTATGCCTTCTAAAAGCATATGAATACGCTGGTATATCGTCTGTGGCAGGTGCGACAGCAACTCGGTTTCGCGCCACCTTTGACATCTGAAGAACGCCTTGAAGTGGCACGCTGGTTGCCAGAGACGGCGCTGCCGCTCTTTCAGAGCATGTCTCATGCAGACCAGCGTCACTCTCTGAGAGTTTGTCAGGGGCTACGGGCGCGTGGATGCACTGATAAAGAGATGCTCGCTGCCTCGCTCCTGCACGACGTGGGCAAGGCAGAGGGGCGTGTGCCGTTCTGGACACGCCCGGCGATTGTGCTGGGCAAACGCTGCGCCCCGCGCCTGCTGGCGCGGTTGGCCGTTTATCCACGAGCAGGGCAAGCTCGGTGGCGACGTTCGCTCAGTAACGCCTGGTGGCACGCTGAGATTGGCGCGGACATGGCGGCGGCGGCTGGCCTGTCAGAGCGCGCCGTACTCTATATTCGCACGCATCACCAGCCGAACGGTCCGGCGGCGGAACTGCATTTAGTAGACGAGGCTTCGTAGCTATGTTAGATCAACTTGAACAGGATATGCGCGAGGGGTACGCGCATGACGCGCATGATGGGCAACATACCAATTATGTTGTCCGTCTCCCCGTCTTCGAGGGGCCGCTTGATCTGTTACTGCACCTGATTGAAAAGCGGCAGATGGAGATTACCACTATCTCGCTGCTGGCTGTCACCGATCAGTACCTGGACTACCTGCGAAGCTGGCAGGACGAGCAGATGCCGCTGGCAAACATGGCCGCCTTCATCTCCATTGCTTCGCGCCTGCTCTACATCAAATCGCAAAGCCTGCTGCCCCATACCTCTAAAGAGGAGCTGGCGGGCGAAATGGAGAGCGCGGCAGTGATGGCCGAGGAGCTGCGCGCGCACCTGCTCGAGTACAAGTTGGCGAAAGAGATCGCGCACTACCTGCGCAAGCGCGAAGAGGCGGGGCTACAAACTCATGCGCGTTCCGGCCTGCTGGCGGGTATCGAGACGCAGCTTACATGGTCGCCGCCCACGCTGCTTGGCTTAGAAGTGGACATGCTGGCGCAGGCTTTCCAGCGCATCCTCGAACTACGAGCGCGTGACGAAGCCGCCAACGCAACGCTGCTCCCACTGGCTCGTGTGCGCGTCAGCGAACGCATCGCCGAAATCATAAGCATATTGAGTACACGCCCCCGGTTATCGCTCGCCGAACTCCTTGAAAATGAAACCTCGCGCCTGGTTATCATCGTCACTTTTCTGGCGGTGCTTGAGTTGTGGAAGCACGCGCGTATCACCGTTGCGCAAAGCAGCCTCTTCAGCCCTATCATGTTGGAACGCGGCGAGCGGTGGGAAGATAACGAGCAGATAGTCTCTGAGGAAGAATATTAAGGGCTAGCTGACCAGGGCAGCGGCAAGCATCTCGTCTCGTAGCAGGGTAGGGGCGGGGCAAGCCCCGCCCTGGTTTACGTAGAGACGGCTCCCCACACCGTCAGGAAGTCCCAGAACGATTGAAAGCCCCCGGTAAACATATCGATTTCTACCTGGTTAAAAAGCGCGTCGAGACGCTCCTGTGAGGCAATTTTGGTACTGAGGAGAAAGGGCTGCGCCAGGCGCATACCGACAATAGTCATCTCACACATGGCGCGGTGCGCCGGTGTGCCGAGCGAGTAGTCGAGGCGATGCCAGGTCTGCTGTATATCGCGGCAACCAGCATCCCGCAACGATTGTTCCAGTGATTTTGTAACGCGGACGCCCGATTCGGAATAAAGATTCACAAGATTCATGGCATCGCTCACCATGTGAAGTACTTCTTTGAGCGATGCGCTGTTTGTCTCGCCCGCGACATCGCTTTCAGTGAGAACGATATGGCCGCCACTGCGAGCGACGCGCGCGAACTCTTTCACGACACCGGACCACTCCATACGCGGCAAGAAAGAGGTCATGAAACGCGCGTTGACGAGGTCGAAGCTTCCGGCGGCGAACTCGAGCGGCTTGCGCACGTCCATAACCTGGAAGCGGGCGACTTTATCCAGTCGTCGCACCTTTGCCTGAGCCTGCGCATAGCTAATCATGGTGGCGTTGATGTCTATGCCTGTAACGTGAGTACGATGAAAGGCGCTGGCGACAGATAACGCCCAGCCACCGGGGCCACAGGCAGCATCAAGCACGTCATGCACAGTGTTCGCGTCGATCGCAGGCGGAAACAGGCTGCCTATAGCCTCGTTGACGCTGTGATCCTGGTCACCCAGACGAGCATATTCAGCGCCGCCGCGCGAATCCATGATGTAGGTATCCTCATTGACGGTAGGATCGTCCATTGTTGCCCATCTCTTCCTAATGCGGATGTTCGTAGTGATAGGGGGTATTTTACCACAGCTTTGAGCAAACATCTACCAGCACATAGT
>JBOGTO010000086.1:0-1940 GCA_050695155.1 Ktedonobacteraceae bacterium
GTCTGGGAATGTAGGGATGCCCCTCGTGGGCATCCGGGGGGGCGGGTCGCTGAGAGCCAGCCGGAGAGTCCCCATGTTTTCGGATTAGTCAACTGCATCGTCACCAGCGGTACATCGCTGGCAGCCATCGCGGTCAGGCCAACGAGAGAGGCAGCAAGCGGCGTGGGTATTTCATCAAACTGGGACCTTACCAATCCATATATCATGCCTGTGCCAGGCCCGTTTACGTAGCCTGGCAGTGCGCCAGGTCCGCTCTCGCGGTTCTGCGCCGTCTCATCTTGAGCGCCCACGCCCTGAGAGGAGAGCGGAAGATGCATTTGTTTAGCGACTTTATCTATCAATTTGGTTGGTGCGACAAAACTGCATGTCTCTTTGGAGTACGCGATAGCGAGGCTCTTGGTTTCGACTTGCCTGCTTAGATCAATACGGCCACAATCCCGGCTAGCGTCACGATCACGCCAATAATGGCCGCTATCGAGGGTATCTCGCCCAATAAGAGAATGCCCAGGATGATGCCTCCGGTCACTTCTTGCGTGGCAATCAAGTTGGCGTAGGTGGCGTGGACGCGGCGCACAGCGGCATTGTAGAGCGTGTGTCCGAGGCCGAGCGGGAAGACACCCAGCGCGATAACTGCGCTGACTGCTCCCAGTGGATAGGCGTGCGAGAAAGCGAAGATGAGCGCGACGGGCAAGAGCCACAGCGCGGCCAGACCATAGACGTTGGTGGTGTAGCGGAAAAGTGGGTGGCGATCTCGTTCACCGCGTCCCGCCACCGAATAAATGGCGAAGCATATGCCCGACATCAGCGCGATGCCGTCGCCCAGCACCATACAATGGCCTGTAGTGGTGAGCGAGCAGGCGGTATAGTTTGGCTGAAAACCCGCCATGATGGCGATACCAATGACAGCTATGGCAATGCCCAGGTATTTGCGTTTCGGCAGCGACTCGCGCAAGAAGATGGCCGAAAAGAGCGTGGCAAAGATGGGCGAGGTATAGGCCAGGGCTAGCGCGTGCGCGATAGTTGTAAAGCTGAGCGAACTGATGTAGGTGAGGAAATGTAGCGCCGTTACCAGTCCATAAAAAAGGAAACGTGGCACTTCCTGGCGTTTCAAGAGCAGATGCTGGCGCGTCAGGAGGCCCATGGCCGCTACGAGCAGGGTAGCGATTGCCAGCCGCCAGAAAGCGATTTCAACGGAGGTGAAGGGGCTGGACCAGCGCACAAAAATCGGGCTGGTTGAGAAAAAGAAAACGGCCAGGCAAACATACAACAGGCCGATTTTTGATTGCTTAACGGGCGTTGCAGTTACGGCATCGGCGGGTTGTTCAGTTTGTGCCATGACACCTTTCCTGTTTCATGCGCGCAGGGTAGCGATGAGGCGTTTTGGGTTTAGTACAAGGTCAATAGCGTCAAGCGGGCCATGTACCAGCGCATCAGCCGCCTGTAATGCCCGGAGAGAAACGCCCTCAGTCGCAAATACCGCGATGCCGATAGCGGACAGGCGCAGCATGGCCGTATCATTAGAACCATTGCCAAAAGCAATCACATGCTCTGGTCCCAGTTGCTGCACGAAACGCGCCTTATCCTCGCCTGTGCTGATGATTTGGAGTGGGATGCCCAGGCTCTGTTCGATTTCCGCGAGGTTACCATGCGTGCCAGCCGTCAAAATATGGATAGATAGATGCTCTCGCAGACTTTGCAAACGTTCAGCAACCCCTGCTATCAGGATGCCATCAACCGCGATAGTGCCATTCACGTCGAAGACCGCGTGAGTTAGCTCGACTATTCCTCTGCCAGGGATGTCTATACGTATCATATGATGCGCCCCTTGTCTGGAAAAATTTGTTGAAATAAGATAAATCGTATTTGTCGGGATGCTTACGTCCCAGGTATTCTGTAGGGACAAGAGGTGGGGGAGGGTGGATGAGGGGGCCTTGTGCTTG
>JBOGTO010000087.1:0-5169 GCA_050695155.1 Ktedonobacteraceae bacterium
TAGTAGAGGCGACCCTCGCGGTCGCCTTCCTCAAACTCTCAGCGCGATTTGTAAATCACCCGGTTTTCTCGTTCATCTCTCTTGACAGAGATTGCTTAATCATGTTATCCTTGCTATAGCAAATAGCTATAGATAAGCAATTACAAGTGAGCGATACCAGGAAAGAAGAGAGGAAAACACAATACATGTCAATGCAACATGAAAACCCATTTCAATCTTCGGCATCTAATCTTATGCAGCAGCCTTCCCCCACACAAACGCAAGATGTGCAGACCAGACCTGCCATCGTGACGCATGATTTGTTGCGCGTTTTCGGCCAGAAGGCGGCGGTAAACTATCTCAATTTGACGGTGCAGCGCGGCGAGTTTTTCGGCTTTCTCGGTCCTAACGGCGCGGGTAAATCCACCACCATCAAAATGATGGTCGGGCTTTTGCGTCCCACATCGGGCAGCGTCTACGTTGGCGGTGTTGACGTGTGGCATGAGCCGTTGCGCGCGCGTTCTCTCATGGGCGTCTTGCCCGAATACCTCAACCTGTACGAGCGTTTGACGGGCCGCGAGTTTGTGAAATTCGCGGGGCGTATGTATGGTGTGCCGGAGGCCGACATCCGGCGGCGCACCGAGGAATTATTGCAGGTTCTCACCCTCACGGACGATGCCGAGAAGCTGATTATCGATTATTCGGTTGGTATGCGCAAGAAGATCGCCCTGGCGGCTGCCCTGATCCATCGTCCAGAGGTGCTATTCCTCGACGAGCCGTTTGAGGGCATCGACCCTGTCAGTTCGCGCGCCATGCGCGATATACTGCGCGATTTAACCCGTCACGGCACCACCATCTTCTTCTCATCACACATCATGGAAGTGGTCGAACGTCTCTGTACGCGCGTTGGTATCATCAACCAGGGCTTGTTGGTAGCAGAAGGCACTATTCAGGATTTGCGCGACAGGGCCAGCGGAGCTAGCGGCGATAAAGACGCCACTCTGGAAGACATCTTCCTCAACGTCATCGGCGCGCGCGACGAAAATCACAATCTGTCCTGGCTAGAATAAGGAGACCTTAGTAAATGATCGTGCATGGTGATAAATTACGCTGGCTTTTCTGGCTGCGTTGGAGAATATTGACGCGCGGATTTCGGCGCAGTCGTGGCAGCCTGATCGGTTACATTATATTCTTGTTGTTTGTCGTAGTTGGCGCTGGCTGGGCTGCTTTTGGCT
Source organism: Ktedonobacteraceae bacterium (assembly GCA_050695155.1). Lineage (GTDB taxonomy): Bacteria > Chloroflexota > Ktedonobacteria > Ktedonobacterales > Ktedonobacteraceae > CF-113. The sequence continues at coordinate 1,215 of JBOGTO010000087.1, forward strand.
CCTTCGCAGCGTATCGCTTTTTGACTCCACCCGCCAATTTTGAAGTGTTATACCTGATATTGACTGGCCTGCTGCTGCTATGGATCGTCCTGCCCCTGATGGAATTCGCCAGCAACGAAGGACTGGACCTGTCCAAGCTGCAATTGTTTCCCCTGACACGCGCTGAGATGATGATCAGCCTGCTGTTCTCTACGCTGCTGGATATTCCCACTATCGGCCTGCTCATCATGCTGGGCGCTGTGGTTGTCGGTTGGGGCGTCTCGCTACCGGTGGCTCTGCTGTCGTTGCTGGCGATGCTCGTGTTTTATGTACAGCTTGTGGCGGTCAGCCAGCTTGTGCTGGCGCTCTTGATGCGCACATTGCAAAGCAGGCGCTTCCGCGACTTCAGTATCATCATCATCGCCGTTTTCACCGCCTCGTGTTACCTGGCGCAACAGATCGCGCTGGGCGGCTCGCGCATCCTGCATCTTTACGAAAATTTGCAAGCAGGCAGCTATTCGCCGTTTCTGCAATGGTTGCCATCTGGTTACGCTGCAACTGCCATCAAACAGGCCGTGTTGGGCAACTGGGGTCTAAGCTTTGCCGCGCTGGGATTGCTACTCGCGCTCAGCATCGTTTTCCTGTACTTGTGGCAGATGGTGCTGGAGCATAGCCTGAGCGCATCCGAATCCGGCGGCTCAGCCCGCATCCGTAACCAGCGCAAGCAGCAGGCCGCCGCTCGCGCCCGTGTAAGCGCCTTGCCCGCTTATCGGGAGGCTGGCCTGTTGAATCGACTGATTTCACCGCAGCTCAGGGCTATCGCTTCCAAAGAGTTAAAATACTTCTGGCGCGACCCGCAATTGAAAGCCATGTTGTTCCAGTCGGTGATCTACCTGGGCATCTTCATCATCGGGCCGCTCCTCAATTCCAATTCAGGACGTTTTGGCGCAGGCACCAGCTACGTCCTGTACATCGCGCCTGTGATAGTGTTGCTCTATATGGCTACCCTCTCACTCAACACGCTGGGCCTGGAACGCGAAAGTCTCACGACTACCTTCCTCTTCCCTGTTGAGCCACAGCGCCTCTTGTGGGGCAAGAACCTGGTAGTGTTCCTCTTCGGTCTGGTCGAGATAACCATACTGATCGGGTTTGGCGCGTACTTCTCGAAGGAGTGGACGCTGGTGATACCGGTGGCCGTATTAGGATTGGCGGGTATGGGTATCACGCTTGGTTGTGGCAATTTCACCTCTGTCTTCTTCCCGCATTATGTGCGGCAGATGCAGCGCGGCTTCCGCGCCACCGGCACGACCTCGCAATCTGGTTGCCTGCGCGGCGTGATGTCGCTGGCGATGCTGGTGGTCACCGCCATACTGGTAGCCCCGGTAGCGGCGGCGGTTTTCTTGCCATACATCTTTAACGTCGAATGGGTCTGGAGTATCACCATTCCCCTGTCGCTCATCTACGGCTTTGCTTTCCACCAGATCGTGACCCGCATGGTAGCTCCGCGCATCGTGGAAACGGCACCGGAGATTCTGGCAATCACGACGAGGCAGCAATAGCGCCAGGCGCTGTAAATCCCAACAGGAAACTGGTGCTTTCCCAACAATTATTCTGGTGGGGAAGCAGCTCCAGAGACATGTACTCACCAGAATAGGTGTTGGATTTTCGCCCTACTACTGTTGGGATTTACAGCCGGAGTCAGGCTGACAGTTCTTCCAGGGGTCCGACAACCAATGGAACGAGAAGTCGGGATAGGCCCGCGCCGACGACACGGACACGGGGAACGAGGAGGAACGCAGTGGTCCGAACGAACTGGTCAGCAATCGAATACGAACCAGCAATACTCATTCCGTAACCTCTGGTCGTCGAGCACGAGTTCTCGGATTTCACTGGGAAGCTGTGAGCGCTGCCACTGGCACTCCAGGCGACCAGCCTCCATACGTTTATCTTTGGGAGCCGCCGCGCGTGCGGCCCTGATCGCGTAGGCCGCTGCGCCCAGTTCGTGAGCTGCCACATGAGCCACCGCCGCAGCTTGTCCTGCCGCGTAAGCCGCTTCTCTTGCCGCGCCGCTCAACTCTCGTGCCGCGCCCATGGCGTGTCCGGCGGCGGTACGGGCTTGAGTCATGGGAATCTCACCTCTTACCCAGGCGCGCGCCTGCTCAATCGCCCGGCGCGGACGGTTATCACCGGGTTGCACTTGCTCGAAGAAATGCAGTACGTGCTGCGCGCAATCAGCCGCCCACACTGCAAGAAGGCGATGATCGTCGTCCTGGAGGGTGCCGCCGCGACGCACGGTAATAAACCTGGGGTCTCGGATCTTGCTGAAAATCACTTGTCTCCCCCTTTGTGTGCCTTCTGCCCAACTAAATTGTACGTACTCTTATGACTTCTCCCTTGTTTTTCTCTAGCCTTCTTTATCCTTCGCTGCGCTCAGGATGACAAGCCGAAGCGCAGGATGATATATGGCGGGTGGGGCGAGATTATTTGCCCTCCTCTTTTTTAGCAGGCTTCACGCGCGCCCTTCTCAGGAAAAAGACGGTGGGTACGATCAGCAGCACAAAAATCAGCACGTAGGCTACGATATTGACCACTGTTCCCCAGAATGAGACAGCCGACGGTGTCGTACCCAGCAGGGGAGGGTAGAGGCCGGTAATGATGAAGTGCGGATTGCCGCCCACAAAGACGGTATCGAAAACCGTTTTTCCCGGCACGTCTAGCATGGCGACGTTGCCTCCGGCCAGCGCGATAAAGCCAAATTGCCCGTCGCTGGTAATGGCGATGGATTGGGGCGCGACGCCCAGCTTGATAACATGCGCGGGTTCGGTTGGCAGGGGTGGCGTTGGCGAAACGATGGGAGCCAGCACATCTACCTGCTTGTTGAGCATGTCTGGCACGTATATATCGTCGGTGAGCGCATCATAGTCCATTGGTCCGAACTGCCCGCCGCTCAGAATGGGAGCCAGCGCCTGTTGAGTGCTGAGGTTGACAGGGTAGAGTTTGCCACTTTTAGTTGTGACATACACCATCACGCCGGGGGGAATGCTGACATATTGCGCTCCACCAGCGATAGGAATCGAAGCGGCCAGCCCCCGGTTGTCGAAGACCTGTAGCCCATCGGGAACGGAGACCCACAGTTGATTGCCGTTGGCTCCAGTGCCAATATTGGCTACTGCCATGCCATAAACGGGTCCGCTCGTCTTGATAGTTTTCTTGATGGCACAATTAGAGGGATCAAATTCTGTGATGCTGGCAGCTGCGTTACCTGCTGCATACAGCAGGTTGGTGCCGGGGTCAAATGCCAGCAGAGATGGCTGACCTGGAACGTTAAGTGTGCAGAATACCTGCCCGTTTCTGGCCGCCAACGCCGTGACGCGGTTAAGCGACGGCTGTGTGACATACAGGAAGCGCCCATCCAGACTCAGGTAAATGGTGCGCGGGTCGCCCGTGAGAGCGAACGTGCTTGTCACCGCTTTCTGCGAAATATCAACCACGCTGATACCTTTGCTCGAACCCGAAATATACGCCAGGTTTGGCGCGCCCCCATCCGCCCGCGCCGTACCTGCCGCCGGAAAGAGCAGGTATATGAGAGAGGCTAGCATTATTGCAACAACTATCAGGGCGGAGGCAGAGCCACCCGCCCTGGTCATCGCCCATTTCAATATCTTCATTTCATAATATCCTTGTAGGGATGCGATTATCGCATCTCATCTCTATGATGCTGGCGGCGTCAGCGAAGTCCATCCAGTGCCGGATGCATTGAGCCGGTACATGGCGGTCGGGTAGGAGAGGGAAGCGTAGATTTCGGATGGGTTGTCTGGTACGACTGCCAGTACTGAGAACGTGCCGCCGCTCAAATGAGGCAGCGCTGTCCAGCTATTCCCGCCGTCGGTGCTGCGATAGAGATTAGTGCCGGTCTCGCCATAAAGAATCTTCGGGTTCTGGGGAGGAACCGTTAGCGAGTAGTATGGGTGCTGAT
>JBOGTO010000088.1:0-1649 GCA_050695155.1 Ktedonobacteraceae bacterium
GAAAGAGGCAAGGCGACCGCAAGGGTCGCCTCTACTAAGAACGGCCTGGGGCAGCCATTGCGTCGTCTTAGTAGAGGCGACCCTTGCGGTCGCCTTGCTTGCCCCATGCCATGCTCCACCCACTCGACTTTTGAGAAGCCCTGGCATGGGCTGCTTGCTCTATTGTTCGAGCAGCGCAAAAATGTTATAGTATTTGAAAAGTGTCTAGTCCTGGAAAGTTGACGAGCAAATTCGATGGCACTGGCATCCCGGCAGGAAGTGAGTGAGTCTGAACATTTCGTCCAGTTTTGTGAGACGGATGCATTTCTCGTGAGTTCGGTGAGCAAGTTCATCAGCGCCAGTTTGGTAACGGGGGATGCAGGTATCATTTTAGCCACGCAGCCGCACAGGGAAAGCATCGAGGAACGTTTGAAGGCAGACGGTGCGCTCGCTGTGGCCCGCGCGCGCGGTACATACGTCTCAATGGACGCAGCAGCTACTCTGCCGCAAATCATGGTCGATGGGTTCCTGGACCCGGCGCGTTTCACTGAGGTCATCGGGGGAATTATCCGGCAAGCAACAAAGGACGGACGCAAGGTGCGCATCTTTGGGGAACTGGTCACGCTGCTATGGGCAGATGGAAACCGGGCGGCGGCCATCCGCCTGGAAGAACTCTGGAACGCACTGGCTCAGACATATTCATTCGCGCTTTTCTGCGTCTATCCCATGCAGGGCTTCAACGGGGAGGGTTACGAGGCGGAATTTGCCGAGATTTGCCGGCAGCATGAGCGAGTCATCCCCGCCGAGAGCTATACTGAACTGACCGGCGCGGATGAGCGGCTGCTTGCCATTACCCTGTTACAGCAGAAAGGGAACTCGCTAGAAGTCGAGGTAGCGGAGCGCAAGCGCATGGAAGCGGCGCTGCAAGAGAGCGAGGCGCATTTCCGTTTCATGACCGAAGAATTTATCAGTATGGTCTCCCACGAACTCAATACGCCTGTTACCAGTTTGATAGGCTATACGCATCTCTTGCAATATCGCCTCACAAAACAGGGGGATGAAGAGTCGCTGCGCTATCTCGCCACCATCAATAAACAGTTGAACAGGCTAACCAGGCTCATCAATGACATGCTGGATATTTCCAGGGCGCAGCAGGGCAAACTGCAATACCTGGAAGAACCTTTCGACGTGGATGCGCTCGCACAGGAAATTATTGAAAATCTTCAGGCGAGGACATTCACCCATCAGCTTCTCCTCGAAGGCTGCACAACGGCGCGAGTACGTGGCGATAGAGAGCGCATCGGGCAAGTCTTCATTAATTTAGTCACCAACGCCATCAAGTATTCGCCGGCAGCCGACAAGGTAATTGTGCGTCTCTCAAATGAGCGGGACAACGCCATTGTGAGCGTGCAGGATTTTGGCATCGGGATTGAGGCAAGCCATCACAAGCAAATATTTGAGCGTTTCTATCAAGTGAACGAACCTGCGAAAAAAACCTATCCCGGCCTGGGCATTGGCCTCTATATCTCCAGCGAAATTATCAAACGGCATCATGGTCACATATGGGTTGAAAGCCAAAAAGACGAAGGTTCAACTTTCAGCTTTAGCCTGCCTCTTAACCCGCAATAATCCGTAGGAGCCAGCAGGGGATGCTGTAGCGGCGGATCGGC
>JBOGTO010000089.1:0-14516 GCA_050695155.1 Ktedonobacteraceae bacterium
CCCTGACGCCCACAAGGGGCGTCACTACATCTCTCGCGGCCCCTCCCCACCGCCCCTTGTGGGAAAACGCGGCGGCGGGGGGGACGGGTGGTTTCCCAAAATGTAGGGACGCCCCTTGCGGGCGTCCGGCCCCCGCTCTAGCCCAGCTACCTACCCTACCCTCCCAGGATGCTCGCCTGCCAATAAGTGCGCAACTGCGCCCCGTCATGCGTCGCAAAAACCCTCTCACGTTTCCCTACACGCTGCCAGTAGCGGTTGAGCAGCCAGTCACGCGCCTTGCCAGGATGGCGTTTACCAGCCCAGTTCATAAGTCGCTGCTCCAGCACCTCATCGTAGCGGCTCATGGTTGCGGCTGGCACGACCCCGTTATAGTAGGCCACCCATCCCACAATCAGCGGATTGAGTTCCTCAATGACCCGCGCCTGCGGAGCCGTTTGCAACTTTTGCAACCGTTGATCGATGGCAGCCAGGTGGCGCTTGATTGCCTCCTGGCCGGGCGCGATGATGGTCTTCATCCTTGCCCCGTTCGCTCGCTCCTGACGGATATTGAAACCCAGAAAATCAAACCCCACCTGTCCCTGAAAGGGAGTCAGCGTATGCGTGATGCGTGTCTTATCAGCACGAAGGTGTAATCCCATCCTTGCTAACCAGTTCTTGACGCGCCTTACCGCCTGCTGTAGCTCTTTGAGATCAGGATGCAACACCACGAAATCATCCGCGTAGCGCACCAGCAGTGGCTGTACCCTGCCGCGCCCATTGACAGCGCCATCCCTCATCACCGCTTCCATTCCATGCAGCGCGACATTCATCAAGAGGGGCGAAAGAACGCCTCCCTGCGCAATCCCCGTTTCGCCGGGGGAATAGCTAGCACCATCCATCACTCCCGCCGTCAGCCAGCCACTGATGATCTGCCTGAGCGCGAGATAGGTTTGCAGTTTGGCAAGCAGTGCTGCATGGTTGATATAATCGAACGCCGCTTCAATGTCGGCGTCGAATACATACACTGGTTGGCGTTCAATCGCTACCACAATGGCAGCTATCGCATCATGCGCGCCGCGTCCCGGACGAAAGCCGTAACTATGCACTTCAAACCGCACCTCCCATTCTGGCTCGAGCGCCAGTTTCACCAGCGCCTGCTTACACCGGTCGATCATCGACAGGATGGCGAGCGGACGGCGTTCTGCCGTTCCAGGCTTGGGAACCCATACCCGTCGCACTGGCATGGGCGGCTGGTAGTTCCAGTTTTTAGGGTGAATGGCAGATGCCATCGCCAGCCGTTCTGCATGATTGAGCGATTTGATGCCATCAACTCCGGCGGTATCCTTGCCCTGGTTCTCCCCGGTAACACGACGCACCGCCAGCAGTCGAGCCGCCTCCGATTCCAGCAAACGCTGCTGCAAATCATACACCGTCTGCCTGTCGCCACGTTGAGCAGCCTGAGCGATTTGCTTTTGCGCGCGTACCACCTGCTGCTCCAACGAACGCCAGGGCAAGCTGTCGCGGGGCTGTTTCGCGGGTGTTTTCCTATCCTTCATCTGACGCGCCTGACTCACTTTCTATGTAGATGAAACAGGCAGTTCTCAGATGTTGCACAGAAAACAGTGTTTGTTCCTTTGCTGCACGCTCTCTCTATCCTCGTACATGCTCATAGACCCGTTGTTCTCATAGACCAGCACAGGCACATGCCTTCTCGCACCGGTATACTGGTTAATCAACATCTCTACCGCCATCGTCGCCACAACAGTATTTAGCGTCTTTACCGCAGGCTCTTTGATGTCTTTCCCCGTCACATATCCCCGCTTCACCAGCTCCTCTCGAATCGTCTGGTCTGGATGCCTTTCGCTGGCAACCTTAATCGGATTGATGCGGTTGAGGCATTGTAAACACAGGTAGTCGCCCACTCTGGCCGTAATCACCTCTCCACTCATATCTTCGATGGTGTCCCCTTTCACGCTGATATTGACCCCCACAGAGAGTAATGGCACAAAATACTGTACCGCTAGCTCCTGTACCCGTAATCTGCTGGCATGATTATCGGTTGCCACAATCACCCAATCAGAGAGCGCCAGCACGCTTTCCATCTCCTTCTCATGTACATCCTTTTTACACGCCAGCACTGTCGCTTGCGGATTGATCCTGGTGAGATGCCTCTTAACTACCTCAACTTTCGAGCGCTTCTGTTCAGCATCCTCGTAGTAGGCTCCCACCACGCGATTCAGGTTTGACATCTCCAGCACATCAGGATCGATCAGGTTGATCTCGTGAAACCCCATGTGGATGAGATGTTCCGCCACCACTGATCCCAGACCACCAACCCCAACAATTGAGATAACCTGGTCATGCATGATGCTGCGCATCACCTCCAACCCAAGCGCCAGTGCGCTTCGGCTGAAAAAGCCCTCCGCGCCTGTCAGCGCCGTTTTCTCATAGTGTTCATCCGTGTCCTGGCGAAAGTCGGCGCTGCTGATGTTCTCTGGACTCGTCTGAGTTTTCAGCAGCGCCTTTCTCGCCACGATAGAGCCACTGCTGACCGTCCAGACGCGCGCCGAGTACCTGCTTTGCGAGAACACGATACTCGCGTAATGCACCCCTTCAAACGTCTTGTTCAGGAACCGGAAGAACGTTTTTTCGTCGCCATCGTCGGTCGCCGAAAACGCCACGCCGCCCTGTGAAAACGGATGGGTATGCACATCGATAATGGTATCGACATCGTACCTGTTGGTCAGCTCAACTAATGCCTGGTGGATAAAGGCTTTTTTGATGCGCAACAGGGCCACGCTCTGATGAGCGTAGTCCGATTGCGCCGGGAACAGGACATCAACGACCGTGATAATCGTGTAGCCATTGATCTTCTGCGTCATTCCCAGCAACACGGCGAAATGTTCCTTTGAAGTGTCCGCGAGAAGCCTTTCCCTCAAGCAGCCCAGATCACCATGCTTAAACTTGATGAGATTTCGAATAGGTGTACTCACCGGTAGGTCCTTTCGTAAAGGGCAAATACCTGATATGTCCTAATCATCTGTTCCCGACAACACTTCACTGATCAGCGTAAAGTAGGTCCAGAGGTTGTCGCCTTTCCTCCAATCCCCGGCATACTGTAGTGGGGCAGGCTGCCAGCTTCCAGCGTGAATATAGACGCAATACCACTTCCAGCCCTGCGTCAATGGATCACTACAGGCTTCATGATAGGCAGACTGGTACAGGTGTCCGTTGACGGAAAGTGGTATCTCTTCCTTGAGGTAGAAACCCACCGGTGGCAACTCTGGGTACTCGGTCGGAAAGACGACCAGCAAATCGGTTGTCCTGGCAATGCTATGCCAGATGGGTGGCAAGACGTATTGATTGGCGATCATCCAATCAGCGTGTTCTTCGTCGAAGGACACGCCTTTCTTAAACAACTTTTGTGCAATGTCGTAGACCTGCTCGGTAATGATCTGTTTGGAGAGAAACGCACGCTCCCCTCCATACGTGACCATGCCCTTTGTCCGATCAGGGATCGTGGTGATCTTGACCGGCTTGCCGCGACTATCAAACAATTCCGTCGGCTTATAGGTATAATTTGGCTGAACAGATCGAAAAGCCAGCCCTTGCTGAATGACTGGCCGCCGACCAGGGCCAGGATTCATCTGTTGGATCAGGTCCTGACCGGTAATACCAGCGGGTGGGACTTGAATTCTTCTGCCGTTAACGATTGCCATGTGTAAAACCTCTTTCTAGCCAGTGAATGGCAAGCTTACAAATCCGGTTCATCGATGAGGTCAGGCGCAGACACATGTGCCTGCTTGTCCACCTGATCGACAGGTAATTTCACATCATCCTCGTTTAGATCGCTCTCGTGTGTTTGGAGCAGAACCTGGTCTAGTTCTTGTTCTGCTTTGCTATCCTCATCTTGCTCGTCGTTTTGCGATTGGATGAGGTCCTGGTACTGTTCTGCTACGCTCTGCTCGCCCTGCGCACCGTTTTGCGCTGCCACGTAGCCGGCATAGTACACGGCCAGGTCGATAAACCCCGAACACTTGCTTATCATGTCTATCCCGGCGTTCTCCTCAAAAGCCGCCACCTCGACGCGCACACCAGTTTTCCGTACATCCTGGATGAGCGCGAGAAAATCAGCGTCGCCTGACGCCAGCACAATAATGTCAGGTTTCACTTGATGTACCACCTTGAGGATATCCATCGTGATTTCTACGTCGAAATTGCATTTGTACGTGCCTCCGGCGATTGTACCCACCTTGCTCGTCACAATGTAGCCAGACCGCCACAGCTCCTCTATGACCCCGTCTCGCCTGTGTTCGTTGCGCGGATTGATGGGAACGTAGCAATACGCATCGATCAGAAAGCGCTCCTCGCTCATATAGTAGAGCAGGTGCTGGTAGTCCAACCGGTACCTTTTCTCCCTGGCGGCCCGGTTGACATTGGCATAATCCAGGAAGACGACAACTTTTTCTTTTCCCATAATGTTCTCTCCTGTTCCTCCTGTTCGAGTTGTGATTCCCGTTACCCTTTACTGAAAGGGTTCCTGCCCATTGCAGGAAGTGGATTGACTGTACTGAACCAGATTCCTCCTGGTTTACAGCTTTTCTCCACATGCAGGCAGAGTATATCGCACACCAGGGTCGCAACTTTGCAACTTTGCAACGCCCTTACCCGAAGAACGTTATACAAAAGCGATATAATAGCTTCGCTGGCTGCGCTTCTAAGAAAAGAAAGGTTAGAGTGATGGCTAAGGGCTGGCGGAAGGACGATTACAATCGTCAGATATTCGGGCAAAAAATAAGAGCATACCGTTTGACTTTAGAATGGTCTCTTGGGCATCTTGCTCAACTTAGTGATCTTAATAAGGGAACGCTACAACATGTCGAGAAGGGGGAATCTCATTTGCCAAACACTAAGAGGCAGAGATTAACAGATGTGCTGACGGAAGCTCTAAAAAATTTTGGACACCCCGTTAACCGTCGTGAATTTTTAGAATTAGCAGGTCTTAGCGCGGTATCCACAGTTCTAAGCACCACGTCATCTCCTCCTCAACTTCAACTGGTAGACATTCCAGGAGCAAGCAGCCAGGAAAAGTTGTTTCAAGATATACCTCATGAAGAGTATGCAGAGATATTAAACCAGCAACATGAGTGGCAACAGGCTGCAACGTTTTGGCTTCTGGCTGCACAAGAGGCAAAATATCATGGCGACTGGACCAAATGGAGTCGATGTCTATTAAGCGCAGGACTGATGGCGCTTACCTGCGGTCAATTTGAGATTGCTGAAAGAAGATTCAAAGAGGTTATTGACAGGTCTGAGGATGAAGTAGGTACGCTAGCCATAGCAGAAGCTTATATTCGACTTGGCTGGCTCTACTATGAACAAGATAAATTTAGCCAGGCCAGGCAGGTTCTCCTCAAGAGCCGAACACTACTGCAAAACGCCGGCGATAAGAACCCACGATCACTTCATCTTCCCGAATACGGCTGCACTCTTGTATGTGAAGGTAATGAACTGATCATGGCTCTGGAAAGTACGCGATTACATTGGTTAGGGCGGACATATGTTGATTGGGGTATACAGCAAGAGAATCAGGCGCTCATACAACAAGGTCTGGCAAAGTTACAGAAAGCCGGGAACTATGATAGCAAGCTTGGCCTACATGGGAATGTAGGATTTGCATTGCTCCGTCAAATCCCTGCCCTCCTTTATGAAGGGGAGTTCAAAACTACTGAGAAATATCTAGCACAAAGTAAAGAACTGCTTGACACTGGAGGGACGGTAACAGGCCACGTCTCTCTTCATAAGGGCCTGCTCATTCTCGAAGAGCATCCTACAAAAGCCAGAGACTTCTTAGAAATTGCTCGTGAGAATTTTGCCAAAACACTATTCTACCCGAAAGGGTTATCAGAGGTATTAAAAGAAATAAGTGGAGTTCACTTGATGGATAATAAGAAAATGGGAGACCAGGAGGCATTACAGTATGCCTTAGCCACAACTATCCTGCACCCTTATGGCCGGAACTTAGAAATTCTCCAGCTGGCTGCTCATAAAGTGTATTGGCGTATGGGCGAGAACATGACAGCGTTCAATACATTCTGGCAGGCATTAGAAGAGGAACTTTGGAGTATGGAATCAGAACCTTTCTCAGACTTGAAGTACTTGATAAAGTCTCTTCAAGAGAACAGCATACATCATATAGAGACAGGTATAGAGGCGGCGAAGAAGGCTATACATAATGAGCTATTTAAAAAGTAAGACCAGCCTAAAAATACAGTTGAGGCACAGGCTACTACTGACCCTCAATATTCAATCAAACTAAGTGCTATAATTCTTAACATGAGCATCCAGAATCGTGTCATCATCATTACCGGGGCCGGGCGCGGGGTTGGCCGCGCTACTGCCGCGCGTTTCGCGCGCGAAGGGGCGCGTGTCGTGCTTTTCAGTCGCACAGCCGCCACGCTTGGACAAGTTGCACGCGAAATTGAGAGCGAGGGGCATTCCGTGTTGTCTATCGCGGGCGACGTTTCAAATGAAGAGCATGTAGTCAGCCTGTTCCACAGGGTGATGGAGACGTATGGGCAGGTGGATGCGCTGGTGAATTGCGCGGGAATAGTGGCGGTGAAACCATTTGTTGATATGGATGCAGCAACGTGGGATAGCGTGATAAACGTCAATTTGCGCGGTACGTTTTTGTGCTGCCGCGAAGCATTTCGTATTATGGCCGGGCAGCATTCGGGCGTGATTATCAACCTTTCATCGCTTTCAGGCGTAAAAGGTGTAGAGAAGTTTCCGGGTCTGAGCGCGTACAACGTCTCGAAGGCGGGAGTTGCCAGCCTGACGGAGATTCTGGCCGTCGAGGGCAAGCCGCACAATATTCGCGTCTGCGTCGTCAGCCCCGGCGCGGTGGATACCGAAATGCTGCGCCAGGCCGCGCCACACTTGAAGGCAGGCATGACGCCCGGCGACATGGCTGAAATTTTGTTGTTCCTGGTCGATGATTCAGGACGGATGCTAAACGGCACGAACCTTGAAATTTTTAGCAACGCATAACAGACATAACACATAAAGGACACATATATGGTTTACTTAACACGACGCGCCAGTTTTAGCGCGGCCCATCGCCTGTGGAGCAGGCAGCTCAGCGATGCGGAAAATTACGCCGTTTATGACAAATGCGCCAATCCTAATGGACATGGGCATAACTATGTGCTGGAGGTGACGGTGCGCGGGACGCCCGACCCACAAACGGGTATGGTGCTGAACCTGACCGCGTTGAAAGATGCCATGCAAGAACAGGTCATCAATTGGGTCGATCATAAACATCTGAACCATGACGTTCCCTGGCTGGCGGGCTGTATTCCAACCGCCGAAGTGCTTGCTATCAAGTTCTGGGAACGGCTGCGCGACGCGCTGCCCGGCAACTTACTCTATGAAGTGAAGCTCTACGAAACCGATAATAATATTGCAAGTTATAGAGGTGAGTGATGCGTATCGCGCTGGTTGCCCCCCTCGTTTCTCCCATTTTGCAGCCCTACCTTGGCGGCGCGCAGGCGCTATTGGCCGATCTTGCGCACGGCCTGCAACAACGCGGGCATGATGTGACGCTCTTCGCGCGTGATACATCCTTTGTGCCGGGCGTCGCCATCGAGACCGTCACCGTTCCCGACAGCGTGCGACCCGCCAGTTTCTCCGGCCCGGTGAACGAAGGCGCTGCTGACGAGGGCTTCTTTACGCAGGCCAACCTGTTCCTCGATCTATTCCTACAACTACGGCAGCGTAGCGATGAGTTTGACGTGGTGCATGTCCACGCCTTCGATTGGCCTGCCTACACCGCCAGCACGCTGCTCACGCATATTCCCGTGTTGCACACCCTGCATCTCCCGGCGCTATCACCTGAAATCAATGATGCCCTGCGCGTGCTAGATCAGCGCGGCCACCTCGTAACGCTGGTAGCAGTTTCGCACTCCTGCGCCCGCATGTATGAGCCATATACCGCTATCGACGAGGTGATATACAACGGGCTGGACCTGGACGCCATCCCCTTTTCGCCCACGCCATCGCCGGATGCGCCCCTGCTCTTCGCCGGTCGCATCGCCCCTGAGAAAGGCGTCGAAGCGGCCATAGACATTGCGGCGATGGCGGGTTATCGCCTGCTGATAGCCGGCGGTATCTATGACCGCCCCTACTTTGAAGAACACATCCAACCGCGCTTACTAGAGGCGGGCGACCGCGTAACCTACCTGGGACTGTTGGAACGCCTGGCACTGTGGAAGATCATGGGTCAATCGCTCGGCCTGCTCTTCCCTATCGAATGGGACGAACCCTTCGGTCTCACCGCCGTCGAAGCTATGGCGACTGGCACGCCCGTCATCGCCTACCGGCGCGGCGCGGTTGACGAGATCATCCGCCACTGCGAAACGGGCTTCCTGGTAGAAGAGGGCGAGCGCGCCCAGGCCGCCGCCTTCGTCGATGATCTGTACGACATCCCCCGCGCTCATTGCCGCGCCCACATCGAGCAGCATTTCGCCCTGGACAGCATGATCGACGCCTACGAGCGGGTTTACAGAGAAGCGATGCAGCGTAAACAAGAAGAGTGAATAGAGATGCTTGAACCTCAATAAGCATTACGAAATCCCGGTAGAATCGTCATCTACCAACCTGCTCCGGTAAGCCTCGATTTCCTGCATCGAAACGCCACACGACGCTAACATACCCTTCGCCCCTGTCATGTAAATATCGCCTCTCCTCCACGCCGGGCCATTATTATCCAGATCTTGTGATAGTTTCATCAGTTCGACCAGTTCTGTCAGCAGCGTCTCTCTTGCCGCCAGTAGTGCCGGATCATCTGTATTGCGTCCCTGCCGTTGCAACTCAAAGCAATGCCTGGCCCTCTGAGTTGCTCGCCCCCACGCTTGCATGTGGCGTTTCTGAAGTTCGTCCGTCATTCAAGTTTCCTTTCGCAGGTGCCGATATTTCTTTATTACAAGATATTTTTGGATTATAAACCATCGGATTTATACGAGTAAATAAACTTAGCATCATTCTACGTTTATGCTCCGCTATTGTCAAGCCATCGGCTCTGCTATACTCAGGTGTACAAGGTATACAAGAAGGGAAAAAGACAGGGTATGGCTACACGGCTAAAAGTCAAGGAATTTGCCCAGGCGCGTGGCCTGAGTCAGCGCAAGCTGTTCTTCAAGTCCGAGGTTGATGGTAAGACCATAAGCCGTATTTTCAATGATCCATACGCTGTTGTGACCACTGAAACGCTGGATAAGCTCGCGCGTGCGCTGAATGTGGATGTATCGCTTTTAGTGGAGAGCGATCCCCCGTTGCCTAAATTGCTCGAATAGATAGCACACAGGGACAAGGGCGGCGCAAGCGCCCCCGCCCCTACATCGGATTGCGGAGATACATTCAATATTTGAAAGAGGTGTTATCAAGTGGACAGTAATTTGTGGAAATTTCACCGGCGTTCGATTCGTCTCAAGGGGTATGATTATAGCCGACCGGGAGCCTATTTCGTGACGATTTGTTTGTATGGGCGCGAACCATATCTTGAAATGCCTGCCGTGCGTACCATTGTCAATGAGGTGTGGAATGCGCTTCCTCACCGTTTTCCCACGATTGCCCTGGATGAATATGTGATAATGCCCGATCATGTTCATTTCATTCTTTGGTTACGTCCCGATGCCCAGGACCGCCCTACACTGGGCAGAATCGTGTGCGCTTATAAATCGCTAAGAGGCCGGGCTGCCCTCAGCTATCTCAGGACATTAGGAGACATCTGCGGGGATCATTTCTGGCAACGAGATTATTACGATCACATCATCTCTAACAAAGCCGAATTACAAGAGATCAGAAAATATATTCGTGATAACCCTTACAAACAGGAGGTCAGTAACGTATCCATGCAATACGAGGGTGGCGCAAACACCCGCCCCCAAACCGAAACGCACCGATCACCTCAACTGTAGGGGCGGGGGATGGGTGGATGAGGGGTGGGGGCGCAAGCGCCCCCCTCGTTCCTAGTCATCACACGACTTACCAAATTGGCATGACCCATCGCAGAGGACGAGGGCGGCGCAAGCGCCCCCACCGCCCTACCCAGCCTCTCCCGCCCCTACTGCTACCATATGGCGAACCGTTGTAGGGGCGGGGGATGGGTGGTTGCTGGGTGGGGCGCTTGCGCCGCCCTCGTTCCTAATCATCACACGACTTACTCTTTTAGCAGGTAAGCGATCAGCGCGTCACTTTGCACCTTAACCTGCTTGGCTTCCAGCTCTAAGTCTTTGTCGGCATGCAGGTCTTGCACAGTCACATAGCTGCCTGCCAGTTCGTCTTCGCCGATGATGATGGCATAAGCAGAGCTGGAGGTGTTGGCCTGCCTCATCTGTGATTTGGCGCTGCGGTCGCCGTAGCCCATTTCGGTTTTGATACCGGCGCGACGCAATTCGGCCACGATATGTACTGCCGCGTCTTTCATCTCCGCGCTTTTGCGCATATAGACTACGTAGGCGCGTGGGCGCGCATCTGGCGGTGGCGCGATCTGCTGGCGTTTGAGTTCCAGCGAGATGCGTTCAAAGCCTGCGCCAAAGCCGATACCGGGTGTAGGCTTACCACCCAGGATTTCGGCCAGCCCGTCGTAGCGCCCGCCGCCGTTGAGAGCCTGCTTGCTGGCAGTCGAGATCACCTCGAAGACGGTGCGCGTATAATAGTCCAGGCCGCGCACCAGCAACGGGTCAAGCTGGTAGGGAACTTCGTAGAAGTCCAGGTAACGCTTGACCGCCGCGAAGTGTTCGCGGCATGGCTCGCACAGGTAATCGACGATTTTGGGCGCACCTGCAATCTTGGCCTGATCTTGCGGCTCCTTGCAATCGAGCAGGCGCAAAGGGTTCTTATAGAAACGCACCTGGCAATCATCGCAGCACGTATCGAGCAACGGCAGGTAGTACTCTTTCAAACGCTCGAGGTATTGCGGGCGGCAGTTGCGGTCTCCAATGCTGTTGAGAGAGACTTGCAGGTTGCGCAGGCCCATGCTGGTATAAAACTGGAAGAGCAGGCCGA
Organism: Ktedonobacteraceae bacterium; assembly: GCA_050695155.1. Taxonomy (GTDB): domain Bacteria; phylum Chloroflexota; class Ktedonobacteria; order Ktedonobacterales; family Ktedonobacteraceae; genus CF-113. Next base: position 11,047 of record JBOGTO010000089.1, read on the forward strand.
TCATCTCAGCATCTACTGCCGGGTCGCTTTCGCCCAACGCTTCGCAGCCGAACTGGTGGTGTTCGCGCACGCGCCCCGCCTGCGGCTTATCGTGGCGAAACATTGGCTCGCGCAGGTAGTACAGCTTGACGGGCTGCGCAAGCTGGAACATGCCATGTTCCAGGTATGCTCGCACCACACCCGCCGTGCCTTCGGGTCGCAGCGAAAGGTTGGCGCTGCGCCCTTCCTTGTCCGGGCGGTCGTTGAAGCTATACATCTCTTTGTCAACGATGTCGGTGCCTTCACCTGTGGTGCGGCTGAACAGCGAAGTTTCCTCTACGGTTGGCGTCTCGATGCGCCGGTATCCGTACAGTTCAGCCACCTCTATCGCCGTCTTCTCGATCAGCCGCCAGTACGGTTGCTCATCGGGCAGCACATCCTTAAAACCTTGCAAGGCTCTATATTGTTCGGGCATAATCAGTCAGTCCTTATCTTCCACGTTTGTTTGCCTCGCTATTATAACAGAAAGCGTAATGCTGTACCAGATTAAGATCGCTTTGTTACAAGCTGCTTCTCAGGAACGTTCTCTAAACAAGACAATAGAAATGAATGCTATACATACAGGAATGACATGGCACAGACGGGCGATATATCACAACAAAGCGCGGAAGCCAGTATTGAAGATAGGCCGCGAGATGCCGCAAAGTCTACGGGTTGGCAGCGGCTCTTACGGGTGCTGGCTTCAAACTGGCTGCTGTGTCTGCTGGTATTTGGCGTGGCGCTGGTTTTTGACCTGCATAATCTGGGTACTCCGAGCATCTGGTTTGATGAAGCTTTCTCGGTTGAACTGGCGCGGCAGCCTCTACCCTTATTGTGGCATATCATCTGGGGGCCAGAACCGAACATGGAACTGTATTACCTGTTCCTGCACTTCTGGCTGGGTCTGACCGGACTGCTCGGCTTCAACCCGGTCGAAGTAGTGGTGCGCCTGCCCTCGGCAGTATTTGCCGCGCTCGCCTCGGTGATGGTCTTCCTGTTGGGGCGGCGTTACCTGGGGCTGGTGGCTGGCATCACGGGCGCGGGCCTCTTTACCCTCAACTATTTGCAACTGACCTACGCGCAGCAAACGCGCGCGTATAGCCTGCAACTCTTGTTAACGTGTATCGCATGGTACGCCCTGTTTGCCCTCTTCACGCGCGAGACGCATACCAGACGCTGGTGGGCCTGCTTCATTATCGCAAACACGCTGGCAGTATACGCGCACCTGTTCAGCATTTTGATTATCGTGGCGCAGGTCGTCGCTTTCGGTGGTCTGCTGCTATTGCCCGGCCCCTGGCGCGCTATAGCGCGTCGTCGCCTGCGCCCCTTTATCGCAAGCCTGCTGCTGATCGGTGTGTTGATAATACCCATGTTGCTAGAAAGTTTGCAGGGTCCGAAAACGGGCTGGCTGCCTGTGCCTCACCTGCATGAAGTGGTCGTGCTTTTCCAGTTGATTACCGCCAGCAGCAATATTTACCTGCTCGTGCTGTTCGTGTTCTGCTTCTGCGCCCTGCTGATCGCCTTGCTGCCACATATGTCAGATTCTGGACCAATATTGCAGAACGTTACCTTTTATCGCCCTGGCGATCAGCAGAGCGAGCAAAAAATACAACAGTTTTTGCCCATTGCGTTTGCCCTGGTATGCTGGTTTTTTGTGCCGATTATTAGCAGCTTCATCGTTTCACAGGGTTCGATTCGCCTCTTTTCGACGCGCTACCTCGTGACGGTACTCCCACCCCTGTTTCTATTGGTGGGACTGGCGCTTGTCGCGCTGCGCTGGCGTGGAGTACAGATTGCGCTGATAGCGGGATTGTTTTTGCTCGCGCTCTACCTGGTACCGGTGTACTATAGAAGCGCTCAGGTGGAGGACTGGAACTCAACCGTGCATTGGCTGGAGCAGCGCTCGCAGCCGGGCGACGGACTGGTCTGTTTCGATAACGATGTGCAACAGGGCTGCCAGATTGCCGTCGAGTACTACCTGCGCGCCTATCCGAACGGGACGCACTTTACCAGCGACTCGCCGGGCGCGTTCTCCTGGGAGAACTTCGGCCCGGTCGATCCCGCCACAGGTTCCAACGCGGCGGTTGACCCCCATGCCCTGGCGCTTTACGCTGCAAAGCACCCGCGCCTGTTCTATATCGTCGGGCGCGTTCCCACCGACGCGGCAGCGAAACAGGCGCAGGCCGCGCAACAATGGCTGGATAGCCATTATCACCTGCTAGGACGCATCCATACCCCCACCGTTACCATTAGCTGGTATGCTACATAGTGATGAACTTTGCCGACCAAAACTGGTAATACCGTGAACCGGTCGCTCTCGTAACTGTAGGGACAAGGACGACACCTGATCCCCTATTTCCCTTTTCGGTTGTCAAAATTCATCAGGATGGGAGCGACCATTTCGAATTTGGTCGTTAATGTCTATTAGGACGAGGACACCCCTTTCTCCCATTCGGTCGTTAAACATTATCAGGACGCGCTGCAAGTGCCGCGTTCCTGCAAATGTGCTACCATTATAGGAACTGAAAATAAATGTATATGAAACATACCGAGGAGCCTGATCGTGTCCCAGACATTTGAAGAACAATATGCCCCCATGCTAAAAGAAGTATTTACCACTCATGCGCGACAGCAGTTGCAGCAGGGCGCGGATGGTCTGGCGTTGGCGCGGGGCTATGCTAAACAGGGCAAGCCCGATTTCGCGCTGGCCTGCTTGTTGTTACTGGACATTCCCGACGACGAAAAGCGCGAAATGCTGGCTCATGCTTATGAGCGCCGCGCCCGGCTCTCCGATGAAAAAGCGCAGCAGCTTGATAAGCAATTTCACCGCTCGTTCCCCCTGATAAAACTGGGGGCGCAGAATGACCGCAAGCTAGCCGCCGCTATACGCAGCGGCCAGAATATGCCTCCTATCAAAGCTCCGCCGGATAATTAACATCTGTAAGATTGGTTTGCATTCAGACGTAATACCTGTGGGATGTGATAACTGATCCATAAAACTATGCGATTTTTCGCGTTTTGCGCATTTGTCCTGTTTTTGTGAACTATTTCATACTTTGTTTCGTCATTGCTATGGTATCATTGCGCGGGGAGCGTTTGTATATGCCGGGGTCAGCGTACCCCACTATTGAAGAGTTATGATATATTGTTTAAATCCCAGAAAATCGCATGATAATAGCAGTATTTCATCTTCTGCCGCCGGTTCTGGTGAGAACGATGCTGCTATAACAGTAGCGGTCGATGAGCAGGTTGCTTGCCGCTTCTGCAAATATTTGCTGCAAGATGCGCCCCTCGGCGATTGCCGTGTGACGCGCTGGATTGGTTCCGGCGCGTTTGGCGATGTTTATGAAGCTGAGCAATCGCCGCCCCTGAACAGGCGCGTGGCAATTAAGGTCATGTCGCTTGATCGCGTGGCCGATGAGGAAGCGGTCGAACTCTTCGCGCGCGAAGTC
>JBOGTO010000090.1:0-116809 GCA_050695155.1 Ktedonobacteraceae bacterium
GGCGTAGAGAGCACCCATATTTCAAATACAAAAAACAAATGCGTGAGTGACACGTTTTTGCTCGTGTAATTGCTGACGGTTCGCTCATTTTCCAGGCCGTTCGGAAGCAGTGCCCTGCCTTGAGAGGGTGTTTCGAGCAGAAGGTGGAACGTTGCTCTCCCCAGACCTGCTTCTGCGTGATCAATGCTGTCCGTTGCCCAATCTGCTTCCAGTGTACACGGGGAGCGTTACAAAGAGCGTTAAATAATGAATGGCTTCCTGCCACAGTTGGCACCACGACCTGAACATCCATTGGTACCTGGCCTCGCACCTCTCTGCGCCAATCTCCAGGCACCGAGGGTCAGGAAGATGGTGAGCACAACAGGAAATTCTTCGGGCAACACCGACATGGCTAGCGTGATAGTCGGCCAATACCCCATTGAGCCAGTGCCCTCGTAATATGCCATAGAGCAGCACGACGAGCACACAGAGGGCCAGTCCTTCGAGAGCCAGAACATGACCAGTCGGCCGGTCTCTCGTTGCAGCCTGGTTTCCTCCGGCTTGACAGACTCTAGCGCCTTACCAATCTTGCCAGGCTCAGTGTTCATGCCCGTTGCCAGCATAAGGATGTCGCCAGGCACAACTTCTCGGCCTGCAATACGTTTTTGTTGACCTTCTCGAATCACCAGCGCACGCGGGCGGGAGATCACGCAATGCTTCCAACGCTCGTTCTGTTCTATTTTCCTGGTAGAAGGTCTGATGGTGTCTCACTCTGCGTTCATTTTGGCGGGCAGAACATGCTGGGAATCGCCCCTGTCTGGCGAACTAGGTCAAGCGCACGAGCATCGTCTGCCCCAGTGGGCGATCAAGATGGTGTCCAGGGGAAAACAGTTCTGTGCGTCTGTAACGCTGTTTGTAACGCCCCCTGGTTACACTGGAAGCAGATCGGACAACGGATGGCATTGCGCACGCAGAAGCAGGTCTGGGAAGAGCAACGTTCCACCTTCTGCTCTCAACTCCATCACTCCGAATCATGGCAATCAATACCTACACGAGTGAAAGCTATCTCACGCTTTTGCGAGCCTTACGTCATAATCGTGAGTATGAGCCGCATGGCCCCTGGCTTGTGACCATGCCGTGACAGAAGCCTTCGCATCACTAGCTTCGTCAGTGAACGCTCTGAGCGAGGGCCAGTTGGACCGACAACCATTCACTGAGGGCAGGTGGCCAGGGCATCCGGCGGAGGCGACTCACACAGGGAGGTAAGCAACTATGGAGAGGCAGATTGGCGATCTACCGCCCGCGCTCGGCGCGGGCGAGGCGCTGGCTCGGGGCTTCGCCGGCAAGCGGCCGGTCGTGTTCCTCGACTACGACGGAACCCTGACCCCGATCCGCGATCGACCGGAGGACGCCGTGATCTCGGACAGCATGCGTGAGGCGGTGCGCAGGCTGGCCGAACGAGTCCCCGTGTGCGTGGTCAGCGGCCGCGACCGCAAGGTGGTGCAGAAACTCATGGGCCTCGACAACCTGATCGTGGCTGGCGACCAAGGGTTCGACATCTGGAGCCCGACCGGAGGGCCGATACAGCGTGAGGTGGGCGCGTCATTCGAGGGCCTACTGCGAGAGGTGGAGGCAAAGCTTCGCGCCGAGTTGGCCGACATCCCGGGAGCCCTGGTCGAACCTAAGAAGAGTTCGGTGGCCGCTCATTTCCGCCTGGTACCCGAAGAACAGCGACCCCGCGTCAAGAAGATCGTTGACGCCGTCCTCAGCGAGCACCCGCAGGAACTCAAGGTCATGCCGGGTAAGATGGTCTTTGAGATCCAGCCCAGGCTGGACTGGGACAAGGGCAAAGCGGTACTCTACCTGCTCAAGGCGCTGAATCTGGACCGAGACGACGTGGTCCCCGTCTATCTGGGCGACGACGTCACGGACGAGGATGCCTTCCGAGCCCTGGTGGGGCGCGGCATCGGCATCTTCGTGGGGAGCACCGACGACCCTGAGACCGCCGGCCGCACTACCACCGCGGACTACGTGCTGAACACGATGGGGGAGGTGGAGCAGTTCCTCAACAGGCTCGCCGCCCTGGACCCCGCTAAGGGGAAGCCAACGGCGCCCGGCGGGGGATCCGAGCCCAATCCGAAGGATTGGACGCTCGCCTACGACACCTTCGAGCCCGAGCAGGAGAGGCTGCGGGAGGTGCTGACCTCGACCGGCAACGGCCATTTCTGCACGCGTGGCAGCGCCGAGTGGGCCGACGTGGACGACGTCCACTATCCGGGTACCTACGCACATGGCTGCTACAACCGGGAGACGACCATCATGGGCGGTCGCCCGGTACTCAACGAGGACCTGACCAACCTTCCCAACTGGCTCGTGCTCAAGCTCCGCATCGGTGACGACGAGCCGATCACCCTGAAGAACGTTGAACTGCTGAGCTACCGGCATGAGGTGAACTTCCGCAACGCCACGGTGATGCGCAGGCTTCGCTTCCGCGACCGCCGGGGTCGCGAGACGACGCTCGCAAGCCGCCGCTTCGTCAGCATGGCCGACATGCACCAGGCGGCCCTGGAGTGGACCATCACGGCTGAGAACTGGTCTGGCCTGGTGGAGGTCATCACGGCGCTTGACGCGCGCGTCACCAACCAGGGCGTCACCCGCTACCGCGAGCTCGAGGGCCACCACCTGCATCCGGTGGCGAGCCGGACTCCGTATCCGGACACCATCTCCCTGATCGCGCAGTCTCGTCAGTCCCGCATCTACGTGGCCGAGGCGGCAAGGACGCGCGTGTACGGAGACGCGGGTGAGTTGAAGGTCGAGCGCGGGCTCTATCAGATGGAGGACTATGCCCATCAGACGCTGGGCTTCGCCCTCCAGCAAGGCCGACCGGTCCGGGTCGAGAAGCTGGTCTCGTTCTACACCTCTCACGACCAGGCGATCAACGAGCCCCTGGCCAACGCCGAGAAGGCAGCCGGGCGTTTGGGCACCTTCGAGGAGGCCTGCGACCGTCACCAGCGTGCGTGGGACGAGCTGTGGGACGACTGCGACATCCGGGTACCCAACGACGACCGGGTCCAGTTCCTGCTGCGCTTCCACGTCTCCCACGTGCTGCAGACCTGCTCCCCCCACACGGCCGACCTGGACGCCGGCGTTCCGGCGCGCGGCCTCAACGGGGAAGCCTATCGCGGCCACATCTTCTGGGACGAGCTCTACGTCTATCCCTTCCTGAACTTCCGGCTGCCCAAGATCACGCGGGGCCTGCTGATGTACCGGTACCGCCGACTCGACGAGGCCCGCGCCCTGGCTCGCGACGCCGGCTACCGGGGCGCGATGTATCCCTGGCAGAGTGGCAGCGACGGTAAGGAGGAGACCCAGGTCGTACACCTCAACCCGCGCTCCGGGGTGTGGGACCCGGACCTGAGCCGGAACCAGAGGCACGTGAGCGCGGCCATCTTCTACAACATCTGGCACTACATCCAGGCCTCGGGAGATACCGACTTCCTGCTCGGGCCGGGTGCCGAGATGATGATGGAGATCGCCCGTTTCTGGTCCAGCATCGCTCACTTCAACCCGCAGCGTGGCCGCTACGAGATCCACGGCGTCATGGGCCCGGACGAGTTCCACGAGAAATACCCGGACTCCGATGAGCCTGGTCTGCGCAACAACGCGTACACCAACGTGATGGTGGCGTGGATCTCCGACGTTGCGGGCAGGCTGCTCGACCTGCTCCCAGCGCGGTGGCGGCTCTCGCTCTGCGAGCGCATTGACCTCACCGACCGGGAGATCGAGACCTGGAAGGAGATGAGCCGCAAGATGTACGTCCCCTTCAACGCGGATGGCATCATGAGCCAGTTCGAGGGCTGGGAGAACCTGGAGGAACTGGACTGGGATGCCTATCGCCAGAAGTACGGCAACATCCAGAGGCTCGACCGCATCCTGCGGGCGGAGGGAAAGGAGCCCGACCGCTACAAGCTGTCGAAGCAGGCGGACACCGTGCTACTGTTCTACCTGTTCCGGCAGGATGAGCTGAAGCAGATGTTCGAGCGCCTCGGCTACTCGTACACGCCCCAGACGCTGCGCAAGACCGTCGCCTACTACGATGCCCGCACCTCACACGGGTCCACCCTGAGCTTCGTAGTGTATGCCGGGGTCTTCGCGGAGATCGACCTGGCAACCTCCTGGGAGCGCTATATGGTGGCATTGGAGAGCGACGTCGGCGACGTACAGGGCGGCACCACGGCCGAGGGCATCCACATGGGCGTGATGGCGGGGACGCTGGACCTGGTGCAGCGCAGCTACCTGGGCGAGGTGATTCGCGACGGCGTCCTCTACTTCAACCCCAAGGCCATGGACCATCTGCGCGGTCTGACCCTCCCCATGCGCTTCAGAGGGCTGCTGATCGAGGTCACCCTCGAAGACGGCCGCCTGCGGGTCGGCGCCGAGGTCGACAGCCTGAGCCGGTCGGTGAAATTGGGTGTCGGAGACCAGGTCAGGGAGATCAGGTCCGGGGAGAGCTACACCTTCGACCTCTGAATGAGAACGTGGTCTGGTTAGTAACCAGAGAGCAAGCGAGGGAGCATTTCTATGCAACCACTGGTGTTTTTACTGGATGTCGATAATACCCTGCTGGACAACGACGCCATAAAAAAAGATTGGGATGAACAGCTTCAAGTAGCGTTGGGTCCCAAACTCACAACGAGGTTTTGGGAGATGTATGAGCAGGCGCGCAAAGAGAGGGAAGTTGTTGATATTCCACTGGCATTATCCAGGCTGCGCGAGCAAACTCCGAGTACAGAGCTGAATGAGCAGCTCTACCAGCACGTCCGTTCGCTCTTTTTTGAATACCCCTTCTACAAGAGGCTGTACCCCTATACTATCGAGACACTCGAGCACCTGCGCAGCATGGGAGAAACCGTCATTGTTTCGGACGGCGACCTGGTCTTCCAGACAGAGAAAATCATCAAGAGCCACCTTGCGGAGGCGCTTGAGGGGCGCGTCTTGCTCTTCACGCATAAGCAGGGACACTTAGACGAAATTATGCGGGCCTACCCCGCCGATCACTATGTGATGGTCGATGATCATCCGCAAATCCTGTCCGATTCCAAGCGGATCATGAGGGATCGTCTCACCACCGTTTTTGTCAAGCAAGGCCACTATGCTGCCAGGGCAATCGCATCTAAATAAACTCATCAGTGAGAGAAAAAGGAGGTGGAGGTGGTAAAATAGGTCAAAAAAGTTGGAGAGCATGAGATGGAAGAAGGACGACTGCAAGATTTAGAAACGCTTTTTGCCCAGGTAGAAGACCCACGAGTGGAGCGAACCAAACTGCATCGCTTGCGCGATATCATCATTCTCGCGATTTCTGGAGGATCTGCTCACCACGATCGCCCTCTTCCTCCCGTTCAGCCAGGACTCGCACCTCGCCGCCCGCGTCCTCGAGGGGAGTCCGGGGCCAGCAGCCCTGATCGAGCAGTGGACGGGGGGCATTCTGCGCGACATCATGATCCTGATTCGCGATGCGTGTCGTCGGGCAATTGAGGCAGACGCTGCCTCGTTGGAGCCGAAGATCTTAGCGGCCACATGGAAAGAGATCCAGACGAAACAGGTGACCGACTTCCTCGATATCATCCGCCAAAGAGAGCAGCGGTGAGCATGTGGAAACACCTGGCAGGCTCGTTGCTCACCGCTATCCCTTCCAGCTGCTGCCGCTGCATCCTCAACCAGCACACCTCGAATCGTTTACCAGCTACATCACGCGCCTGGCCGAGGCCAATGGGCTCAAGTCGCTGAAAGAGATCGCGGCTCTGGCTGATGCCCAGAACCGATGGGAGCACATGCGCACCTTTGCTGACTACCCCTGCCCGCCATACACGGGACTCGCAGACCTCGCAGGCTGTTCTGAGACCACTCTGCTCGCAACGACCCTCTTTTTTCTGGGGAAACACTTCGGATGCCCAACCCATACCACCCCTTTCCACCGGTTCTTTCGAGGAAGCCTTGCCCCACACTTGCGCTATTGCCCCCGCTGCCTGGCGGAAGCCTCCTCTCCCTCGTATTCCCTGACCTGGCGCTTTACGTCGCTCTCGGGCTGCGTCAAGCACGCATGCACGCTCCTCGACCAATGCGGGCACTGCGGGTCCTCCCTCCCTCTCATAGCACGCGATGCGCGTATGGCGTATTGTCCGATCTGCCGGGGAGATGTGAGCACATGCAGCACGGCCCCACTCGCATCCGCAGAAGCACACGCCGCGTCTCGTCGCGCACGGGAACTCGAGAGGCTTCTCTCTCCCTGGGCCGCCTCGCAAGAAGTGTCGCTGGCGGCGCTCGGAAAACGCTTCGACTTCGCGCGACAACAGCGGCGCCTCACTATCGCTGAGATAGCGCAGCGAGTGGGAGAGGACGGGCGCGAGGTCCTGGCCATCGAGTACGGCAACGGGACCAGGGAAGCCACCTTCCGCGACTACCTGCGGTACGCTGATGCCCTCGATCTCTCGCTGCAAGAGGTCTTCGATGCAGGCCGCTTCCCAGAGCCTCTCTCCCAATGCAGCGAGGAGGGAGTGCTTGGCCAGGTAGAAGCGGCCATCCACCAATTACAGGCTCAGGGCGAGCCGGTGCTGCACGGCAAGATTGGAGCGCTCGTCGGCATACGAGTGTCGCAGTTGCAACAGTATCCGCGTGTCAAGACCGTACTCCAGCGCTCCAAATTGAAACGCAGCCATGAGACGGTGGGGCTGGATCACCAACGAGAGGATGGGCTGCTCAAGCGCGTAGAGCAAGCCATCAAGCAAGTGGAGTTTCTTGGGAAGCCAGTCACACAGCAACGCATCTGCCACATCGTCGGGATGACGTACAGCTGGCTGATTCGGTATCCACGCGTCAAGGTGCTCCTCTTGCGGATTGCCTACAACCGGCAAGAAAACGTGACGCGGCGCAGGCACCGCGAGGAGCAGGAGTTGATGCGGCAGGTCGAGCAAGCCATCACACAGTTGGAGTCCCGAGGCGAGCCGGTCACAGCGGGGCAGATCTGTGAGCTGCTTGGCGTGTCACGAGAACGCTTGAACAAGCACCAACGGGTCAAAACGCTGGTGAGTCAGTATAATGGTAACAGTCCTGAAGGGAAACAACGCGTGCGGCGACGCGAGGAAGAGTTGGTCAACCAGGTGGAGCAAGCGATGGCCCACCTTGTCTCGCTGGGAGACTCGGTGACGCAGTGGCGGGTCTGTAAAGCGGTTGGCCTGTCCCAAAGACACCTGGAATGTTACCCACGCGTCAAAGTCCTGCTGGATCATTGCAAAGGGAAAAGACACCGGAGGAGAAGCCGTGTCGAACAGCATGAGAAAGTACTCCTGAAGCAAATGGAGCAAGCTCTTCAGCAATTGGAGGCAGCAGGTGAATCTGTGCTGCCCAGGACAGTGGCGATGATGATCCATCTTCCCCTACAGAGACTCGACGATTATCCCCTCATCAAGGCGCGCTTCCAGCAGGTCCTCGATGAGTACAACCGGAACCAGGCGTGGCGATGGCAGCAGCGTGAAGAGGAGGCCGTGGGGCGCCTGCACCAGGCCATCCAAACGCTGGAAGCGCGCGGGAAAGCGGTGACGCAGCACGCACTTCTCGCACTGGCCCAACTGACCCTGGCTCAGGCAAACAAGTACCCTCGTGTGAAATCCCTCCTCGAGAAGGTGCAAACAGCCAAAAGAGGCGCGCTGCACGAGTGATATTTTTTCGCGATTACGCGAGAATGTGCGCTTTTTTTCGCTGGTGCATTGGAATCTTTCGCGTTCCCAGCAGGTGGCGGGAGACCCACCAAGCCTATTTCATTTCGCGCTTACAGTATAACCTACAGCTCTTCTCAGACATGATACAATAAGAACAATTATCAAAATGCATGTCTGAGAATGGAACATGCGCGCGTAGAGGAGTTCACATGGCTTTCGTACACTATCATAAAAAGCCTGAGTTGCGTAATCCCGTTGTTGTAGCCGCTTTCTCTGGTTGGAATGATGCGGCAGAAGCGGCTACAACAGCAGTTAAATTCCTTATAGATCGCTGGAAAACGGTGTGTATTGCCGAGGTGGAGGGCGAGGAATTTTATGTCTTTACTGAAGCCCGCCCCACTGTGCAGACGAAAAAGGGCCTGGTACGCTCGATCAAATGGCCGACCAATCAATTCTATGCATTCATTGATCCAGTCTGGGAACGCGATGTGATCCTGTTCACAGGCGTAGAACCGCAACTCAAGTGGAAGACGTTTTCTTCAGCTTTTGTGGAAGTCTGCAAACGTTTTAATGCCTCGGAAGTACTCCTGTTGGGCGCGTTTCTGGCGAACATTCCTCATTCTATGGATGTGCCAGTGACCGGTTACTCCTCGACATCGGAGATGCTGGAACGTATGGATGAAATCAACGTGCAAGGCTCGCGTTATGAAGGTCCAACAGGTATTACAGGCGTGATGCATGATGCCATTAACCGAGCCAAAATTCCGGTTTCGAGTCTGTGGGCCGCCGCGCCTCACTACCTGGTTGCCACGCCGAATATCAAAGTGACAGCCGCATTGCTGACCTACTTGAACACTTTCCTGGCCTTTGATCTTGACCTTAGCGATTACCAGAATGATGCCATTCGCTTTGAGGAACAAATTACCACGCTTGTTGCGCGCGACCCGGAAGCCAGCGCCTACGTGCGCAAATTGGAAAGCGAGACCGAGAGTATGCTGGCCGAGGGCGACGATGACGAGTCTGATGAAGATAAAGACGAAGAGGCCACTACCACTCCTGATAAGCCACTCGTCTCAGGCCCGTTGCCAAGCGCGGACAGCCTGATTCGCAGCGTGGAAGAACTATTACGCAAAGAACGCAAAAATAACCCCGGCGAGAGCGATAACGACGAGGAGCAGGGATGAGCAACGTTCCCTATACACTGGAGGAGGTGTTGAATCCTCGCGCGATCGCCATCCTGGGCGCGTCGCGCGCTTCCCATAAATGGGGACACGTAGCAGCCCGCCAGTTGATCGCCGGAGGTTTCCCCGGCCCTATTTATCTTATCAACCCGTCCATTCCAGAAGTGCTGGGTCGCCCAACCTACGCAACGCTGCGTGATGTACCCACGCAAGTTGACCTGGTAATTATCGCGACGGCCTATCAATTTGTGCCACAGGCCATCGATGATTGTATCGCGCATGGCGTAAAGGGCATCGTCATTATCACTGCCGGGTTCAGCGAAACGGGACCGGAAGGCCGCGCGCTGGAACAGGAGTTGGTGTTGCGCTGCCGCGAACATGGCATTCGCATTCTTGGCAGCAACTGTATGGGCGTGTACGTTAAACGCGCGCAACTCAACGCGCTGGGTATGGTCTTTCCCCTGCCCGGTGGCCCGATTGGGCTGGTCTCGCAAAGCGGAAACCTGGGCATGTATTTCTACGCGCAGGCGCACCTGGATGGCTGCGGCTTTACCACCTTTTTGAGCGTGGGCAACGCCGTCGATGTCACCTTTCCTGAATGTATGCAATACCTGGCGGGCGACCCGGAAACGCGCGTCATCGCCGGATATGTCGAGGCTATTCAGGAGCAAACCTTGCGCGAAGTGACGCATAGTATGTACCAGCGTGGCTGCTACAAGCCCACCGTGATCCTGTTGAGCGGCGCGACTGAGGTTGGCGTGCGAGCCTCGCTTGCTCATACCGGCACTATCTCCACCGTGCGTCCCGATCACGATACTGGTTTACTGGGCAGCGGCGTCGCGCGCGTCGTGCGTTCAGATGAACTCTTTCCAGTTGCCCAGGCGCTGGCAACGCAACCACCCACGCCCGGCGGTGGTCGTCGTATCGCCATTATCGGCGATGGCGGTGGCAGCGTCGTCGCCAGTGGAGACGCGGTCATTCGCGCTGGACTGGAAGTGCCAGTTTTGAGCGCGGAAACACAGCAAGCGTTGCGCAAACTCATGCCAGCGCGCGCCACATCGACAAATCCGGTGGACGTAGCCGGAGCCGCAGACGAAGACCCCCTGGCCTTCGCCTGGCTCGCCGAAGTCTGTCTAAAAGACCCTGAAGTAGATGGGGTTATCATCACCGGGCTTTTTGGCGGCTACCGCTGGCTGCTCTCGGAAGACTTTGGCCCCCGCGAAGAGGCAGCCGCGCGCGAACTCGGCAAACTGGTAAGGCATTACAACAAACCCGTGCTGCTACAGAGCATCTACGCCAGGCACGATATTCCCGCGCTGCGCATCTTACGTGAAGAAGGCATTCCTTACTACGAATCCATCGAGATCACCTGTCGCGCGATGGCGGCGTTGAGCGAGATAGGCATGTTTTTACAGGGGCAAACGCAAAGTTGATCTGCTCTTAAACACGCACATAGCTCCAACTGACCATTTCGCCGTTGTGGTAGGGCATGTAACCATGAAATTGACGGAGATCATCGTCAAAGACCATTGGTAAGAAGAGTGCATCGCTCGGCCAGAGCGGTAATTCCAGCAGCGACGAGCGCGGCACCCATTCGAGCGTGCCTTCGTGGTTGCCTTCGTGAAGCTCGCCATGCCAGCTTTCAATACGAAAAATAAAGCCAAACCAGTCCTGCCCCTGCTTGCCAAAGCCGGGCCAGGAGATAGTTCCACGCAGCAACACACGTTCCGCAATCAGCCCGGACTCCTCAAATATTTCGCGGCGCATCCCTGTAATGATGTCTTCATTCGGCTCTATACGCCCCCCCAATCCGTTGTATTTGCCATAATGGATGTCATCAGGCCGCTTGTTACGATGAATCATCAAGACCTGCTTGCTATCCGGCGAAAGAATATATCCCAGCGTCGCTAAAATTGGTGTAAACACTAACGGTCACTTCCTCTTTTTTTATCAGGATATAGATATATCGCCGCCCTGTCAACAAAAAAGGTTCATTTTCCAGGAAGGAGTAATGCATACCCCTCGCCTGGAAAATGAACCACTGGTTAATGGTGCCTATGCGACCCCATCAAGCTGTTTGTTCTCTTTTTTGCGGTTGATTAGTTGAGCCGCAGACCCTTTCAATCGCGCTTCGCTACGCGCGCCGAAGCCGGGCAGGGCGCGGATGCGCTGGCGATGGGCTGCCCACCACAGCTTTTCGGGTGTATCGATGCCCAGTTCCTCGTAGAGTCGGATAGCGATATGAGGGCCAATATACTCAATAGCCATCAACGCCCGCGCGCCGGGTGGTAACAACTGCAAACTCAAGTCCTGGTAAAAGGTCATGGTGCCAGTATTGACCAGCTCGGCAATACGATTTTGTAAACGCTTGCCCAGACCAGGTACAGGCAACAACTGCTTGCGCGCGATGATGTCCGCAGCAGGCTCCTCAAGTTCAAGCACACCGCGTGCGGCATTGCGATACGCCTGGATGCGGTAGGGATTGCTGTTCTGAAACTCCAGCAGGCTTGCAATGCCCGAAAGCACTTCAGCAATCTGACTATTGGTGACGATCGGCCTGCTGTCCTCCTCAATCTCCAAACCCGGCAGCGCGGGCTGCATAGCCGGTTTGCCATAGCGGCTGAAACCAGCAGGCATTATGTGGATGCTCTGTGTAAGCTGTATCATACTCATCGGTTTTGCCCCTTTCCTTTATGGGCATGGAACATTCTCTCTTGTAACTATTCTTTCTCTACGACTCAGATACGGAATAAACCCAGCTTAGTGTACAATATACATTGAAATCTTGTTCTAATTATACCACATTACATAAGACAATGCAAACAGAAAAAAGGGAATAAAGTGGATATTGGACACAAGCCGCCCAGGTGGATTGAACCTATGATATTACCGGTACAGGCACGCGGGCGCGAATGCTGGTTCCGTTGCCAGGGGAACTTTCGAGGGCCAGCGTACCGCTGACTTTTGCGATGCGTTCGCGCATGGAACGTAAGCCGAGATGTCCGGGGAACGCGCTGGTTGGATCAAAGCCTCTGCCGTTATCGCGCACCTCCAGGGTAATCTCATTTTCCTGTTCTACTAATCGGATGGTAACAGTAGTGGCGCGCGCATGTCGCACAACATTGTGCAGCGCCTCCTGCGCGACACGGTACAGGGCGTATTTTTTGTCGAGAGCGAGTACAGGTTCCTCATCCATGTCCATTTCGACAGTCAATTTGTAACGGGCGCGTAAAACATCCACCTGTTTTAGGAGAGCTACCACCAGTCCCTCCGTTTCCAGAAATTCCGGGCGCAGTTCAAAAATGAGCGCGCGCATCTCGGCAAGGCCAGCTTCGGCCAGGGTATTCACATACTCTATCGAGGCTTTAACCTGCTGAGGGTCGTTCTCCAGCGCTTTCTGAGCGGTATGCGCTCCCAGGCTGATACCATAAAGAGCCTGTGAAACGGAGTCATGCAACTCGCGCGCCAGGCGCTGCCGCTCCTGGAGTGATGCCAGTTCCTGGGCCTGCTCATAGAGGAGGCGCAATTCTCTTTCGCGCGTCGTGGCTTCTTCAGCGCGTCGCCGCTGTGCTGATGCTAGCTGGCCTGTAACAACAGCCATGACCAGGAAAACACACAACGTAAGCAGGTCTTGATTATTCAAGACGATAAAGGTGTACTGTGGCGAGAAGAAAAAGAAATCGAAGGCGAGAAAGGATAGCAGCGATGCCAGGATCGCAGCGTACAGGCCACGCCTGCCCGCCAGGGCAACCACCAGAAGCAGATAAACAAACGAGATGGTTGGGATTTTAGGATAGAGGTGAGCAAGTGCGATGATCGCCGTAACAAGCGCGACTCCACCAATGGCAAGCAGGCTATCATTTAGGTAGCGTCTCCAACGTGGCTTCGCGCGCACTTTTTTTGATGAAAGGAAGCTGGCAGCATGTTTCAAAGTTCGTCCCTCCGTCATCTTCTCAACCAGCACATTCAAGTTGTCGGCCTCTTTTGTTTCTTTTCCGGTCCGGCTACTACTAAGCCCAAACGCATCGCGTACAAAACAGCCTGGGTGCGGCTCTGCACGCCGAGTTTGGCGAGGATATTGTGGACATGCACTTTCGCGGTATCCTCGACTATCTGGAGAGTACGCGCAATCTCCTTATTCGATAGGCCCTGAGCGAGCAGGCGCAATACCTCCGTTTCACGCTCGGTCAGGCTCTCCGGCGTTTCAGGCACCCTTACCTTATGCATGAGAAAGGCTGCCGCGCGTGGAGAAAGCTGGACCTGTCCGGCGGCAGCCGCTTTAATTGCCTTCAGCAATTCGTCGGCGTGGGTATCTTTAAGAAGATAGCCAATAGCTCCTGCTTTAACGGCTCCCACCACCGCATCACTTTCTAATACGCTGGTGAGGGCCACAACCTCTGTTTCCGGCAACTCGCCCCGGATGATAGTTGTAGCAGTGATTCCATCCATTTGAGGCATGAGCAGGTCCATAAGCACTACGTCTGGATGTAGCCGACGCGCCAGTTGAACCACCTCTTCCCCATCCGCCGCCTCGCCAACTACTTCTAGTTCAGGATCGCGCCCCAGGAAAACGCGCAGCCCTTCACGCACAATATCATGGTCGTCGGCAAGTAACACGCGAATCACCACAACTTTATCTCCTTTCGAGCGGCATTGTTCACTGTAGTTTACCATGAAAGGGGTATAGTGTCATTCGTACTCTTAGACATGTCTCCGCGCTCGCAACAGCATGATGGAGGGAACTTCCCAGTTACCCGGCAACCGTTTAGAGATTTCATCGTTCGCTGCCGGCTCTACCATCTGTTCAAATATCAGTCCGGCATCAACCAGCGTGTTGAGATAGGTGCTGAGCATACGATGGTGTTCCCCTACCCGACTGCGCACTCCACCGGGGCTGGTCGATGTCCAGACATCTTCATTGAAATAAGCATTGACAACACGCGCTATCTTGCCTTCTGGCGTGGTTATCCATTGCGCTCCCGGTGTCTGAAAGCAGGGATGGGTGATGGCGAAGACGAACCAACCGCCGGGTTTGAGAATGCGGCGGACAGTCGAGAACACCGCCGGAATATCGGGCATATTCATCAAGGCCATCACGCATATACATCCATTAAAGCTGCTACCGGCCAGTTCGCGGGCAACCTGCGCATCGCCAGGCACATATTCAATATGTAACGGGCTTTGCATTTCATGCTGGCGCGCGATCGTCAGGAGATTCTCCGCAAGATCGATGCCGGTAACATGCGCTCCACGCCGGGCAAGCTCGCGCGCAATCCATCCCTGCCCGCAGGCTAGATCGCACACACTTTGCCCTTGCACATCGCCAACCAGAGCCAACACGTTCGGCAGTACAATATCCGCATAAATAGGATTCTCGCGCAGATAGGTATCGTACCATTCAGCAATCTCGTTGTATGAAGCATCACCCATACCATGTACTCCTCTCCATGCATAATAGCTTATGGCTATACGAAATCAAATCTTCCACCAATTACTCTGCCACTTTTTAGCCGCCGCCAGCGCATCTATCGTTTCTTGCGTCAGGATGGTCATACAGCGCTCCAATTCAGATGATCCTGCATAGAGATCGACGATGCCGAGATCAACACCGAGAAGCGGCTCAACGGCGGCAACGGTGCAATATGGGACGTATGCCACGCTATAGCCGCCTTCTTGCAGCATTAGCAGTCGGCCATCACAGATTTCCTCCGCCAGGGCAAGCATGAATGTGGATAGTGTATGGAAACCAGCCATTGTCAGCATATTCTGGGCAAGCGGGTCGAGCCAGTTGGCATCCTGTCCGGCGGAGATGATGATAAGTTGCGGGCGGTATTGCAGCCCAATAGGGATGACCAGTTGCTCGAAGGCGGCGCGGTAGCCTCTATCGCCGGTGCCAGCCGGAAGCGGGATATTGACTGTGTAGCCAGCGCCAGCGCCGCTACCCACCTGTTCAAGCTCGCCGGATAGTTTGGGATACCAGTTGTGCTGGTGAAGCGAGACGAAGAGTACGCCCGGATCGGCGTAAAAGGCATCCTGGGTGCCGTTGCCATGATGCACGTCCCAATCCACGATCATCACACGTTCCAGGCCAAAGGTATTGCGGGCATAGTGCGCGGCGATGGCAGCATTGTTGAAGATGCAGAAACCCATCGCGCTATTACGCATGGCGTGATGGCCGGGCGGGCGTAAGAGTGCGTAAGCATTGCGCACATCGCCCTGCATGACGGCCTGCACTCCGTTCATAGACCCACCGGCAGCGTAGACCGCCGCATCGAAAGAGCCCGGACTGAGCGGCGTATCGCTCTCGATCTCTCCCCACGCACCCGTCATCAGGCCACCCTCAACATGTTCGCGCACGCCCTGAATATACGCGCGCGTGTGATACGCGGCTAGCTCGTCTTCGGTAGCGGGACGCGCGGGTATGGGCTGCATCATAGCGGTCAAACCCGAACCATCGAGAAATTCCTTGATCCGTCTGGTGATCGTCGTCGAGGAGGGATGACCTTCGGGAGATGCTTCAAAAGAACCGTTACGCATATGCACAATGGCCTGCGCGCCAGTATCGTGGCGTAAATAACGTTCATCGAAAATAAGTCCGGTACGGTACGTAGGCATGGCAACTGTCCTTTCGCGGGGTCTACATTGAGCAATTACTCGCGCTTACATAATATGATATGCAAAAATAGCTCGCAAATTGTTGCATACGGAGCCGTAAGATGTTAGTATAGGCGCATCATGGATCAAAACAATAACTCGGCTAAAAGCACGATAGATGAGATAGATCAGCGCATCATCGAGGCGCTACAACTCGATGGACGCCGCCCATTTACCAAGCTGGCGGCGGAACTGGGCATATCGGAAGCCAGTGTGCGCCAGAGAGTAGCCAACCTGATAAACAACCAGGTAATGCAAATCGTCGCCATCACTAACCCCTTGAAAATGGGCTTTTCGCTCGCCAGTATGATCTCCATTCGTGTCTCAGGGGACAGGCTGTTAGAGGTTGCCCGCGAAATTTCCGCTTTCGACGAAGTGATCTATCTTATTATTACGGCGGGCAGTTCCGATTTGTTAGCCGAGGTAGTATGCCAGGATAATGATCACCTGCTAAGCTTCCTGACAGAGAAACTCTATAAAGTGCCGGGCGTGCAGCAAACCGAGACGTACATGTACCTGCGCGTGGTGAAGCAGAACAACTGGGCTTTCCTCTCTCAGGCGCGCGTCTCGCCAACGCATATCAAGACGACAGCGCCTTCTCCTGAACAGTAGAAAAGCTCTTCACAGCAATAGCATTCAAACTCCCTATCCTACCGTTAGCGGGCGCAACACAGGGATTTCGCGTCGAATCTCAAAGCGTAGCAAGCTGTGCGCGCGGCGTATGGCGGCTTCCACTTCAGCAGGTGCTGCGCCACGCGCGAAGATGAAGCCCAGATAGCTCGCGCCCTCCGGCAGTGGAACAAGCGGATAGTTCAGTTTCGCGCTAATCTCAATGCCGGTAACGAGGGGTACCTGCTTCGCCTCCTCGATGCCATGCACCGCTTTGAGGATACCAGCCGCTGGAATAGGAATCATCATCACCCCGGCGGCGTTGTTTTCGCGTTCGATGGCGGTAATTTCTTCTCCGGTAGCGTGGCGCAAGATCAGCTCTTCCAGGCACATACCCGCACCGAACTCCAGCACGGTAGAGCAAAGTCCGCCAATCGATCTCCCGGCAATCTCCAGCATCCAGGGACCTTGTTCGTTGACGCGCAATTCGGCATGTACCGGTCCCTCCTGTAAGCCAAGCGATCTGGCAGCCACAGAGACACAATGCGCAATAGCAGCCTGGGTTTCTTCGCTCAGGCGCGAAGGCGTAATGTAAATCGTTTCCTCAAAAAACGGGCCATCTAATGGATCGGGCTTATCAAACAACGCCAGCACTTTTAATTGCCCATGCGTGAGCAACCCTTCCAGCGCCACCTCGAAACCAGGAATGAAGTCTTCGACCAGAAACACCGTTTCGTACTCGGAATTGCCTTCTTGCAGCAACATACGTTTGAGTCGTTGGAAAGCCGCCACAAATTCAGATGAATTATCGGCGCGTATCACGCCGCGACTCCCCGAAAGTCGTGTCGGTTTAAGCACGCAAGGATAGCTAACCTGCCTGGCAATCTCGGCGGGGTCATCGCGCAAGTAAAACGGGCGAAAAATGGGACAGGGCGCGCCACCTTGCGACATGAGCGTGCGCATTAGCAGTTTATCACGCGCAGCCTCCGCCGCCTGGGGCGAATTTTGCGCCAATCCAAGCGCAGCGTTAGCGAGCGCGGCAAGCTCGGACGCGCTATCGTCCACCGAGAGGACGGCGTGTATGGGATGCTCTTGCGCGAAATTCACAATAGTTCGCACCGAGGCTTGAGTATCCGTGAAGTCCAGGCCCAGCGGCACATGCCAGTATTCTGAAAGCGTTTCGGGCAGGTCGATGCCTACCACCACCGCCAGATTCAGTTTCTTTGCCGCGCTCAAAAACGCGCCCGCCCGGTAGGTGGCGGGCGACATCAGCAGCAATACGCGCTTCTGTTCATTCTGTATATCTCTATCTCTGTCCATTTGTGTACACTTCTACGCTTCTTGATCTTGTTTGACCTCAACTTGCAATCCGCGCGACTTGAGCGCAGCCGCCAACGCGAAGAGCCGTTCGTCGCCATATACGGTCCAGTGCAATTGCGGCCCGTCCCAGTGGCATTGATACGTTCCCTGCCATTGTCGATGCTGCACGCGCCCCTGATAATGCCAGGCAACCGCGCCGGGACGCCGGTTGTTAAACCCGAGGCCCGCGCCATCAATACTGGCAAAATCTTTACTGCGAAAAATAACCTTCATAGCACTTGCATTTATTCCAGGAGAAGACATTCTGTACATAGATCATAACACAGGTGGGAATGGCCTGAATGATATTTTCAGATGGATAGAGCAAGCCACCAATCATCGCATATTTTCACATCATTAATATGCATAAAATCATTGATGTGTATTTAAATGAAATACATTATTTGCGTAATGGTCGGACAGTGACGGATTGTTTCTCTGCCAATATACTGACAATTTCCCAAATTTGTAAATGAACACAGATGAAACGTCAAAATATATGTTGGTATATGGTATACTCTACTACCGGGGAGTTATTCGCTCAAAGTTAGCAAGGTAAAAGCCTTTGCGTTTCTACAAATGTTTTTGAGACAGAGTGCAATGGTAGGTCGAACTGTGCGACATTTCAAAACTTCATTTCGTTTTGTTAGAACCTGGATTATTAGCTTCGTTGCGTTTTTTGCTTTCTGCGCGCTACTCGCAACAATGCATTTCATTTTTCCAAAATTTCATTTGACTATAGCATTGTTTGTCTTTTTCGTCTCTGGCAGCCTGTTAGTAGCGCTGGGTATCGGTTGGTCTTGCGCGGAACGCCTGGCAATCAGGGCATATCGCCAGGCGATAAGGAAAGGACTGGCCGATTCAATTAAAAGCTGCTATCCAAATGCAGTGCCTATCACGGGTGAAAAATTTCCCAATGCGAACTTGCTCATCCTCGGTCAACCAGGCGCGGGTAAGACGAAGGAGCTTGAAAAATACCTGTTTGCTTTCAAGCAGGGGCAGATACCTTTGCTCATTCAAATGAAATACTATGATGGTTTTCTGCTGGAGAATTTTTCCGAGAGCGTTTCTGATGGAAATGCTACATTTCCACAGGAAACACTCATGGCATACCTCCTGGAAAACAATGCCGTCGTCATAAAGGAAAACAATCGCGCCTTCAAGCGCAATGAAATCATGGGCGTTCAACATATACGCCCTTATTTGCCCTTATTCGCGCAACAAAACCGGCTCGTTTTTCTGTGTGATGGGTTAAATGAATTGAGTGGCCCATCTCTGACCATTGCCTGCCGCGAATTAAGACGCATTATGCAAACGACCAGAAATAAAGTGGTCATGACCTGCCGGGAACTCGACTTTCAGGATCAGGTGTTGCTCCAACAATATGTCCACGAAGCGCTGGTAAAACAAGAGACGATTCCGCCCCTCACGCGCTTTGACGTGGAACCTTTCACGGAGTTTTATCTGGCAGCGAAACGCGCGAAAGGAGAGGAACAGCCTGACACCGCCGCTGTCAACCAGATCGTCACGCAAATTACCAGGACAAGTTTGCGCTACGATTACACCAGCCCGTTTATCCTGATTACTTTGATCGAGACGCTGATGCGCCTGGATGCTGAACGGGCCAGGCGCATCAATTCCAGAGGCCATCTGCTCCAGGAGTCAATCACGTTATTATTCAAGACGCGAAGGTTGGATCAGGCAACCGAACATAAATTGCGGCTATTCCTGAGCGCCGTCGCTTGCACAGGCCGGAGAAATAAGCAGCGCAATGCTATTCAACTGGGCAGGCGAGATCGCTCTCCCTCTTTAGATGAGTTAGCGCAAGCCGTGACTAACTGGCTGGATGAGTATAGAGCCGACGATGATTTTTACGATCCCTATGATCGCATCACGGTCGCCGACTTGCTGGAGAGCGCGCAGAACAGCGGCATCATTACCATCAGTCGCAATGGCGTACTCAGTTTCAAACACGAGTTAATTGCAGAGTACTTTGTTGCTGAGTACCTGAACGCTGTGTACAACAAAAATAACCGCGAAACGGTTCCTTTCTGGCAGGACTTGTTCCGCGATGAAGAGTCGGTTGGCGCGTGGAGCGAACCGGTAGCCATCTGGGCGGGTTTAGTAGATGATCCAATGCAGCTAGCCGGACACCTGGCCGAATGGGCCGACAAGCACAACCAGGCCAGCATACAAGGCTTGCATCAGGGGAAAAATACTCCTCAAATCAACATGTATTATGTCTTAATGATCAGTCTGTCTTGCGCCGGTGTCGTCTGGTCTACTACCACAGATCAATCGGTTAGCAACAGTATCTTCCCGCAGAGTTTACAAAAAGTCATGGCGCAATTCGTCGGGTCCAAACAGGCAAGAGGAAATATCGCCCGCATCATAAAAAAGTGCGCCGATGAAGGAGGCAGTGAAGTCTATCGCTCATTGCCGCCGCTCTTATCAAAGATGCAAGGTCTGGAGGACCTGTTATTGCTGCTGGATAAGACCGTAATAACCGATTTGCTCTTTGAATTTTTACAGGTAATTGTTGAAAAGCCGGCTCATGTTCCCCAGGTAGATGCCATTATAGACGTTTTAGGCCGTGAGGGAGCAGTTGTTATCCCCCAGACTGTAGCATTGAGCGCACCGTCCCATAATACAGCACTGCGTGTTGCTGCTATTAGAATCCTGGGTTATATCAAAGACATGGGAGTGGTAGAACCACTGATTTACTCTGCTCTCCCCGATCCACAAGAAAACGTACACAGAGCTGCCGTATTCGCGCTCAGTAATCTTGGGCCGGAACTGACTTTAAATTATCTGGAACAAATCGCTAACAACCAAAATTCATACCCTCGCAAGTTCCGTGGGCGCATATTACCCGTTTTAGAGAGCTTTATGGACTACCACGAAGTGTCTACTCAAGACTACAGACGTATGGTGGTCATTATCATTTCGTTTCTCTCGAATGAATATGCAGCCGTAATACAAAATAGAGCAAAAAACATTTTGAGCAATCAATTGAATGGAAAAGTCGTGACAATCCAGAGAGAGAAGCACGATGTTAGATGACCGGGAGAAAAAAAAGAACATCATGGAACTTTTGCTTATCTCCCTCGAAAAAACAGACGACGGGATGGCAAGCAATATTCAGGATATATTGCACGGCACTGGAGCCGAAACGACAGATTATGTCGCCGCGCACTGGCATAGCCGGAATCCAACAGAATTAGCGCGCGCGCGTATGATTGATGTCGAAGCTCGGAAACACGATGGAGAAGCGCATGAAAAGAAGAAGGCGCTGGATTTCCTTCTGGGCCGTCTCAACGATGAATCTCCAATCGTGCAACAACATTTAAGTAGCGCGCTTTGCGGTTTCGCGCCCGACAGTATACAACCTCTGATCGACCTGGTACTGGCATCCAATGAGATTACACATATTGTCCAACACGCCGTGACTATTCTGATAAAAATCGGCGAACCCTGTGTTATACCGGTCTGCGAAGCTTTGAATGATTCGCAGGAACGCATGACTGATGGGCTGCTCCGTGTCCTTTTTCAACTCAAAGATCCACGAGCGATCCCTTATCTTATCAATTATCTCAATCGCAGCGTGCCAAAGCATGTCTATTATGCTTGTCTCGCTATGCGCGTTTTGGGTAGTTTTAGAATTGAAAAGGTGATCCCGCCTTTGATCAACATACTCAGGTTTCCCGACGAGAAGCTCTATGATACGGCCATGCGGGAACTGAGTAATCTTGGCGCTATTGCGCTGGATGATTTGCTTCAGGCCTTAGACGTTGAACAGGATGACATCATCACCCAACGTATATACCAGGTTTTCATCAATATGCAGCCATTCCCCCAGGCGAGATTACTTGATGCATTTCAACATAGCGACAAAGTGGCAAAGCATATCAAAGAGACGTTTAAGCAACATGCCGCCGCGACTGCCAGCTTTATGGTGAATAACCTCTTCCATCCGCACCCTAAAGTCCGGCATTATACACGCCTGACAGTAGAGGAAATGAATCGTGATGTTACCGTTCCCTATTTGATAGAGGCATTAATTAATCCGAGCTGGCAACCTGTCATCAAGAAATTCCTTATTTCATACACACCCTCAATCCCATTGCTCATACAAAAGCTCAGTAGCACAAACATAGGTGATGAAGTCTTTAACACACTGCTGGCATTTGATAGCCGCCAGGTCATTCCATCACTCGTGATAGGATTACAAGAAAGCCAGACGAGACAAGAAACAAAACGCCTGATTGTCGAATTGGCAGGTCGGGAACCTGCTCTGTTACCCGACATTGTGCGCCTGTTTGATCCATCTGTATCTAATTTGCACACCTTACCGCCCGCAGCGCTGGCTGCGCTACAGGAGATATTGACTCAGGAACTTGCTAATGAAAGCCTTCCAGAACTCATCAATGGGTTAGATGGTAAATTGCTTGAACATTGCTCGGATACCCTGGTCATCCTATCGCGCAAAGATGATATGACAGAAACAGTTGTGCAAGCGTTGATAAACGCGCTAAGCCGGGGAGGATTGTTGTTTGGGGCCAAACAAACACTTGTTAATATCGGAAAACGCGCATTGATGCCGGTGAATCTTTTGCTTGATAGTGATGAAGACTTGCTGGTTGAAGCCGCGCAAGATATCCTGAGTAAGATGGGAGCGGACGCATTTTCCATCATCTACGACAGATTTCATAACCCCAGGACAACAGCAAGCGCCACAAAAATATACAGTAAAATGCCAACTGCAACAGCAGCGGTCGGGCTGGCCGCGTATCTCTCCAGCAGTGACCTGCGCATGACCGAAATAGCGGTCTACTTGCTCTTTACCCGCATCAACGAGGAAGATCAGCAGCGCAAGGTAGAATTGATTCCCGCCCTGCTCGAACAAACCCGCAAGAAAAATATATCAGTTCGGCGCATCATTGCCCCGCTCTTGCTTTTTAACGGTAATTCCAATGGCAGGAGAAAGCTCGCGGAGCATATTGTCAATCATGTTCTCAAGCACCCGGAACGCCACTTAGAATTCATGAGAATCCTCCCTTTCATTGGAGAACGAGCTATTAAACCGCTTGAGGACATATTGAACGACAATTATAGCCTCTCGCCTTTGCTTCCAGAAGCTGTTGCTATACTGGGGTTAATTTCTCGCAATGAATATGTAGAGAAATATGTCGCGGAACTCGCATCTTTAAGGCCAGTGGTGAAGGGACAACATACCCGGCAACTCTACAACCCGCTCTCTTTTCGCGCGCTCGGTGGTTTGCTGGCAAGTGGCAGTTACAATCCAACCGAATTGTTGAATCTAAAAAGACAGGCAGAAAGCCAGCGCGATGATACTGCCTTCGAGTTTTATGATGTTTTACTGGGTATGCGCAATATGCCAGCAATGGCGCAACTAAACATAAAGTTGACCGAGGCCAGTAACGACCTGTATCAATCGAACCAGCAAATAAGCCGACTGAAAGGCGAGCTAGAGGATGAGCGCGCCAGGTCAACCAGGTTAAGTAACGAGCAGAAACAATCACAACGGGCAATCAATAATGCCCAGTCAACCATTGACAATCTTAATAACCAGATCACAAGCTTAAATTACCAGAACTCACAATTGCTTGAGGAGAAACGTCGGCTACGCAACCATCAATAACTGCTCTGAGCAGTCAATAGATTACGAGGTGAGAAGAAATGCCAGACCCAATCATTCCGCATATACCGGGGTATAAGCATGTGCGAATATGGACGCAGAAGGGAGGGATGGGAAATATCTTCAAAGCCAAAGACGCGACCACACAGGAAGAGGTGGTCATTAAAATGATGAAAATTCCTCAAACCGTAGAAGAGGAAGAACATTTACTCTACTATTCTGGCCTCTTCACGTTTGAAACCAACCTGGCGCTCAGTATCAAACCCGAACATACCCATATCCTCAAGGCTCTCAAGCACGGCTATGTCGCGTATGAGGGCTACCACTATCCCTACCTGGTTTTTCCCTATATTAAAGATGGTTCGCTGGACATGTTGATGGAAGCTGAACGTCCCTGGAGTAATCCCGATTGGTCGCTGCTTGAAATTGCCGATATGGTTGTGCAGGCTGCGGAAGGACTCTTCATACTTCACCAGCGCAATCCTCCCATTGTTCACCAGGATATTAAGCCGGGCAACCTCTTATGGATGAAGGCACAAGGCGAGTCACACCGGGTGCATATCTGGATCAGCGATTTTGGCACAGCGAAGTGGGAAAAGTCTGATGAAGAGGAAACCTCTCCCATAGGCACGCTCCATTATATGTCGCCCGAACAATTTAACGGCAAGGTCAAATGCACCACAGATCAATATGCCCTGGCTATTGTGGCGCGTTATCTCCTCACCGGTTCAAAACCCACCGTGGGACCCGGACACTCGCCGCCACCGCCCGCGCGGCTCATAAACCCGCCTCCGACTATGTTGAACCCGACCCGTTTGCGCTCAAAGGAGATAGACAGGGTGCTGGTACGCGCGCTCGCTGTAGAACCCGATGAGCGTTTCCCTGATATTTTACAATTCGCGCGGGAACTTTATGCGGCCATTTTGCAACAGGAAAATCCTACATTGTCATTTACGCCAACACACACGCCAGGCTTTTATCAAGCCATAACGGATGCGCCTCCTGTAGAAGCGCATCAAACGCGAACCAACAACTCGCCACTTCCAACCCTCTCTTTCCTTGCGCAAACTGTATCGTTTCAAGCCGAAGAACTCGAGGCTTTTCTTGACATACCTAAACAGCGGCCACGCGAAATTCAAGTAGTCGATATCCCCATGCCGCCAGCGCCACCAATACTTGAAACAGTGCCTACTCCTTCTCGCCCATTAACCCAATTCCGACTACAAGAATGCTTCAGGACAAAGTTGCCCGCTACGCCGACTTCCCTATCATGGTCACATGACGCAAATAATCTTCTCTGCACTTTTCTCAATGATGTTCCTCGTCTGATCTACCGGAATGGCCGCGTCGAAGAAGTAAAAGCATTACGCGGGCATTTAGCGTGCTGGTCTCCTGGCAATCGCTATATTGCGACCAGTTCCTATAATTCCTCCTCTCATCAAGCAAGCATACACATCTGGGATAGGGCTAACCCAACACGAGGCGCGATCACACAGGCATTCAATAGTAGCACAGCAATTGATGGGCTGACATGGTCAACTCGCGGCCAACTGGCAGCCTGGGTAAACACCGAATTGCTGTTTTTCGACATTTCGGAACAAGCATCATTATCAAAATTCCCCCAACTCACGAGATCGCTTCCCCTATCGAACATGCGGTGCAGTACAATAGGAACGCTATGCTGGTCGCCTGACGGCTCACTGTTGGCAGCCGCCAGTGACAATGGTGAGACTGTCATTTGGAGTGCGGATAGGCAAGAAATCCAGGCATATTTACCAGCTTCCAAAGCGCCTATCCGTAGTCTTGCATGGTTTCCTGATGGTTCAATGCTGGCGGCAGGTTACAGAAGTAAACGCGTAGCAATATGGGATATGTTGAGAATACGTGAAATCAAGAACTGGGATGATCTCACCGAGCTTCCCAGAATGATAAGTTCCCCACCACATGATTCCACTGTCACTATTGCCACACAGAGCAATCTACTATTCGGCACTCTTCACGAACAAGAACTGTCGGTTAGTTATCAAGGACAACTCCTGGCGAGTTGGTCGCCGCTTTCTGAACTCGCAACATTAGATAAGCAGGACGATACAGTGCTTATTATCTTGCAAAAACAGTAAAATCATATGGTAGAGGTATGGCTTGATTGACCTATCATCCACAATGATGTAAAGTAGTATGCCGGTAGGGTAAGATAATTCCACTATCTCCATGCTCTTTACCATATTTTACGTAAGTGACAAATAATGCCTGGATCAAGCTGTTCAGGCAATACAGAAAGGGTCAATTTCATTTCATGGAACGCACATTAGTCCTTATCAAACCGGACGCCATGCAGCGCGATCTGGTGGGCGAACTTATCCAGCGTTTTGAGCGCAAGGGCTTGAAGCTGGTCGGCATCAAGATGATGGCGCTAGCGGACGATCTGCTGGACGAGCATTACAGCCATCTGGTCGGGCGCGACTTCTTCACGGAAATCAAGACCTTTATGCGCAGCACCCCTATTATCGCCTGCTGCTGGGAAGGGGTCGATTGCGTCAATACAGTGCGCGCGATGTGCGGCATCACCAAAGCGCGCGAGGCCGCGCCCGGCACCATTCGCGGCGACCTGGCAATGAGCGTACAGGCCAACCTGGTCCATGCCTCCGATTCGCTCGAAACGGCGGATGTCGAGGTGGCGCGTTTCTTCGATGCGGACGAGTTGTTTGAATACGAGGATGTGCTGAACCCGTTTATCTACTCTTCCCGCGAGAAATAAGCAAGGCCAACGAAAGCGACGGACATGATGACCGACCAACCACCATCCCAACTGACTCACCTGGACGAAAGCGGCAATATCCACATGGTGGATGTGACCGAAAGAGCGGAGACGACCCGCGTAGCTGTGGCAAAGGCGCGCGTGCGTATGCTGCCACAAACTGTGCATCTGATCGAAAGCAACGCGATTTCTAAGGGGAGTGTACTGGAAGTGGCAAAAATTGCCGGCATCATGGCCGCCAAACAAACCCCGCAGCTCATTCCCCTCTGTCACCCGTTGCCCATGACGCACATTGACCTGCAATTCGCGCTGGATAGCGAACAAGGTCTCATCTTCATCGAGGCGCGCACGCGCACTCACTATAAAACGGGCGTCGATGTGGAAGCCCTGACCGCCGCAACAGTGGCCGCCCTGACCATCTACGATATGTGCAAAGGAGTTGATACCACTATCACACTGGAACAGGCTTATATCGCGCTCAAAGGCGGGGGCAAAAGCGGCACAGTCGAGTTTGAACCGGCGTAGAGGTCGCTTGAGCCTCTGCTTGCCATTACATAATGGAGACGGTAATATTAAAGGATAAGGCTCTTAACTACGGCCATGATATAAATAGAGAGCTAAAAGAAGGTGGACCTTGCCAACACTGGTTTTTTTACTCGATGTGGATAACACCCTGATTGCCAATGATGATGTTAAGGAAGACATCGACGAGCATCTCAAAGTGCAGATGGGGGACCAGCTTACTAAACGTTACTGGGAACTCTACGAGCAGGCGCGTGAAGAGTCCGAGGTAGTCAATATTCCCCTTGCTCTGGAGCGACTGCGCGCGGAAACCTCGCTAGATATACTGGACGAGGAAACCTACCAGCATGTTCACTCGATCTTTGATAACTATCCTTATCACGATAAGCTCTACCCCTACGCGCTAGAGACCCTGCGCCACCTGAGAACGTTGGGATTGACGGTGATCGTCTCGGATGGCGATATGTTCTATCAGCCCGAAAAGATTTATCGCAGCGGCCTGACGGAGACGGTTGAGGGCCGCGTGCTGATCTACAAACACAAACAAGAACATCTGGATGAGATCATGCAGCGTTACCCGGCTGACCAGTATGTCATGATCGATGACAAGCCGCAAATTCTCGCGGATAGCCATGCGATTATGGGAGATATACTGACAACCGTATTTGTCGAACAGGGCAAATATGCTGTGAACCAGCATCCCGACGACTTCACGCCTGACATTAGCGTCTTACACATTGGCGATTTACGCAGCTATACAGCAGAACAATTTCTTAAAGCATAAATTTCCCAGACACAATAGCAAAAAGGAGTTTCAAATGCGTTACCATATTCGAGAAAGAGCCTGGAGCCTGACGGAGGCCTTCGTCGTGCGCGACCAGGGCGGCAACCCCGTCTTCGAGATACGCGGCAGATTCTTCCATATCGGCGACAACCTGGAGATGTTTGATATTCGCACCGGTCAGGAACTGGTACAAATCAAGCAGCGCGTGATTTCATTGATGCCGCACTACGAAATCTACCGTTTTGGCATGTTCTCGGCCAGTATGCACGAGCAGTTCCGCTTTTTCGGCGAGAGCTTCAAAATCGAAGCCGATAATGGTATGGCTTTCCATGTGCAGGGCGATGTATGGAACTGGGACTTCTCCGTCAGCGATGGCTATGGCAATTTACTGGCGCAGATCGGTCGCCAGTTCTCGCTCTTCCGCGACAGCTACGCCGTGGATGTTGCGCAGGGCGTCGATGCTCCATTCGTGATCGCACTGGCTATCGTCATTGATATGATCCGCGAACACCACGAACGGGATCGCCACTAACAACACATCATCTCTATACGTAATAATTTAAGGATTTGCAAGTACTATTATGCACAAACAGGCGGATACGTTGATTCATTTGAGCACCGCCGCCAGAAAGACATTACTGCTCGATGTCTATAAGCGGCGGCGCATCGAAGCGTGTGGAGTGTTGATTGGAACCATCGACGAAATGGGCAACTGGCGAGTCGAAACTGTCCATCCACTACGCAACCCCTTTGACTCACCGATCTATTTTGAATTTGATCCCGAAGATCTGCTGCGTGTTGATCTACTCTATCCCGAACGAGTCATCGGGGCATATCATAGCCATCCAACTGGCTTTGCGAAGGCCAGCAGCACTGATCGCAAGAATATGCAGCGCGTCAATGTAGAACAGCACATTCCCTGGGTCTGGCTGATTATCAGCGGGCCGTTTGATCGTGATCCTTCGTTATTACCAGAAGAACAAGATTCTCTGAGCATCTTACCGCTATCTTCTTTTATCGCTTACCATCACTACGCGGATAAAGGGCTACAACAGATTGGCCTACGTTTCGATGAAGAGTAGCCACGAAACGCAAGATGCGTTATAATGGACGCCGATAAGATGTTCCAAAAATACACTATTGCTTGCGCATAATCGCACAAGAGTGCTGCAACACAAAACATCTGGATAGGGGTAATGGGAATGAAATGTCCTACTTGTGGGAATGAGTTAGATGCTAACGAGGTTTTCTGCGGGCAATGCGGCGCGCCGACCCGGCCAACTGGTCTGCCAACCGAGATGGTTCAGACACCGCCCATGCGCAGCGGACAACTCAATAGTCCATACAATACGCAAGTAGCGCCCGGTACGGGAAACTATAATACTGGCGCTCCTTCGACAGCGTACCCGGCGGGGGCAATGCCGCCCAACCCTAACCAGTCAGCTATACGTCCTTCTGGCCCCCAGCAGCAGGGCGAGTTCTACCAGGACGCCACCGAGGCTATGTCTGTTCTGCCCAACAACGGGCCAGGTTACCCGGCAGGCTACCCACAACAGGGGTATACCGGAACGCCAGTTGCGAGTCAATTTGGACAGCCCATGCAAACAAGCAACTTCGCGCCGCCCAATTTCCCACAGGCACCTGTGTATCAGCCAGGACAGCCATATGGATCGCGCCCAGGTATGACGCCACCACCAAAGCGTGGCAATAATGCAGCCATAATTATCGCCATTATCTGCCTGGCGTGCGCCATTATCGCCGTAAGTTCGTTCGGCATTCTCTATCTGGTGCATAAAAACAACGCCAGAACCGTCACCACGCCTACCGCGACAGCTACTACCGCGCCAAGTCCCAGCCCAACACCCAGCCTCACTCCTTCACCAACCGTAACGCCGTCACCATCGCCGACGACGACTCCTTCACCAACCGTAACGCCATCGCCAACCGCAACACCGGACAGCGGCTTCTCCTTCTGTGGTACCACCTGTATTACTAATGGCTTCCAGGTCGAATTCCCCAATGGCTGGCAGCAGACTGCTCCAGCTCCAACGACCATTGAGTTTAATGATCCGCAACAAACCGATGCCTACGCCATTTTCAAAACGCCCGGGGCTACTTCAAGTGATGCTATCACGCTCATCAAAAACGATCTGACCAACTATGCCTCCAACCCCGGCTACACCGCGCCAACTTCGACTTCCAGTATGAATATTGGCGGAGAAAGCTGGACCTACGAGACGGCATCATACCAGCTTAACGGCGCAACTGAGCAGGTTCAGATATACGCGACGGTTCACGGGGGCAACGCCTATATCACCGAATTGCAGTGGCCCGCTTCGCAGGCGACAACCTACTACACTGGTTTCTTTCAGCCGATGCTCAACAGTTTCAAGTTCCAGTAATGGCCCATTGCTACCATGCTAGAGTTTGACTATTTACAGCGCGTAATGTAGCATGGCATGGGTGCGAAAGCAGACCATATTTTAGGGTAAGTTAGAGAGCAGAAGGGACGCAGACATATGGCGGTACTGGCAGTTATTGGAGCGCAATGGGGCGACGAGGGCAAAGGCAAGATTGTTGATGAGTTATCGATGAAGGCAGACATGGTAGTACGCTACCAGGGTGGCAATAACGCGGGACACCGTGTAGTGCATGAGAAAGGCGAGTTTGCTTTTCGCCTGGTGCCATCCGGCATTCTCTTCCCCAACACGACCTGCATCATCGGTAATGGCATGGTGGTCGATCCCAAAGGTTTACTTGACGAAATACAGGAGCTGCAAAACCAGGGCATTGATACTTCGCGTCTCTTCATCAGCGAACGCGCGCATGTGGTCATGCCCTATCATTTCCTGCTCGACAAAATGGAAGAGGAGGCACGCGGCGCGGACAAGATCGGCAGCACACAACGTGGCATCAGCCCCGCTTATGTAGACAAACACGCCCGCATCGGCATTCGCATGGCCGACCTGCTCGACGTTGACACCTTCCGTTCCAAGCTGGCCTCGATTCTCCAGCAAAAGAATCGCATGTTGACGCAAATATACGGGCAACCACCGCTTTCTCTCGAAGAGATTCATGGCGAATATTTCGGCTACGGGCAACGCCTGCGCCCGCTCATTGCGGATACGCAGGCGATGTTACATGACGCGCTATTCGAGCGCAAAACTATCGTACTCGAAGGAGCGCAGGGCGCATTGCTCGACATTGATTTCGGCACGTATCCCTACGTCACCTCATCGGCCACGATGGCTGGTAACGCTTCCAGCGGCGCTGGTCTGCCTCCACATTCGATAGACCGCGTGATTGGCGTCTACAAAGCGTACATTACCCGCGTGGGCAGCGGTCCCATGCCCACCGAACTATTCGACGCGGCGGGCCAGGAAATGAGCAAACGGGGTCACGAATTTGGCACCAATACGGGCCGCGCGCGTCGCTGCGGCTGGTTCGATGCCGTCGCGGGCCGCTTTGTGGCACAATTGAACGGCATGAATGCCGCCGTGATTACCAAACTCGATGTGCTTGACACATTTCCCACCATCAAAATTTGTACCGCCTATCAACTCAACGGCAAGCTCGTACATAGTCTTCCCGCCACACAGAGCGACCTCGCGGCCTGCGAACCAGTCTATGAAGAGGTCGAAGGCTGGCTCTGCGATACCTCCAACACCTGCACCTACGAAGACTTACCACAGGCCGCGAAGAACTACCTGAAGCGCATCGAGGAGTTGTTGGAAACGCCCATCGCGCTGATTTCGGTCAGTCCCCAGCGCGGCAGAACGATTCAGGTACAGGACGTACTGGCAGAGCCTGAATTTGACGCGCGTTATCCACGCAACGCTCGCAGATTTTGACGCTGCCTTCCTCACAAAAATGCTGGCCTGCTATCATCGTCCAGCGTACCTCCAGTTGTAAATACATCTGGAGGCGTGGCGTCTGGCTGCTCAAGTCTGCCTTCGCGCGACGCCCGGATGAGCGCCCAGACCTTTTCCGGTTTGAGCGGCATATCGATGGTCTTGATGCCCAGAGGAGCAAGCGCATCCAACACAGCGTTGACGATGGCAGGTGGCGCGCCAATACAACCTGCTTCGCCTACGCCTTTCGCGCCCAACGGGTTGAGCGGCGAAGGCGTCTCGAC
Organism: Ktedonobacteraceae bacterium; assembly: GCA_050695155.1. Classification (GTDB taxonomy): domain Bacteria; phylum Chloroflexota; class Ktedonobacteria; order Ktedonobacterales; family Ktedonobacteraceae; genus CF-113. Next base: position 31,356 of record JBOGTO010000090.1, read on the forward strand.
GGTTTCAGTGACAAAACCCGGTAGTTGTTGGGCATTGGGCAGCGTATAATCCATCATGGTTGCAGTAAGAAGCTGACCATCAGTTTTGTCATACATGACCTCTTCATAGAGAGCCTGCCCGATACCCTGCGCCAGCCCGCCATGTACCTGGGCAGCGACGAGATAGTCGTTCAGGACGCGCCCGCAGTCATCGACTGCCACATATTTGACTAGCTCCACATCACCGGTATCGGTATTGACCGCGACTACCGCTATATGCGTGCCGGAAGAGAAGGTGGCATTCGGCGGGAAGAAGTCGCGCCAGGCGGCTAACCCCTCGATGGGCTTGCCATTGGCAAGATTGGGCGCTTCATGCTCGATCAGATCGGGCTGTTCTTCGACGCGGCGCGCAAGCTCGCCCAGTTCAATTTTACGGGCTGGCACTCCCTGCACCATCACGCTACCATTCTCCAATACCAGGTCTGCCGGGTCTGCTTCGAGCAGACGCGCCGCCAGGTGCAAGGCTTTATCGCGCGCGGCTTCGGCAGCGAGCAGGACGGCTGAGCCGGAAATCTGCAATGTGCGGCTGCCGAATGTGCCAAAGCCGAAAGCTGGGAGATCGGTATCATTCATGCGAACTTCAACCTTTGTGCCTGGAAGCTTAAAGGTAGTAGCGGCAAGCTGCGCAAAGGTGGTGAAGTGTCCCTGCCCGTTGGTGGCTACGCCGCTCTGTACCAGGATAGTTCCATCGCGCCGGATACGCACGGTGGCCGATTCTTGCGGTATGCCAGGTCTGTTTGGGGCCAGCGCGCCGCCGGAAATCTCCACAAAGGTAGCCATCCCTATGCCAGACAGATGCGTATTGCCTGCCGCGCGCCCTTCGCGTTGCCTGGCGCGCCATCCCTCGTAATCGATCAGTTCGAGCGCGCGCTCAAGCGCCACACGGTAATTGCCACTATCGTATTCGACACCTGTGGGGGTCTGATAGGGAAAAGCATCTGGCGCGATGAGATTGCGGCGACGCACTTCGGCGGGATCAAGTCCCAGTTCGGTGGCGATACGATTGATGGTGCGTTCCAGGATGTAGGCTGCCTCGGGGCGACCCGCTCCCCGGTAAGCTCCCGTCGGCACTTTATTCGTGAACGCGCCCACCACCTGGCTATCTACCGCCTCTATGCGGTAAGGGCCGTTGAGCATGGACGGAGTGCCGTTTGGTACCATCGCCGTCGTAAAGGTAAGGAATGCGCCCAGGTCAGCAATGGTGCGCACTCTGAGGCCGAGCAGCCGCCCATCGTTCTGAAAGGCTGCCTCGACATAGTTGATCTGGCCGCGCCCCTGCGTTTGGGCCTGCAAGTTCTCGCTGCGCGTCTCAATCCACTTAACCGGGCGTTCATATTTGAAGGCCAGCTTCGCGGCCACGATTTCTTCGCCGACGAAGGTGGTTTTCGCGCCGAAGCCGCCACCAACCTCGGCATTGAATACCCTGACCTTGCTGCGATCAATGTTCAGGATTCCGGCCAGCGCATCTCTGACCCGGTAGATAGATTGCGATGAGACCCAGGCCGTAAACTGGCCGCTGGCCGGGTCATAATCGAACATACAGGCGCGTGGTTCGAGCGAACTGGGCGCGAGGCGCTGGTTGACCAGCCGCAGTTTAACAGTATGACCGGCGCTGGCAAAAGCGGCTGCAATATCGCCTTTGCCCGATTGCGATTGGAATGCCAAATTCGTGCCAAAATCATCATAGAGCAGCGGCGCGCTCGCAGCAAGCGCCGCCTCTGGATCGGTGACAGATGGAAGAGGCTCGTAATCTACCTCTACCAGGTCGCGCGCATCCTCCGCGCTAGAAAGGCTTTCGGCGAGTACGACGGCAACGGGATCGCCCATGTAGCGGACGCGCCCCAACGCCAGTGGCCGGCGTTCTGGCTTTTTAAGACCAGGCAAGGGTATGGTGTCCATCGGGCGCATGTCGCTCACCAGTTCCTTGCCTGCAAATACAGCCACGACTCCGGGCAGTGCCTTCGCCGCGTCCATCCTGATGTTTTTCAGTTCCGCGTGGGCATAGGGACTGCGCACAACGGCCATGTGCAGCGTGGCAGGCCGCCCTTCTGGTGGCCTCAAATCATCTACATAGAAGGCATGTCCTGTTATCAGTCGATAATCTTCTGTACGACGTTCCAGGCCAGCCGGGATTGTTGTTTGCATAGTTACCCTTTCAACTCGTTCTGGATAATATGAGAGATGGTACCCCTTTTTATTTTGTCACATAGAGGAACTGCATACCAGGCAATTTCTCTTGACACCCTTTTTGTTTTCGTTTATCATGACAACTGTTACAAGCGTTGGGATGCGTTCTCGTTGCTCGATTTCCTATGACACCTTTTCCCACCATGTAGCGTGATAACAACAGCGCCTCTTTCCAGGGTAGGACGATTATCCTGGCTTCAAACCTGACTCACTATAAGAGAGACGTTACCAGAGCAACGACCGATGGGAGAGTAGAAATATGCCTGGACATGATGTGATCGTTGTTAGAGCGTCTGCTGGCGGCATAGAAGCTCTTGCAAGACTGGCCGGTTCATTGCCCGCTGACCTTCCAGCGGCTATATTCCTCGTCTTGCATATCCCTGCTCAAAGCCCCAGCCTTCTCCCGGAGATTCTCAATCGAGCCGGGCCGCTGCAAGCTACTCATCCTGCTGATGGGGAGACGATCCAGCATGGACATATCTACGTCGCCCCACCAGACCATCACCTCCTCATTGAAGAGGGAATTGTCCGTATTGTGCGCGGGCCAAAGGAAAACCGTCATCGACCTGCCGTTGATCCCTTATTTCGTTCTGCCGCCCGTACCTATGGTACGCGCGTAGTAGGAGTCATCCTCACCGGCTCTCTGGATGATGGGACCGCCGGACTACTGGCGATCAAGCGACGCGGAGGGATGGCCCCAGAAGAACAGCAGACTCATAATAGCGCGCGAGATCATTACCCACCAGGGTGGGCGCATGTGGGTAGAGAGTACGCCAGGAGAAGGCAGCACGTTTTTTGTCTCGCTACCGCTTGAAAAGACGGATAGCTTGCAGCCAACGACGTGAGCTTCTCTGCCACTTTTGAATAGCCATATACGTGCTAATTTTATTAGGAACAATACATACAGGTACGAAAGAGAGAAGTTATTACACATGTCCAGAAGAGATAGAGAATACGGCAGAGGTTACAAAGGAAATAGAAGAGACTATGGACGCAGGCGGCGGCGATCATCTTTCTGGAGATGGATTGTCGAATCCGCCATGATTGCCGCGGCTGTCCGCCTGATTCGACGTATGATGCGCAGGTATTAATTACTGATATACGTATCAGCTACGCAGAAAGCAGGGAACCATCAGACTCGACTTTTCAATCGCCCCGACCAAGCGGTTTCTTCGCCATCGCTGATCCGCTACGAGGAAATTGCTCCGGGCATTTTTTTATCTGCTCCCACACTAGTAAGCGACGGCTATCCTCCAGTCCAGGTAATGTTATGGCTTTGTCGGCTCGTAGGGCTGTTCCGAGTTGCCGGGCTGCAAGTTTCCCCTGTGCCAGTTCCTCCGTTAAATCGCCCTTTTTAGGCAGAATGATCTGACCACCAACACGACAATATGGCGCGGCATATTCTAGCAACACAGGCAGCGCGGCAACGGCACGGGCGGTCACAAGGTCAAACGAAGCCCGATACGCCTGCTGGTGAGCCAGTTCTTCAGCGCGTCCCTGCACTGCCTCAATATCGTGCAGTCCAAGCGTCTCTATCATATGCCGTAAAAATGTCACCTTCTTGCCCGTCGCTTCTAATAGCACAATCCGCCATTGCGGACGCAATATCTTGAGCGGGATACCAGGAAAACCCGCTCCCGCTCCAATATCCAGCGCCCGCGTCTCTGGTTTATCATAAGCCACCAGAATAGACGCCGAATCCAGAAAGTGCTTAAATAAGATTTCGGTGGGGTCGGTAATCGCCGTAAGATTGAAGCGGCCATTCCACTCGATCAGTTCCTGGCGGTAGCGCAAGAAAAGCTGCAATTGTTGATCGGAGACATTGGGATCAAGCTTATGCAGACTTCGCATAAATAGATCGAGCGAGCCTTCTTGCGTCATAGAAACAATCCTCACTAATACTTAAAAACGTATGCCTGATATGGCAGGAGGGCAACCGCTGGCGGTTGCCCTCCTGCCATATCAGGCATACCATTGCTTAGACGATAATTTTTCGCTTGCTGTTCAGGTAATCGACGAGCAGGTACTCGCCGAGGTTGTTTTTGTCGGCGTAGAAGGTGCGGCCATGATTGATCTTCGCCAGTTGGTTGACGAAAGCGATCATCCAGTGATCTTCACCCAGCATGAAGGTATTGATGGTGATGTTCTCGCGGGTGCAGCGCTGCGCTTCCAACAAGGTCTGCTGTTCCGCAAAAGGATTGGGAGGATAGCCGAAATGCCATTCGCCCTCTTCATGCCAGTAGGTCGGACCACCATCGGTAATCAGGATGATCTGCTTATTGACGCCGTGATGGCGTCCAAGCAGTTGCCGCGCCAACATCAGCCCATGCGCCATGTTGGTACCCGTCTCATTATCGAAACGGCTCATCTCAACCAGGTCTTCGGGCTTGTACTCGCGAGCCAGGTACGAGAAGCCGACGATATGCAGGTTATCGCGCGGGAACTGCGAGCGGATCAGGCTTTCGAGCGCCACCGCGACTTTCTTGGCGGCGGGCTGGCAGCCGTTGTAGATCATGCTCATGCTCAGGTCGATCATCAAGACTGTCGATGACTGGGTAGTGAACTCGGTGCGATACACCTCGAAGTCCTCCTTCTCCAGGCCGACAGGTGTGCCGGTACCGCGCCGGTGTATGGCGTTCATGAGCGTCTTTTCCAGGTCGAGCAGGAAAGGATCGCCGAACTGGTAAGGCTTGCTCTCGTCGGTGCGCTCGCCACCGGTTCCTCTGAACGGGCTGATATGGCGACCGAAGCCGTCACGTTTCATCTTATTGAAGATGTCCTGCAACGCCTTCTGACCGATTTTGCGGATGCCGCGCGCGGTCAATTCCCAGCGATTGCCTTTCTTCTGGATATACCCGGCCTCTTCCAGCATCTTCATCAACTCTTTCAGTTGCTCGACCGACTGGTATTCCTCGTCGCCAAGCAGGTCTTTCACCTTATCGCTGTCGATAGCTTCCAGGTTATCCAACCTGCGAGCCTCTTTGAACTGGTCTTCCAGTCCTTCCATCTGCTGTAAGCGACCCATCATGCGCATAGCCTCGTTGAGCGGCAACGACTCATCACCTCTAAAGGGGTAGCGTGTGCGTGCCTGCTCCATCGGCACGAGGGCCTCGAGGTTCTGCGCCAGTTCCATCATATCAACGCGGATGCGATCATCTCCCATGAGTTGTTCCATGAGACCTTGCAGTTCCTGCCGTTGCTCTGGCGAGAGGTTATCCATGATACCCTGCATGGCCTGCATCTGCTGCTGCATTTGCTCGAGCAGATCATCGAGCGAGTTCACGCCGGGGAAGTATTCGCCATGTTTCTGCATGAAGGCGTCGAAGTCGGGTTCGATGCCCTCCTGCCGCTCGCGCAGCATTTTGTTGAGATCGCGAATCATCTCGCGCATCTTGGTAATATCTTCCGGGGTCATGTTTTGCAGCGACTGCTGCATCCCCTGGAAAAACTGCTGCATCATCTGTTGTTGCAGGCTGGCAAGCAGCTCATTGAACTTATCGCGCGCCTCATCGTCCATGAAGTCGTATTCGGACAGCCCTTTGATCTGGCCGGGGATGTCGCCGGGCAGCTTCTCCAGATACTCTTGCTTGCGCTTCGCAATCATCTCCAGCATTTTGCGCTTCTGTTCGGGCGTCAGGTCGCTATCGTCACCTTCGCCGGATTGTCCAGGTTGCCCGGACTGCTGCTGTCCCTGCTGACCCGATGGCTGCTGCTGACCACCAGATTGTTGTTGTCCCTGCTGGTCTGAGGGTTGTTGCCCTTCTTGCGGCTGACCGGATGGCGCGTTTTGCTGCTCGGAGGGCGGTTCCTGTTTACCATCCAGGCGGCGCTGAATGCCCTCGCGCTCAAGGTTTTTGATCTCCTCAAGTTTCTCGCGCAGGTCGTCCATGACGCCAGAGGCCATATTGTAACGGTTCAGTTGCTCGCTGCGCATATTGCGCATACGATCCATCAATTCGCGCAGCCCCATCGAGCGGCGACCATCTTCTGTGCGTATGCCGTCCTGCATCAGGCGTCTAAGCGCCTGTTGCAAGTTGCCATCCTCGAGATACTCATCCGAGAGTGCGTTCAGAATATCGTCCGCGTCGAGTCCTTCGATGCGCTGCGTCCCATCCCAACGTGAGTACCCGTAGCGGTTTTTGTAAAAGCGTTTGAACATGGGAACGTTCCTTTAGCGGCGGTAGCGCGTTTTGCCATTCATTTCATCCTTATTAAGCCGACGGTTCAAGTGCAGGCCCTCGAGAATAAATTCAACGGAGGACGCAATGCTGGCGGGGCTGCCTCGACCATTGAGTTTATCAACGGCCTTGCTCAGTCCGCCCACTTTGGAAAGCTGGTTGACGTACTCCATCGAGGGGAGATCGTCGCCTACCTGCACATTCAGGCCGCGCTCGAATCCCGCCACCAGTTGCTCAAATTCGCGCACCTCAAAATTGTCGTTGAAGACTTCAAGGATGGCATTGTTGATGAGCTTTTGCACAATGCGCTCTTCCTTCACATCGCCCACCGTATCAAGCTCGATCTTGCCACACGTCGAAGCAATGATGGAGGGCAAATCACTGACGCGCGGCGCAACCTGTCGCTCCTTCAAGCGCAAGGCGCGGCGGCTGGCGTTGCTCAACACATTCTCGAAGTTGGAAATGGAAACGCGCACACTTACTCCTGAACGCTGGCTGATGTCGTTGCTCTGGCGCGCCAACTGGGTAATGTTGGCAATCACTTCCTTCATAAACTGCGGGAAGATGATGTCCATACCCTCGGTAATAAAGTGGTTGCTTTCGGACTCCATGATCTGAATTTCGTGTTCGGTAGTGGTTGGATAGTGCGTGCGAATCTCCGATCCAACACGGTCTTTGAGCGGGGTAATGATACGCCCGCGATTGGTGTAATCTTCCGGGTTGGCGCTGGCAACCACGTACACATCGAGCGGCAGGCGAATCTTATAGCCACGAATCTGCACATCACGCTCTTCCATGATGTTGAGCAGACCAACCTGAATACGCTCGGCCAGGTCGGGCAGTTCGTTGATACAGAAAATGCCGCGATTGGTGCGCGGTATCATGCCGTAGTGAATCGTCAGTTCATCCGAAAGATAGCGACCCTCGGCTACGCGCACAGGGTCAACCTCGCCGATCAAGTCGGAGATGGTAATGTCGGGGGTCGCCAGTTTCTCGCCATAGCGGCGATCGCGCGGCATCCACGCAATCTGAACCTGGTCGCCAAATTCTTCTACTTTGTCGCGGCAGGCTCTGCAAATGGGTTCAAAGGGATTATCGTTTATCTCGCATCCTTCTATAACAGGAACGACCTCATCGAGCAGGTTTGCCAGACTACGCGCCATACGGGTCTTGGCCTGGCCGCGTTCGCCCAAAAAGATGATGTCCTGGCCGGAAAGAATGGCATTTTCAACCTGTGGGATGACGGTATCTTCGTAACCAATAATGCCTGGGAATAATTCTTCCCCGTGTCGAATCTTCTGGATGAGATTTTTCCGCAACTCCTCTTTGACAGAGAGTACTTTATATCCACTTTCTCGCAACTCGCCAATAGTGCGAGGTCGGGTAGTGATAGTCATTCCGCTTTCTTGCTACCTTTCTTGGGGGTTGGCACATGCGATACATGTCTGGGAAAGGGGTTCATGTTACCATTCCTGCATGTTCCTACAGTACCTGAAACAGGTGGAACCTACTCTATTCTACCGTCTGGAATGAGAAAGCGCAAGGGTATGGGACAGAGGCGCGTTAAAGCGGATTCCTATTCAGGAATTTCAATATCGGCCCATATGACCGATTCGCGGTACTGGTTGGCGCGTGCCGCTCCGGGGAGCAGTTGTTTCGCCACCCGTTCAAGCGTGACGCGGCGTTCGGTCAGCGATAGAGCTGGATTGGCCTTGCCGGGGTCTTCTACGACCCAGGGAGACATCGCCAGGAATTTTCCTTTCATGGGCTTGCCGCTCACGGTGTGCGCGAAGCCGTCGTTGCCGACAAAATTACAGCCCGGGTCTGGCTCCGCGTCGCTTTTCATGCTGATGGTCGATTGACCATCGAAGGTGATGTCAAAAAAATTGCCCACCTGCATAGGGCATACATTCACATACAGGTTGGCATATTCATCTTGCACAGAACCCAGCACCGCGTTCAACCATTCTTGCGGCTGCCACTCCCACGATTTGCAGGAAGCGGCCCATAGTGTGTCGTTAGCATCATTCTGGATGACAATGCGCGTTCCCTGGCTATCCAGCACGCGCAGATATTCCGGCGTAAACGCATCCAGGCTGATAGCAATACCCACTTTGCCCATCTCCGTATCGAATGAACGCACCTGTTGTAAGTCACCGGGCATCAAATCGAGGGTAGTTCGCTCGCTCTCTGTCAAAAATACTTTATCGGTGGTACCGATAAGTTTGCCATCCGGCCCCCATAAAAAGGCTGTATTGTAGACACCCGGCCCATCAGGTAAATAGACCTTGCCGACTTTTTTGTGTCCAAAGCGATTGATATCGACGATAGATGCGGAGGTACGCACATGTGGCGCGATTGAACTGGCGCATAGATAGATAGAATGTTGCGCGGCCAGCCTGCTCAACGTGGTGGCAAATGGACGATACAGGAGATCAGAGAGCGAAAGCAACAGGGCGCGTACAGGAGAAATGCCGGCATAGAGATGTCGATAGTGCAGGATGCGCCGCGCATACCCTAACGCGAGCATAGTGATTGCTACATTAGAAGTATGCATTCTGCGCGGCAGATAGCCTCGTTTGCCAGCCAGCGCGAGGGGCAATCCCAGCACTTCTCCCAGAGCCACCAGATTTGGCCGTTCTTTGGAGAGGTGCGGCACAGCCAGCGACACTATACGCTCCAACTCTGCCATGAAAGCTTCTTCACTTGTCGCCGCTTTCAGGCTGATACGATTCCCCACCGCGATCAAGCGAGCGGGCCGCATCCCATCACCGGACGAATTGACTTGCGCATCCATAGCAGCTCCCTTTCCTGTGAAGTAGCACAAGTCTACCATAACAGTGCAACTCCGTCGATAGGGAAGCAGATGCTCAGTCGTCGGCGTTGAAACGGTATCCAACGCCGGAAATGGTGAGGATGAAGCGAGGGTTGGCCGGGTCAGGCTCAATTTTGCGGCGCAACTGGCCTACATAGACGTGGAGATAATGGGATTCCGCGCCATAACCCGTACCCCATACCTGGGAAAGCAACATCTGGCGTGTCAATATTTTGCCACTATTCTTGATGAGAGCTTTGAGTAGATCATATTCTGTGGGAGTAAGTTTGACCTCCTGCCCATTCAGCACTACCTGGCGGTGAGCAAAATCAACGCTCAGAGGCCCCGCCGTGAAGATTGGCTCGGTACCCGACTCAACTTGAGCGCTATGGCGCAGCGCGACACGAATACGCGCCAACACTTCGTTGACGCCAAAGGGCTTAGAGACATAATCATCGGCTCCCAGGTCGAGCGCCAACACCTTATCACGCTCAGTATCTTTTACCGAAAGCACAATGATGGGGAGATTCGATTGCGCGCGCACTTCTCTACAAACATCAAGCCCGCTTATGCCCGGTAAACCCAGATCAAGCACCATAATATCGGGGCGGTAATGCGCAACAGCCTCCAGCGCTTCTTCGCCACTATGCGCGGTGAACACCTCGAAGCCATGCGCCGTCAGACTCCGTTGCAGCGCCCGCACAATCTCAACCTCATCATCAACGACCAGAATACGCGCTCCGCCTTTACTCATGCTGCATTCCCTCTGCTTTCCTCAGTGGTAAGGTGAACCGGAATATGGCTCCGCCATCCTGCCGGTTCTCTACCCAGATACGCCCGCCATGCGCCTCGATTAAACCCCGGCACACCGCCAATCCCAGGCCAGAGCCGGTCGTGCGAGCCGCCTTCTCTGTATTCAGCACACGATAAAATTTATCAAAGACGCGCTCTACATCCGAAGGCGGCACGCCAGGACCGCGATCGGCGACGCTCACCATAACGCTATCATCACAAAGCTGGACGGTAATGTCAATAGGGGAGCCTGGCGGCGTATAGCGCATGGCGTTTTCGAGCAGGTTTGTCAGCACCTGGTCAATTTGCAGATAATCCAGCTCCACCGGCGGCAGGTCGTCGGGTATGTCAGTACGCACCTCGCGCCCCTGAAACAAGGGCTGCATCCGCCCCAATACATCGTGAATCAGTTCATCAAGCGGATACCACTCCTTCTCTGGCTTGAGTACCCCCGCTTCGATACGAGACATGTCGAGCAGGTTCGCCACCAGACGATTGAGTCGATCCGACTCACGCACGATCGCCAGGGCAAAACTGTGCCGCGCCTCATCATCCCATTGCACATCTTCTTGCAGCAAGCTGCTGGCAGCTGCTTTGATGGAGGAAAGCGGAGTACGCAGATCATGCGAAACAGAGGAGAGCAATGCCGCGCGTAATGCATCTGTTCGTTGCAACACTTCGACTTGCAAGCTTTCGCGGCGCAGGCGCTCGCGCTCGATGACCGATGCCGCTTGATCGACAAAGGTCCAGAAAAACGCGGAATCGGGGTGGATATGTTCACGCTCGACACCCAGGCTTCGTTCAATGTCAAATAAGCGTGGATCATCCTCCATTGAGAGACGCAGCACGCCCACGACCCGCTGGCGCTGGCCCAGTTTGAGGGGTACCATACGCGCAAAACGCCGCACCGGATATTCGATTTTTGTGCTACGTAATACCACCCTTTGCGCATAACTATCGGACACTTGTGGCGCTAGCAGCACATCGTGCAACTCAGCCGTTTGCGCCTGCGCCATCACCCACGCCGCAGTAGCTGCTTCATCAGGTAACAGCGCCTCCGGCTCGTCTGTCCCACGAGTGCTGGCCTGCATTATCAATTTACCTTGCGCATCAGGAAGCAGAATGGCGCAATCTCGCACTCCCCAGGGAGAAAATACATCCACAACAGCGCGCGCAATAATGCGCAACTGACGTTCAAGGTCTTCCTCACGATTCGTATCGCGCAACAGTTCGTAGAGGATACGGGCTTCGCGTTCGCGCCTCCTGGCCTGTTCCGCGCGCTGGCGCAAGGCCGAAGCCAACTGACCAGTAGTAATGGCGGTCGCCAGGAAAATGAACAGGGCTAACCATTCATCTACTTTTCCGATGCTAAAGGTATACAGTGGCGGCACAAGAAAAAAATCGAACGAGAGGAATGCTACCAGCGATGCTATCACAGCCGCAATCATGCCGCGCGTGCTAGCCAGGGCAAGCACAATAAACAGGTAGGCAACCGAGATGTTCGGTATGCGTGGATAGAGCTTAAAGACGAAGATGATCCCTGTAATCAGCAAAGCACCAACAATAGCCAGGATGCTATCACTGCTATAACGTTTCCAGCGTGCCTTATCCCCTACATACAGAGGTGGCAGGTATTCAAGTTGTCTCATGTCTATCTTCTCTGGTCTTATTGCCTTCGGGATAAGCATACGCTATACTCATCATATGAAACGACTACGTCTATGCTTGCTATTTTTGCTACTCTGCATCTACCTGGCAGCCTGTAGTCCAGGACACCTGGGCAGCAACGAGATAGCTTTTGCGCGTGATGGACACCTCTGGACAGTTGACCCCAACGGAGCAAATCTCTTCGAGGTGGTTTCCGATAATGCCCCGGTGATCGGGTATGCATGGTCTCCTGACCATCAAATTTTCGTATTCCGCGAGCTAGATAGCCACTACGCCAGCACACCCGCCGGGAAACATCTTCAAAGCAATCCTCTTACGGGATTACCTGGAGACCTCCCCGCTTCGCTCAACACTATCAGTATTGATGGCGGTATGCCAATTCCTATCATTAGCTCTAGCTCCACTATACAATATAGTAACGCCTGGTGGAATAGCGGCGGGAATCGTCTGCTCTATCGGGGAGAATCAACCCACGCAAATGGCTTACTTCCTCTCGCTGTCTCCTGGTATGTTTCACAAGACGATCAGCCCAACGGTATAGCGCGTAAATCGCTACCCTCCACCTACTCCACTCCCTCTTTCAACCCCGATTCTACTATGGCTATAGGAAATTCCCGTCAGGGAATGTTTTCAACCACATTGGCAGGCACTGACTTTCATCTATTGACGCAGGGGGCTTTGCCCGGCCATCCTCTGCCAGCTTCCTTAGAGCGCATCCTGTGGCAACCGGCTCACTCGCACCCATTACTGCTCTATGCTGTGACTACGGCTCTTACTCCACAACCACCTGCTGCTAATCCGGTAACACCCGCCGTGCAGCTTATACTCAATAACGGTGCGGGAGGAATTTCCAGCATCGCCACCTGCTATTGCACACAATTTGCCTGGTCGCCCGATGGTAATTCCATATTGTACAGCGTCGGCGCGACCTATAGCGTCTATAACGTTGCTACACACAGCGTATTTTCATTTAGCTGCGAGGATGGCAGTGTGCCTTACTGGTCTCCTGATAGTCGCATGATTATACTGGATGGTCTGCATACCCTGACGCTGATTACTATCGCCAATCAGACACGAAAGATTCTCCTGAGTGACAATAGCACAGATGCTGCTGCTCCAGCGCTTCCTGATGCCAACGCGCTCATGCAGCCGGTTCCCAATAGTCTTTGGGCAGCCGACAGCCAGCATTTTCTCATACTCACGCGGGGTCGCCTGTTCTGGCAGGGTAAGAAACTGACTGTGGGCGATGGTATCTATGCCGTTGCGTTGGATAATCGCGGGCAGATACATGATGCGCCATCAGTGGTTGACACCGGACATGATTCCCAGCCAGGCTGGAGTTATGAAGACCCCAACACTTCTTTTCTATTTCTGTAGAAGCGATCTCCACAAGGCAACGCCCCAGGAATCTTGTACCACCAATCACTAAAATACGCATGAAATATCCTCCTGCATCTTGACAGAATCGTGATGAGATGTCAGTATGAATCAGCGAACGAGCATCTTAACTATATACCTGAATATGGAGGAGAGTAAATGGCTAAAGGCAAGGAGAACGCTCAATCAACGAGAGAGGATGCATTCAACCAGGAGGAATATAATGACATGGAAACACTGGAGCTTTTAGAATCGCTGCGCGAAGACATGGAAGATCTGGGCGTTACCACCCTGGCGGAGATCATTGAGCGCATTGAGGCATTACACAAAAAGCTAGACGGATAATATAAGGAGAAGGAAAGAGCCAACAGATAATCCGCTGGCTCTTTCCTTCTCCTTATATTTTATGCGCCGCCCAGGTAGGCCTGGCGCACGAGGTCGTTGGTCAACAGGTTTGAAGCAGTATCACTCAAGACAACCTGACCTGTTTGCAGGACATAGCCCCGGTCAGCCAGACTGAGAGCCATCGATGCGTTTTGTTCGACGAGAAAGATCGTCACGCCCTCGTTACGCACACGTTCAATGGTATCAAAGACTGTTTGCACCAGAATGGGTGAAAGTCCCATCGATGGCTCATCCATACAAATCATGCGCGGGCGCGACATCAGGGCGCGACCCATCGCCAGCATTTGCTGCTCACCGCCAGACATTGTCCCTGCAAACTGCTTTAAGCGCTCTCTGATGCGTGGGAAAATCTCGCAGACATGATCGATATCTTGCTTGATCTCGGCCTTATTATTGCGGATAAATGCGCCCATCTCCAGATTCTCCAGCACGCTCATACGCGGGAAAATACGACGCGCTTCAGGTACCAGCACTATACCCAGACGCACGATATCACCGGGCAATTTGCCATCAATGCGCTTACCCTGGAACTCGATACTCCCCTTGCGCGGATGCACTAAGCCAAAGATGGTTTTCATGGTCGTGGTTTTACCTGCCGCATTTGCTCCCAGCAGGCAGACAATTTCGCCCTGATTGACCTCGAGCGAGACGTTATGGAGAACCTGGCTGGGTCCATAGAATGTATCTATAGCATTTAATTGTAACATCGTTGATTTTTTGGCCTCCGCTACATCCTCGCCATAAGGAGTGGGAGAAATCTCAGCATTTGTCATTTCGCGATTATCCTCCTGCGCCACCAGCCCCAGGCTCTAGCCTGGGAACAAGAAAGCCCCAAGAACTTCATGGACCCCGTCAAATCAGGCCCTCATCAGCAATCGTTTGTTCTGTCTTTGTAGGTCTGCCAAGATAAGCAGCAATGACCTTCTCATCTCGCCGTACATCCTCGGGCAAGCCTTCTGCTATTTTACGCCCGTAGTCGAGTACAGCAATACTATCTGACATGCCCATCGTCACCGCTAGCTTATGCTCGATTAGCAGGATGGTCACGCCCAATTCATCGCGCAAACGACGCACGTACTTCACGGCATCAAGTGTCTCTGCTTCGTTCATGCCGGCGGTTGGCTCATCTAACAAGAGTAACGAGGGTTTAGCGGCCAGCGCGCGCGCAATTTCGACGCGCCGGCGATCCGCATAGGAGAGATTAATCACATACTCTTCCTGCCGCTCCACCAACGTAGTACCAAAGAAGCCCAGTAGCTCAATAGCCCGCTTGCGAGCCTCGTTCTCTTCATGCCTGACACCCGGTGTGCGAAAAATGGAACCCAGCACGCTTGCCTTGAGCTGTGTATGCTCTCCTACCAGCACGTTCTCCAGGACCGTCATATTGTTGAAAAGGCGAATATTCTGGAATGTGCGCGTAATGCCGTGCCTGACTATATCGTTTGGCTTCAAATTCACTAACGAACGGCCAGCAAGACGAATATCACCCGAAGTTGGTCGATAAATACCGGTAATCAGATTGAAGACTGTCGTTTTTCCGGCACCATTTGGACCAATAACGCTAACGATCTGTTTAGGCCAGACCTGGAGATCGACGTTCTGTACTGCCGCAAGGCCACCAAAGTGTTTCGTTACATTACTCAATTCCAGAAGTGGGCTATCAGAACGTCCATTGACTTGTTCAATGCTCATAGAAAACTCCCGACTTGCTGTTACTCAACGCGCACCTCAGCCTCGAATTCAGCCGATCCGGGCGGCACATCCAATGAACCTAATTCTACTTCTTCATTGTTACCATGTTGCAATTCGCGTCGTCTTCGCGCGCTTGGAATAAGCCCTTCTGGTCGGAAGATCATGATCGCAACAAGAATGATGCCAAAGACCAGGTTGCGAATATTGCCGAAGGTAAAACCAGGAACAAAATTGGCAATGGCATTGTGAACTGCATAGAGTATGTTGTTCGGATCGGAAGCCAGGCTATCGAGGTTTGCGAGGATAAACACGTTGATTGCATAGACCGCGATTGCTCCAACGATTACACCGGGGATACTGCCGATGCCCCCAATAACTACCATTGCAAGGTAGATTACGGAATCGCCGAAGCCAAAGCTATCCGGCGAGACACTACCAAGTTTGGCTGCATGAAAAGCTCCCGCGATACCTGCGAAGAATGCGCCTGCTGCAAAAGCAAACAGTTTGGTACGAACGAGATTGACACCCGAAGATTCAGCGGCGACTTCATCCTCGCGGATAGCGATCCAGGCACGGCCTAGCCGCGAGTCGCGCAGGCGAACATTGATAAAGATAGTGATGGCGATCAGCACGAGAATCAGATAGTAGTATGGCGTTGAAGAGGACCAATCGACGCCGGGCAATATTGGCGAGTAGATACCCACAATTCCATTGATGCCATTCGTATACTTATCGAGTTCTGTAAAGACCACCGGTACGATCTCACCAAAGCCAAGCGTCACAATTGCCAGATAGTCGCCGCGTAAGCGCAATGTTGGAGCGCCAAGTATTACTCCGAAGAAAGCCGCAATGAGAGCGGCCCCAAGCAACATGGGCCAGAAAAACCAGGGCCAAATGTGGGGGTTTACAAGAATACCGGTAAGAAAGCCGAACTGCGTTGAGCCAACCATAGCCCAGGCATAAGAACCAATCGCAAAGAAAGCCACATAGCCAAGATCGAGTAGTCCCGCGAAACCAACGACGATATTCAGACCGAGCGCCAGGATCACATAGTAGCCCGCATCTCCGTATCCGGCAAGGCGACCATCAGTGCCGGGGCCGAATAAGAACGAATCAAGTATAGGATAGAAGAGTATAAAGGCCACAAGCAGCGTCAGAAAAAAACGCTGCGCGCCAGTACTCCTGAGAGGTAAATCGTTGGGTACCAAATCCTTCGCTTCTTCACGAGCGCGGCTAGTAGAAAGTACTTCCAGTTGTTGTCGCCTGCGCGAGCCATTCCTCCTCCCATTCGTGCCATTTCCGCTAGCATGGTCTCCACCATTGACATTTCCCGTTTGAGGGAGTGTGCGGCGCAGGGCTATTACGCCAGCCAAGCGTCCCAGGAAATAGCCGGCAATGGGCAGAAGAATCGTGCGAATAATCGCCCAAATCAAGAGTATAGTTGGCAAGGAGCCTGAGAAGAAATAGATGAGGTCAACAACCAATGAAATAAGCGCGAACGCAAGCCCAAACCAAAATCCGCCCAGGGTGGCCCGGCTCATTAAGATAGAGCGCTGCTCGGTACCAATGGCTTTCAGGCTCGCTAATGGCGGGGGAGGAGTATAGTGCCGCGCTTTGCGCCAGACGCTGCGCGCGTAGAAGTACGCCAGCCAGACAACAGCAGCCAGCGCAATACCTAATATCAAGCCGAAAAGGATCACGAGAATGAGCGGGACCAGCGCAAAAACAAGTACTTCGATCCATAACTCAATCATGCCGCGACGCCCGCTATCAGCCGCTACCAGATAGCCAGCTAGCAGCAGAACGACAATGTAGAAGATAGCAGTGAAAACAGCAGCCGCGGCGAGTGATCCAGTATCAGTTGGAACGCCCCCGCTAGCGGTTGCAGGCGATATCACAGCATTTATGATAGACTCGCCGCCCCAGAGGGTAAACACGACTACGGGTACAAGCAGAGCCACCACCCATTTAATCAAAAGCTTGCGCGTATCGGATGCTGGAAGCAGCATAGTGGAGCTTTTTGATAGGGACACAGCAGCATCACCTCACTTCCGGCTTAGTATGTTTATAACATCGAAACATGCTCGCATCCTTTACACTTTTTCAGGAACCTGTTGACCAAGCAGGCCAGAGGGCCGGAAAACCAGGATTAAGATAAGAATAGCAAAAATGATGGCATTTTGCCACGCATCGCCGCCATGCGGCAATATGGAACTGGGTATGAGAGAAGCTAGCGATGAAATGATGCCGATTACCACACCGCCGAGCATTGCGCCCGCAATATTACCGATACCTCCCAGCACTGCTGCGGTAAAGGCAATAAGACCAAGTTGGAAGCCAATATAGAAAATGGAACTGCCGTATTGCAAGCCATAAATGAAACCGGCAGCCCCGGCAAGCGCTGCGCCTATGAAGAAGGTGAGTCCAATAATGCGATCGACGTTCACGCCCATTAGCGCAGCCGCTTCACGGTCCTGCGCCACCGCGCGCATTGCGCGCCCTATACGTGTGCTGTTAACCATCCACTGGAGACCAACCATCAACGAGAGCGCAACGACGAGTACGAGTATATTGACACTGCTAATAGTCACCGGACCTATATTATAGGTAATCTGAGGGAAAACCTGTGGAAAGGAGACGAAGGAAACACCCTTCCAGAGAGAGCCAAAATTTTCGAGAATCAACGAGACACCAATGGCGGAAATCAGTGGGGCGAGCCGGGGAGCATTCCGCAGGGGACGATATGCCACACGTTCAATTACCATTCCGAGTACGGCACAAACCAGCATGGAAATCAAACAGATAACAACCAATATACCTATAAGCGCGAATCCTGTGGGATGTGACGCGGAAGTAATGCCCAGCAGTCCAAAAATAGTTATCGAAACGAAGGTACCAATCATAAAAATATCACCGTGCGCGAAGTTAATCAGCTCGATGATACCATAGACCATTGTATATCCCAGGGCAATAAGAGCGTAAATTGTCCCGGTGGTTAGCCCCACAACAAGTTCTTGCAAGAACAGGGTCATAGCTTATCGCCTCCCCCTTCCTAAAAAATATTCAAGAAAAATATTCAAGAGATTTGCAACACTACTAGATTAAACAGAAAGCAAGGGGGGTAGCCTTACAGCACATACATGCCTGCTATCCCCCACCTGATCTATGGAGCTAGATGGTACGATTATTCAGATCATTTCCACCTGGGCTACACCATCAGGAATTAGCTTCCCACCTTCACCGACGCGACTGGATTCCAACCAGGGGTGCTGAAGGGTACGTTTGGCGGATTAGGACCAACCTGATAGATCGTGATAACCCGGTTGGTGGTGTCCCCATTCGCATCGAAGGATTGCGCTCCCAGGACTCCAGTAAAGGAAATGTTCTGGATGGCGTTGATGACCGCCTGCCGGAACGCCTTGGCCCCCGCAGCATCACTTGAGCTGGTGGGAGTGTGAGCACCATTGGCTAGAGCCGTCTTGATCGCCTGAATCAGAATATTGGCACAGTCATACCCTGCGGCGCTGTATGCGCCAAGATTGGCAACACCGTAGGTTGAGTCGTATGCGCTGAGGAAGGCCTGTGCATTAGGCGCTTTAGCCACGTCAGTGGTTGCAACCGTACCAAAGATCGGGCCGCCGCCAGTCGTTCCGATGGTCTTGGAGAAGGTGCTGGTAACCAGGCCGTCACCACCACCCATTGGAAGGTTTTGTAATCCCGGAACCTGCTCCATCTGTTGGCGGATCAATATACCGCCGGTAGAGTCAAGGCCACCAAAGTAAATCACATCGGGCTTTTTCGAAGCAATCTGAGTGAGCAGGGAGACATATGAAGTGGTCGTACTGGGCTCACTACTACGCCCCAGCAGCTTTCCACCATCAGTAGTCCACTCCTGGCTGAAAGCATCGGCGATACCAACACCGTATGTCGTCGCATCGTCGATGATATACACACTGTGATAACCTTTTGTCTTGTAAAGGTAGTCCGCACCGGCAGGACCCTGGTGGCTGTCTGTGGTAGCAATACGGAAGTAAGTAACCTTGCCTGTAGGCCGCAAGGTTGGTACCAGGTCGTTGGCGCCAGTACAACCGGCAGCCGCCCCTTCCTGGGTAAGGCAGGTATTCGTGTTGGCCGGGCTAATCTGGGCCAGAGGAGCGTTGTTGGTAATCGGCATCTCTGACTTCGCAACCGCGCTGTTAAAAGGGCCAACGATTCCAGCAACCAGCGCATCACCAACCAGAGATCTCACGTTGGCAGCGCCAACAACCGGATCGTTCGTGCCACTGGGGCCAACATCATCTTTGGGGTCAAAAACCAGCGTATAGCCAGGGATCGTGTGATTGGCGTTGGCCTGATCTACCGCCAGGTGTGCGCCGTTCTCGGTCGGCTTGCCACTGCTCTCATCCTTGCCGGATACTGGCAGTTCGGTCGCAATCTTGATGGTAGTGGAACCTGTGGTGGTAGGTGTGTTACCGCCACCAGTGCCAGTAGTGGAACCTGAACCGCAGGCAGCCAGAATAGCCAGCAACAGAGGAACGCCCATCGATAGGGCAAAGATACGTGACCATCTCTTCTTCAAAGTAGTCAGCCTCCTTCAATTCTACAAAATAAACCACTTTCTTTGAGGGTGAAGCACTCATCTTTGGTTTGAACAAGCAATCTCCCCTCTTACGTTATTACGTTAGAAAGCTCTTGAATCTCACCATTTTCAGGCTAAAATTGCTCAGGTTAGAATATTTAAATCTCCCTTTTCATTATCTTGTAGATAGAGTAATTGACAATAGCGAAAATACACATCAATTGGATGAGTGAATTATACGCACACCCTTTAACAATGTCAATAGGTTTGACCTTCATGCAGGAAACCGTTTGATGAAGCGTTCAAAGGCCGCCGCCACCTGCCGTCGCGTCTCCTCCAACAAACCACTATTATCGATCACTTCGTCTACCAGAGACAACCTCGGCTCGACTGGTGGTTGGGCGCGTAACCGCGCCAGAGCCTCATCACGGCTCAAGTTATTACGGCTCACAAGGCGCTCCAATTCTTGCTCCTCCGAGCATACTATCATCCACTTGCTCTGGCAGAATGCCCCAGAACCGCCTTCGAGCAACTTGACCGCATCTATGATGGCGATACCAGAGGAGCTGACAGCCGCCAACTCGCGCGCAACGGCTTGCCCAACGGCTGGATGCACGAGCGATTCGAGACGCCGCATTGCATCCGTATCCCGAAACACGATGTTGCCCAGCGCCTTGCGATCGACGCTGCCATCTGGCGCGAGTACCTGCGGGCCGAACGCCTGCGCGACCTGCACCGCGATGGGTTGACCGCTCAAATAGAGGCCATGTACCACTGCATCGGCGTCGATATAGCGTTCCGCTCCCATCTCGAGTAGCATTTTCCCTACCGCAGTTTTGCCGCAGGCGATATTTCCAGTAATACCCAGAATGCGAGGCATAAGCGATTTTCCCTTAGACAAATCAACTTTGTAAAAGCAGTATAGCATATGCAGGATGTTACGCTGGGACTGAACTTCGCCATATGCCCGGTATCATACTTCGTTCAAGATGTGAGCTAAGCTCTATCCTGCCTTACCAAAAGTACCTTGAATGCCCCATTTCATTCTTGCTTTGTGTTAAATGCTGTAAAATGTGTGCAGAAGGAACGCTCTTACGCTTATCTATTGAGGAGATTGTCTGTGGGCAAACGCCTGGGATTATTCGTCGGCATTAATAAGTACCAAGACCCCACTTTCCAGTCACTCCACTATGCGGA
The DNA here is from genome assembly GCA_050695155.1 of Ktedonobacteraceae bacterium. GTDB lineage: Bacteria > Chloroflexota > Ktedonobacteria > Ktedonobacterales > Ktedonobacteraceae > CF-113. The sequence continues at coordinate 52,285 of JBOGTO010000090.1, forward strand.
AACGGACGCGAAAGCTCTTGCGCACTGGCTGATAGACCCGCGCGGCGGTGCCTGGAATGCTACTGACGCATATGTCACAGCGGGCCTGGAAGCGACGAAAGAACGGCTAGAAGCGCAACTTATGCAGCTTTGTGTCCACGCGGCTAACCCTGAAGACCTCATTTTTATCTATTTTGCCGGTCACGCCTTTGTTGACGACACCGGAGGCGAAGGCTACCTGGCAGGCTCAAATACCATTTATTCGCAACCGACCAGCGCCATCCATGTTGCTAGCCTGGTACGCCAGGCAATGGTATCAAGCCGCGCCGCTCAGGTCGTCTTGATGCTTGATTGTTTTCAGACGGGTACCGCCTGGAATCAACGACGAACCTCGCCGTTCGATTTTCAACCGTTGATTGGGCCAACTCTCCAACAAGTAGTATTACAAAGCCAGGGGCGCATTGTGTACTGCTCCTGTCGAGGTAACAACCTCGCACCCGAAGTGGGAGAAAAGGGTCTGGGTGCTGCACTATATCGCGCTATAGTGGGCTTGAGTGGCCCTGCGAAAGACCCGGCAACGGGCCAAATTACCCTGCAACAACTTTATGCTCACACCATCAATAAATCAGATATGCAGCATCAGCCCCAAATTTACGGCCAGGAAACGCGCCCAATCGTACTGGTGGGCGAATTACCGGTGTTCGCTCCTGCTGTTTCCTCGCTCTCCGCAATGAGAACATCCGCCTCATCGACCGGCCAGTTCACCTACCAGGGCGTAGGCGAGAGCGGGCCGCTGGTTGAACAATCCGCACCATACGCGGGAGCCGCCATGACGGGTCAACTATCTCCATCAACTTCGACGTCAGGGCAACTTTCCCTTTCCGTTCTGGAAATGAACCGCAAGCAACAATGTATGAAGCTTGTCCTGCAAGCACGTCAAGCTATCCAGATGCAGAATATTCCAGAAGCGCTCGGATTAGTTGAACAAGTACTGCAAATGAATCCCAGTTATGTTGATGCGCTGACGCTCAAGGGTCAGATTCTTGGCTCGACTGGCCGTTTTCAGGAAGCTATAGCGACCGTTGAGCAGTTACTCCAGATCGACCCCAATAATGCTCTGGCCTGGAGTATGCAGGCCGCGCTGCTGATGAACACGGGCAGGCCTCTGGATGCATCGTCAGCCATCGAACGTTCAATTGCCCTCGATCCGCAAAATCCAGAGGCGCAGGCCATCCGCGATTCCATCCAGGCGAGCCTGATGAGACCTCCCGATAACACATGGCAACCACAAACGTCAACGCCACAGAGCGCACCCACCCCCACACGCGACAGCGCGAAATCATTTTTATTGGGCGCGGCATTGCAGATTTTCGCGCTGATTTTAGGCTGCGCGGGTGCGGCCATACTCGTTTTACAGCCGCACCTGCCAATTCTCATCGGCTTCGTATTGGAGAGTTTAGGACTGGCTTTGCTGTGCATACTTGCCGCGCGCGGAGCCTTTCTTTACGGGGTCGGGCGCTTGCTTTTCACTATCCTGCTTTGCCTGGTTTCAGCAGGCATCCTGGGCGGCATCTACAAGTTTGGTTACACTATACTCATTCATAAGGTAGCCGCTTTTCCGCCATTGATCGTACCCGTACTCTTCCTGGCTTTCTGGCTGATAGCTGCCGCCGTCGTGCCATTTCTATTAGGAATAGGCGGATTTATCGGTGGCCTCGCGCTTGGAGTAAGAAGAAAGCAAAGAGGGTAGGGGCGGGGCTTGCCCCCGCCCTGGCAACCACCCACACTTTATGACGTGGCCGCTACCTGCTCCCATTCCAATAAAAGCTCATCAACTCTGCTTTTCGTTTGTTCGTAATCAGCATAAAGTTGCGTGAGTTGCGCTGCATCGCCGTCTAATGCGGCCTGGGCTAACTCGTCCTCTAACACTTTTACGCGCGTTTCCGCTTTATCAATCTCACGTTCAACATCCTCAATGGTGCGTACTTTGACTCTTGCCTGCTTCTTTTGCCCGGCATGGGTAGGAGATACACTTGCTTTTGCGCGAGCCGGGATGTTGCTACCATTGTTTTTGACCGGCTCAGGCACATCAAGCACGATTGGACGTTTGCGCGTGCGATAGTCGGTATAGTTCCCCATATAAGGAATTAGTACTCCATCCTCAATCACCCATACCTTTGTCGCAAGACTATCGATGAAGTAGCGGTCATGCGAGACAAAGAGCAGCGTCCCCTCAAACTCGCCCAGCACCTCTTCCAGAAACTGGCGCGATTGCAGATCAAGGTGGTTGGTTGGTTCATCCAGTATCAGCACGTTCGGACCTTGCAGCGTAAGTTTCGCCAGGGCCACGCGGCTGCGCTCGCCACCACTCAATGAGCCTATCGGCTTAAACACATCATCGCCGCTAAAAAGGAAGCGACCCAGAAAGCTGCGCGCGCCATCTTCGCTCAAAACGCTGACCTGGCGAATTTCATCCACAATGCTGCGGTCAAGATTCAAGCCCTCGTGTGTCTGCGAGTAATAGCCAATACGCGCGTTATGACCGGGGTAGACCTGGCCGCTTAACGGTTGAATATTGCCGATGAGGGTGCGTAACAGGGTCGTCTTGCCAGCGCCGTTCGGCCCCAACAGCCCGACGCGATCTCCGCGCAACAATTCCAGGTCCGCGACGCGCACAAGTTCCTTTGGCTCGTCACCCGCCTGCGCTGCCGGGTACCCCACCACGAGTTTTTGCGTCGAGAAAACCATCTGGCCGCTGCCAATAACGGAGTTAAACTCGAAATGCATTTCGGGGAAGTCTTGCGGGCGCTGGACGCGCTCCATGCGATCCAGCAATTTCTGGCGACCGCGCGCCTCGCGGCTGCGCTGCCCGGCCTTGTAACGCCGGATGAACTCCTCGGTATGCGCGATATGCGCCTGCTGCGCCGCGTATTCGCGCTGGCGACGTTCCATGCGCTCCTCGCGTAGATGCAGGTAGCGCGTATAATTGCCCGGATACTCCTCAATATGACCAAAAGCCATCTCAATGGTACGCGAGACCACCTTATCGAGGAAATAGCGATCGTGCGCCACGATTACCATTGCGCCTTTCCACCCATTCAAGTAGGTTTCCAGCCATTCCAGGGCGGCCAGGTCAAGATGGTTGGTAGGCTCATCCATTAGCAACAGGTCAGGCTCCTGCAACAGCAATTTGCCGAGCGCGGCGCGGGTCTGTTGCCCACCACTCAAATGACTGACGGGCGCTTCCTGTAGCTCGCGCGTAAATCCCAGGCCATCAAGCACCTGCTCTACTTTATGCTCGTAAGTATAGCCACCGGCGTGTTCGAAGCGTAGCTGCAAGTCGGCATAACGCTGCAAAAGCTGTTCGCGCGCTTCCGTATTCGATTGCGTCGCGGCAGCTTCGATCTGACGAGCAAGCTCTCCCAGCTCATGCTCCCACGAACGTACCGCGTCAAAGACGGTCAGCATTTCCTCGCGCAAGGTATTTTCTGGATGAAAATCAATAATCTGCGTCAGATAGCCGATGCGGATATTGCGAGCCAGCGCGATATTACCCTCGTCTGCCTCTTCGCGTCCGGCCAGCAGGTTGAGCAGCGTCGTTTTGCCTGCCCCATTGGGACCAACCAGTCCAATGCGATCATGTTCATCAATTTGAAAGCTGACATCCTCAAAAATGCGTTCCGCCCCAAACGATTTACCTGCCGAAATTACACTCACAATTGACATATACGTTCACCCGTTTAATCTGTCTGTTTGTTTATCACGATCATACATATCGCAAAATAGGGTACCATAGGTTGACACGCCGCGCAAGACCAGTGTGGCAGCATTCCGCGGGAAAAACTTGACAATGAGAAAGGCAACAGGCAATAATTCAACAGTATTGCATGGTGAGTATCAATGCTGACATGTTACTATAAAAGTAGAGTGCAACAGCCTATGATGACGACAAACGATGCTTTGCAGCCACAGGGAACAAACCGCCGCGATTTCCTCAAGCTCAGTATTCTGGGGGGCCTGACGGGCTTGCTGGCTGCCTGCCAGAATGGATCATCTCAAACAGGAACACCTACACCTGGTAACACGCCTACACGGCAACCATCGCCCACTGTGCACCCTTCGCCTGGCGATGCTGATTGGGCAACGCTCGCCAATAGTTTGCAAGGCACATTGATACGTCCCGGCAATGCGCAGTATCCAACCGCACGCCAACTCTTCAGCACGCGCTTTGATAACATCTTGCCAGCAGCTATCGCTTATTGCTCCTCGCCAACGGATGTGCAGCGTTGCCTGGCCTTCGCGCGCCGCTTTAATGTGCCGTTCGCTCCCCGCTCAGGCGGTCACTCCTATGCCGGTTATTCGACCAGCGCAGGACTGGTTATCGACGTGACACGCATGAACACTGTGACGGTGAATGCGAGCGCGAATACCGCTACCATTGGGGCGGGCGCGCGTTTGATCGATGTGTACAACTCTGTCACACAGTATGGTCTGATCCTCCCGGCTGGCTCCTGCCCGACCGTCGGCATTACCGGTCTGACGCTTGGCGGAGGCGTGGGCGTCATCAGTCGCAAGTTTGGTCTCACCTGCGATAATCTACTTTCGGCACAGCTTATCACAGCTAATGGCACTATGCTCACCTGCGACACAAATAACAATACTGACCTCTTCTGGGCGTTGCGCGGCGGTGGTGGTGGGAACTTCGGTATCGTCACATCGCTCGTCTTCCAGTTGCATCCGGTTGCTGCGCTAACATTGTTCACGCTAGATTGGCCGTGGAGCGTTGCCGCCAACATGGTCGATGCCTGGCAGAACTGGGTATCGCAAACCCCTGATGAGCTATGGTCCAACTGCCTGCTTCTCTCCTCCAACAACACGAGTTCTTCACCGACCGCGCGAGTCAACGGCGTTTACGTTGGGAATGCCGGGCCGCTCAACTCGTTGCTACAACAATTAATTCAGCGAGTGGGTAGCGCGCCAACCGACAACTATGTATTCACCGACAGCTTGCTCGAAACTATGATGGTTGAGGCAGGCTGTTACGGCAAAAGCGTTGCCGCGTGTCACCTGCCTTCCCAGAATCCGCAGGGCCAGTTGCAGCGCGATACTTCTGGCGCAAAATCGGATTACTTTACCAATCGCTTGCCACGCCAGGGCATCGATGTCATGATAAACGCGATCAGTCAACGCCAGTCCTCTTCTACGCTTGGCGCGGGCGGCATCGGGTTGGATGCCTACGGCGGCGCGATCAATCGCGTTGCCAGCGACGCAACGGCCTTTGTCCATCGTAACACGCTCTTCTCCGCTCAGTACACAGCAAACTGGAACGCCAACGCTCCCGACTCCACCATCACAGCGAACTACTCCTGGCTGAATGGTATGTGGCAGGCGCTGCGTCCATACGCGAGTGGGGCCGCGTACCAGAACTACATCGATCCGCACCTGGACAACTGGCAACAGGCTTACTATGGAACCAACTTGTCGCGCCTGCAACAAATCAAAGCCACTTACGACCCCGGCGATCTCTTCCATTTTGCGCAAAGCATCCCCCTACCAGGCGCATCCTGAGAAACTGCAAACGGCACCGGCATAATGACACCCATGCGTCGTATATGATATACTGAGGGCGCACAAAACCAAATCTTGTTGAGAAAGGATGCTGAGAGGTGGCGAAAGAGCAATCTCTGGACAATCTCTGGTTGGCGCAGACTCTGTACGATCTTGGGGGTGTCCAATTTGGAAATTTCACCGTGAGCGAATCAGCCGTGAGTTCTCCGGTATTTGTGAACCCCAAGGTACTTATTAGCAATCCAACCGCGCTACGTGTTGCCAGCAAGCTCATGCAGCAGGAAATCAACCTGGCACAATCGTTGCGACGCCCGCGCGTTCACCCCTTTGCCGTAGTCGCCGGAGTTCCGGTAGGAGGGCTATTGCTGGCCTCGGCTTACTCGCTGGAGACCAATATCCCCTTGATTTATGCTCGTATTCGGCCAGAGGGTACCGGAAAGCGCGGCATAGAGGGCCGTTTCAATGCCGGCGATATCGCGCTGATTATCGACGACTTGATTACACGCGGCAGCAGCATCCTGGAAACCGCCGAACTTCTACAAGAGAACGGCCTGAAGGTGAAGGATGTCATTGTGCTGATCGACCGCGAGCATGGGGCAGCAGAGCGTCTGAGGCGTCATGGCTATAACCTGATGAGTATTTTGAAGCTGGATGTCATGCTCACCCATTACAAGTCGCGTGGCCTTATTTCTGAGGAAACCTACAACACCTGCGCCGAGTACCTGCGCGGCAAGCAGGGCGAGAACCATACTATTTAAGGGCATAAAAGACAGGGGTACAATTTCGTGTGCATTGTACCCCTGTCTTTTATGTGTGCTGTTATCCCTGGTAAGGCGTTTGCGTGGGGGGAACCGGGCGCGTAGCCGTAGGCCCATCATGCCCATTAACAGCAGATGCCGCCAAACCATTTCTGGCGATTTGCAAGAATGGCTCGATCAGATCAAGTGGCAAGGGAAAGATGATGGTCGAGTTTTTCTCCACAGCGATTTCCGTGAGCGTTTGCAGGTAGCGCAATTGCAGGGTGCTGGGCTGTGAGCCGATGATATTGGCGGCCTGAGCCAGTTGGCTGGAAGCCTGCAACTCCCCTTCGGCATGAATGATCTTGGCGCGTTTCTCGCGCTCGGCCTCGGCCTGCTTCGCCATCGCGCGCTGCATAGTAGCGGGCAATTCGATATCTTTGATTTCGACCGCCGTTACCTTGACGCCCCAGCGCTCGGTGTGTTCATCAATGATGGTTTGCAGCTCGCGGTTGATCTTGGTGCGCTGCGACAGCAGTTCGTCGAGTTCGGACTGACCAAGCACGTTACGCAAGGTCGTCATACCAATCTGCGTGGTGGCCTGGATGAAGTTCATCACGTTGACCACCGCAGCCGCCGGATCAACTACATAGAAGTAGACCACAGCAGAGACCTTGATGGTGACGTTATCACGCGAAATCACTTCCTGCGCCGGCACCGGTAATGTCACGATACGCAGATCAACCTTAATCATGCGCGTGATAAATGGCGGTACTAGAAAGATGCCGGGGCCTTTCGCGCCGATCAGCCGTCCAAGCACGAAGATCACGCCGCGCTCATATTGCTGCACCACGCGAATTGCCGACAAAAGCAACAATATAATGATAACCACCACGATACCAACGATGATGAGGATAACCGTTGAAGAATCCATGAGATGCCTCCTTTTTACCTCTGAGCCAGGTCAGAGGGAGAGCTAATATATCTATCGAACGCGGGGGCAACGTGCAAACGCAGCCCTTCCACGGAGACGATACGCACCGCAGAGCCTGGATCAAGAGAAATGCTGGGGTCGTCCAGCACAGCCGACCAGTTCTCGCCTGCATAATTGACCCTGCCGTCTGGTAAGAGCGGCGTAATGGCAACCGCTATCTCTCCAATCATGCCCTCGGTTCCGGTGGTTACGCGCTGCCTGCGAATGTGTATGATGAGCATGACGATGTAGAGTCCGAGCAGACCGACGAAACCCGCCATAACAATCACCAGCACGGTATTCACATGCGGGGACGAATATGGCCCACCACTATTGAAGAAAATCAACGCCCCAAAGATGAGCGATGCTATCGCGCCTACCGTCAGCACGCCATGCGTGGTCAACTTCACATCCAATACCAGCAGCACGAAAGCCAGCGCCATCAAGGCCAGGCCCGCCCAGTTGGGCGAAATCGATCCTGCTCCTAAGAGGAAGAGAATGAGCGCGATGGCCCCGACCACGCCAGGCAAAATCATGCCAGGATGCGAGATTTCCACAAAAAGGCCAACGACAGCCACGATGAACAACAGGAAGATCACATTGGGATCAAGCAGCAGCGAGTAGAGCGTGTCAAGGGTTGAAGCGCCGATAGTCTGGATACTGTCCCCTGTCGTATGGAGTACCACTGTGCCGGAGTTGAGTATCACCGGCCTGTCGTTCACCTGCGCGAGCAGCTCGTTCAGATTGCTGGCGCGCAGGTCGATAATGTTGTTCTGGAGCGCCTGCTCGTCGGTATAGGCTTGCGCGTTGGTAATCATTTTGAGGGTAGCATCAAGCCCTGTGCGTCCATAACGGTTCTGGATACTGGTCATATCCGCAATCAGGACACTCTCAATTTTGGACTTCTCGGTGCTGCCAATATCACCACCTGTGCTGGTGACGGGACTGGACGCGCCAATTGTGGTGCCTGGAGCCATGACAGCAACCTGGGCTGCCAATGTCACAAACGCACCCGCGGAAGCTGCCCACGCGCCCGTTGGAGAGACATAAGAGATAATGGGAACCGCGCTATTGAGTTCAGCCGTTTTCATCGATTCCATCGAGTCGAGATCGCCACCCGGCGTATTGATCTCAACCACGAGCGCCGTTGCGCCGTCGTTTTCGGCAGTATGGATAGAATTTGTCAGGTACCGAAGCGAAGCGGGGCTAATATCGCTATTCAGCGTCATAACATCAACATGCGGACCGCTTGAAGCAGCATGGGCAGACCCGGAGCTGGATGCGAGGGAAAGCACGACAAATACAACCGCCATAAGCAGGGCGGAAAACATCAACAGCGCAACAGGCTTACGCTGAGACTGGCGCGAATACATAGTATTTTTCCTCCAAAAGCTGAACAACGCGCCTACATGCCAGAATACAAGCGTATCATATCATATTTAGACATGATATTCGACAACGAACAAGGTTTGCCAGATATATAAAATGTGATGGCATAACGAATTGCTATAGCAAATATAGCACATCGTTATGCCCGTGTCAAGAGCATTATTCCTACCGGGCAAGTGTTGTAAAATAAGCTGTCGCAGGATAATTCAGCGATCAGTTACAATCTGTACAATTGAAGCCATTCCCAAAGGAGTTATAGATATGGCAATGTCGAAACGCTGCATCCCTTACACGCCGCGTTTTCGTGGGTTAAAAGAAACAGTTTTTGCGCTCGTGACAACGGCAGGCGTCCATTTGCGCGACCAGGAAGCATTTGGCCTGAGCGGTGACAATAGCTGGCGGCTCATCCCTGGCGATGTTGATACAGCGCAATTGATGGTAACACACGAACATTACGATCACCGCGACGCTGACGAGGATATCAATGTTGTTTTTCCCATAGAACGCCTGCGCGAACTGGCAGCCGAGGGTATCATTGGGGGAGTAAGCGATAAGCATCTGGGATTTATGGGGTATACGCAGCAGTTCCGGGATTTGTACGAACGCGCCGCGCCCGAAATCGCCAGAATTATCTCGCGCTCGAAAGCAGACGGCATAGTGCTTACGGCTGGCTGCCCGTTATGCCACCGGGTGAGCGCCATTATCCAGCGCGAAATAGAGATGACCGGTATTCCCACCGTTTTGATTACCGTCGCCCCAGAACAATCGCGGCAGGCGGGACCGCCACGAGCTATCGCGCCGCATCACTTCAAAATGGGCAATAGTTTAGGCGGTCCTCATCAACAGCATCTCCAGCGCAGTGTGTTGTTAGACGCGCTTCGACGCTGGGAGGCGCGCGAAGAACCCGGCAATACATGGGAAATCACTTACCCTGAGTATGATAGCAGCGATTGGCAGCCTATCGATTTGCAAGAGGGATGAAACGAACAAGGCCAGAGCATGAATTGCTCTGGCCTTGTTGATTAAGCTAATTACAGCTTGCGCAGCGCCTCGAACAAATTCTCGTTATCAGGCATATCACCGGGGCTGTTCAAGACCTCGATGTAGCGAATAACGCCCTCTTTATCGATGACAAATAAGGCGCGTTCCGCGAAGCCGCCAGCATGGCGCACACCATACAGGTCAACAACCTTACCCTGCGGGTAGAAGTCCGACAGGTTGGTAAGTGTTGTTCCCATTGATTTAGCCCAGGCATTTAGCGCGTAATGGCTATCCTCGCTGACACTGACAATTTCTGTATCGTAGTCCTTAAAGCGATCCAGTTCCGCCTCATACGAGGGAATCTGTGCCGAACACACGCCGCTGAAAGCAAAAGGCACGAAGGCCAGCACGACATTCTTCTTGCCGCGAAAGTCCGCCAGGTGCCAGCTTTCCCGCTTGCCCGTATTGAGAGTAAAATCGGGTGCTTCATCGCCGACTTTCAGAGTTTTGGATTCTGAACGACTATCTGCCATTGGTTGGTATCCTTCCTTAGAAAATAAAATCATGTAAGGTTTATCTTTATCCTGAACAGGATGTAAACCCTCCTCTATAGATACAATACTCATGGGCGTTACTGGCCGCGATAACCATACGTCTTGCAAGGTATATTGTTTGCGCAACAAGGGGATTTCTCAGAGACAACACCCACCCGGTAAGATTCTAGCACCCCTTGAAAGAGCATGTCAAATCAAGAAGCGAGGAAACGCCCTTACGCACAAAAGGCGCGGGGCGATAGACTATGTTGCAAAAAGAACTGGCCGAGGAACAACCAGCAGGAAAAACGAAACCATCTCGCCCGTCACTCTGGGATAGATTGCTGGCGCGTGAAGGCATTACGGCCTATCTCCCGATTATTGTGGTAGTAATCCTGATGTTTATGGGAGCATCGTGGCAATTTACCTGGCTGCATACCGATGCGGCGCGCTACCAGTGCTACTCGCTCACCTTCTGGTTCGGCGGCGGCGCGACCAAACTGCTCCCCGGCATACAATGCGCCTACCTGCCACATTCCGCGCACTTAGCGCCACCATTCCACGCGCTGCCACTCGAATACCCGCCGCTCACGCTGCTACTTTTCACGCCAGCGCTCCTCGCGCCGCTGGTCTATTATCAAATGACCTTTGCCATTTTGATGGCGCTGGTGGCTGTCTTTATTTACTGGTTGCTGTTGCGTTACGCCCCACGCGGCGCGGCGCTGGCCTTTGCCGGGTACATGCTTATCGGCGCGTGGGCCACTGCCGAGGCGCGCTTCGACCTCGTGCCTGCCGCGCTCACCCTGATCTGCGTCATCGCCGCCGGGCGCAAGCATTGGACCTTTGCTTATATCGCGCTGGCTATCGCTTTCCTGCTGAAAATCTACCCACTGCTGTTCCTGCCTGCCCTTTTCATCGCGGAACAACAGGACGCGCGGCGTTTCCATGCTCCTCCACAATCCTTACCTCTGGCATCTTTACCGGCGGAAATCTGGCGCACCATACGCGACTTCAGACAATGGCGCTGGAAAAATACGCTAATCTTCTTTGCCATCCTGCTCGGCGTTACCGGCTTTTTCGCCTTGCTAGATTTCCAGGGGGCTGTATTGAGCCAGCTTAGCTACTTCGCCAATCGCCCCGTACAGGTCGAATCGATCGCCAGCCCCATACTCTTTCTGGCAACGCACTTTGGCATCGCGGGAAAAACCGTCTACACCTTTGGCTCGATCAACATCGTCAGCGCGTTGGGCGAACCTTTGGCGCTGGCTTTCGATGTGCTGCTGGTTCTCGGCTATCTCTACACCATCTACTTGCAATGGCGCGGTAAGCTGGAACTCACGCAAGCGTTCATTGCCATCTTGCTGGTCTTCATTGTGACGGGCAAAGTGTTCAGCCCACAATACCTCATGTGGCTGATTCCCCTGCTGGTCTACAGCCGCGCTTATGATCGTTTCTGGCTGATTACCTGGGGTCTCATGTCGATACTCACCACCGTCATCTACCCCTACTTATACACACGCACGCTCAACGGCCTGATCGCGCCATACCTGCCCGGCTTCATCGAGAGCGTGGCCGCGCGCGATGCCTTGCTAGTCTTCCTGACACTGGCCTATCTCTTCAACTGGTGGCACATTCGTACAAGTGCAACCAGAGACGCGACCCAATTAGCAAGCGCGTAAACTATGCGAGATTTACCTGAGCGCGCTCGACAATAGTAGAGAAGTTGGTGCCTACTGGAAGCGTGCCGAATGCTCGTCCCCAGTCTCCTGCCAGCCGCGAAGCGCAGAACGCATCCGCAACGGCAGGTTGCGCATATTGTATGAGCAATGCTCCCTGCAAGACCAGCGCCATCTGTTCGACGAGACGACGCGCGCGCACCTCAATATTGGAGAAATCGCTTAGTTCGCGTTTGAGCCGTCCAATGGCAGCATCGAGCCGGGCATCCATGCCCTGGGCGCGGGTCACTTCCGCCAGGAACACCTGCGCAGAAGCTGGCTCTTTCTGCATGGCGCGTAAGACATCTAAACAGTTCACGTTGCCCGAACCCTCCCAGATCGAATTGAGCGGGGCTTCTCGATAGAGGCGCGGCATGATGCTTTCCTCAATATAACCATTACCTCCCAGGCACTCGAGCGCCTCCGCTGCGTGCGTCGGGCCGCGTTTCGCCACCCAATATTTTCCCACTGCCGTACCAATGCGTCGCATAAGCGCCTCGTGCGCGTCATCGTCAGCGCGGTCACAGGCGCGCGCCAGGCGCATCGCCAGCAACGTAGCCGCCTCCGATTCAATGGTTAGATCGGCAAGCACATTCTGCATGAGCGGTTGATCGATGAGCAGATGCCCGAATGCTTTGCGGTGCGCCGCGTGGTGGACGGCGGCCACCACCGCCTGGCGCATACCAGCCGCCGAGCCGATCACACAATCCAGGCGCGTGAAATTCACCATGTCGATGATGGTGCGCACACCACGTCCTTCTTCGCCCACGCGCAGCGCCCACGTCTGATCAAATTCAACCTCACTGGAAGCATTCGAGCGGTTGCCTAGCTTATCCTTGAGACGCTGGATCAGAAAGCGGTTGCGCGTTCCGTCGGGCAGCATACGCGGCAAAAGGAAGCAGGTTAGACCACCGGGAGCTTGCGCGAGTACCAGGAACATATCGCACATGGGAGCAGAACAGAACCATTTATGCCCGGTAAGCAGGTAGACATGCTCGCCTTCGCTGCTGGATGGTACAGCTCGCGTGGTGTTGGCGCGCACATCGGAGCCACCCTGTTTCTCCGTCATGCCCATGCCGCAAAGGATGCCCTGCTTTTCTTGTAGAGGTCGCAAACCGGGTTCATAGATGAGCGATGTGAGGAGCGGTTCCCACGTCGCGGCCAGGTGCGGCTGCCCGCGCAGGACTGATACGGCAGCGTGTGTCATGGAAAGCGGGCAGCAATGCCCGCCCTCCATCTGTGAGCTTACATAAAACACGGCGGCGCGAGCGACGTGCCTACCAGGACGCTCTTCCCGCCACGACAGGGAGTGCGCGCCCGCATTGATAGATGTGCGCATCAGGTTATGCCATGCCGGATGAAACGTAACCTCATCTATGCGCTGGCCGGTTCGATCAAAAGTATGCAACACGGGAGTCACAGTATTAGCATCGAAGCTCCACTGAATCGCCTCCTCACTCCCTGCTATGCTCCCCAACGCGCTAGCCTGGTCCATAATCCACGCGGCATCCTCGCGCCGCACACTCTCAACGAGCGTCGCGTCCTGCTCAAAAATGTTATAGTTGACAAGCGGGGGAACTTGATTGGACACCTCGTGAGTCGCATGACCAGGAGCAGTTTTCATTTCTTGCAACATAGCTATAGCAGCCTTTCGTTCGGTGGCGCACTCTCACTACAAAATGGAGACAGGGTTTCTACGCTCACAGCATACCACAGTGTCAAATCTCTGCGCTACCTGATTTTAACCCTTTACAACAAACCATAAATCGTGTAGAGTTAAATCAGACACATGAACAGGTAAAAGAAAGGTTCCGGCGATGACCTGGACTTTAACTCGCTAACGCTTCTACCGGCTACGGTAATCCACGAACGTTGAGCGAGACAGAGACATTCGATAGATTTCTCCTCGATCCTCCATTGTGAGGGTTTGATCTCTCTGCCTTCTCTCTACACATCCAACATTGCTATCCATCGAACACTTGACGCTGCTCGCATGATGCGTTCGAGCGTCTTAAAAGGAGGTCATCCTTATGCCCGGAATCAAACCGGTACTTACAGATGAACAGGTTGTCGCCCTGTTACAACAGCATTTTGCCACTCCTATTGAACAATTGACGACGATAACCAGCGGCCAAATCGCGCAAACCTACTCTTTTATAGTTGAAGAGCAGGATTATATCATTCGCTTCAACAAGGACAACATGGGAGCTAACTTCCCTAAAGAAGCTTTCATTGCCGCGCGGATCGCTTCGCCTCGTGTTCCCATTCCCAGCATTGTTCGTGTTGGGCGTTTCGAGGGTCTGCATTACAGCATCACAGCCAAAGCACCTGGTCAGATCCTGGACCAACTTCCTCCAGCAGAATACGCGCGACTTTTGCCTGAAATGATCAGGACGCTTGACGCTATTCACCATGTCGATGTGCGCGACTGGCCCCCGCGCTATGGCGTCTTTGACAACAACGGGGTCGGCCTGTCCGCAACTTGGAGAGCCTATCTCTCTTCTGTTCGAGAGGAGGAGGAAGATTGGAACTTCTTCGGCAAGTGGCACACGATGTTTGACAATACATTTCTCGAACGCGATGTTTTCGATTCCATCTATGGTGAGATGACAAAGTTGCTGGATTACTGTCCCGAAGAACGCTACCTGGTTCACGGTGGGTATGGATTTAGCAATGTCGTTGCGCGCGAGGGAAAGATCGCCGCTATATTGGACTGGATAGGTGCGATGTACGGCGACTTCGTCTATGACATTGCCTGGTTAAACTTCTGGTCGCCGGAAGTCAATTTCGGTGAGCTTTTCCGACAATTCTACCACCGACAAGGCGTCTCAGTTCCGGCCTACAATGAGCGGCTGCGTTGCTACCATTGCTACATCAGCCTGGATGCCCTGCGCTTCTTCGCAAAAAGCAACCAGCCTACTGCATACCAGTGGGCGCGCAAACGCATCTTTGATTTGAGGTGTTAAACTATCGAGGCCGTAGCATGGGGAGGAATACTCCATGCTACGGCATCCCATAACAAACCGGTTAGTGGTAAATGACTTGAAATGTGAGCGGGTTTTGCGAGTCATGCGCACTTTCGGTAGAGGTCGCTTGCTCCCATCAAGCGGGCTTGTAAGAGAGCAGGGCTGGCGCGCCCATAGCCTTGTCGTTTGAAGGCTTTCAGCCGCGGAGCCTGACCTTCGACCTGTCCTTGACTGCTGGCAAACAGCAGCGCATTTTCCACCACTCGCGCACCGTCCGTTCCCCCAGAGCCAGCTGCTGTGCAATCTGCTTCGGCTTCTCGCCGCCGCTCCTGGGGAAGGAGCTTCTGGTTTGCCGGATACCGGAGCGTCCCATCGGGCTGGAGAGGAAAGGCTTGCCTGGAGAAGCGACCCGTCTTCCAGGAGGTGGCCGTCGTGGGTCGACCGTACCCAGACGCGGGTGCGACTGAGACCGGGCGCGTGGCAGTCTGCTCGCCAAGGGCCACAATGCCATTGAATAGTTTTTACTCGCCGCGCAGTTTGCTATATATGACGACATCGTGCCACTGGCCGTTGCGCCACTGAGCTTTGCGCAGAACGCCTTCGCGGGTAAAGCCGACTTTTTCGAGGCCACGCTGGGCGGCCAGGTTTTCAGCATCCGTCACCGCTTCGACGCGGACGATAGGGTAAGTATTGAAGAGGTACTGGACGAGGAGGGTCTTGGCTTCGAGACCATAGCCCTTGTAGCGATGTTCGGGTGCCAGAGTTGTACCAATATTGTAGGCCGTGCTACCTTCGTTCGGGCCGTGGCGCACCTGGTGGTAGGAAATTTCGCCGAGCAGTTCGCTGCCCTCTGACGAGACAATGAGTAGGACACCGTGGCGTTCGGTGAGCAATCCATTTTCGGTGAAAGAACGCTCGAATTGTTCAACTGGTCTCAGGCCGAAGGTGCCATATTCGCTCAGGAACTCAGCATCATTGGCCCATGCTTCTAGCCGGGCGAGATCGGAGTGCTTGACGGGTCGGAGGAGGATGCGCTCTCCACGCAGCATATCGGTATTCCTTTCTGCAACAATAGACTGGTTACGGTGTTCGATATGTTGGCCGCAACCATTGTACCCAGGTGACCTGACCAGGCCAGAGGAAACATCCCTTTAAGGTATGGAGAGAATATCGATGGGCTTATTCTATCACTGCTGGTTGATGGGCGCAAGCAAGCGACCTCTACCGGAATTGAGCATGACCAGGTTTTGCCCTCAAACATGAACACTTGCCCTGAATGTTGAGCAGCGCACCTAGTGATCATCTACAAAGCCGCTAGAGAGGCGGATTGTTGCGCACCGTTTTTGGAAATTCAGACGGCACTTCTCGCAATCAATTTGTAAATGTGATAATTCAAGAGGCGGATTGTTCAAAAATTAGACAATTCAATGGATAAGCAAACTAACATCAGAAAAGAGCCTGTAGAGCCATGAGAGATCATCTCCCATCGACTTCTACCCGTTTTACCGCCCACTGAATTATCCAATTTGCTCCCGACATGCGTAAAATGATTGACGCAGAAAGTTCCGTTAGTCCTCATTCGCGCTCTTGTGAAAGAATGAAGTATTCATCCCGTTCTTCTTTAGTTGCTGTATTGCGGCTTCCATATATGCTTATTTCTTCGCTATTGCCATCTCTGGGGCGGCATATGATCCATTCAGATTTTTTTTCTGATCCAGATACCACTTCACCCCTTCGGATAGGCCACGAATGTAGTCATATTGTGGCTCGTAGCCCAGTTCGTTGCGTGCGCGGTCAATCGAGAACTCCTGGTTGCCGCCAAGCAGGGTAATACCGTATGTGGTAACGGGAGGAGGAGCGGACTTGCGGCGGCCAAGCGCCTGCCAGAGCAGTTCTGCCACGCGCCCGGCAGAGAACATAGCAGTGTACGGGTAATGTCGCCGGATATGTAGGACTTCCAGGAAGTCGGCGATCATGTTGAGATATTCGGATTGCGTCACTCGTCGATCATCGGCGAGGGTATAGACGCGGCCAATGGCGTGATCGCCAGCATCGCCCGCCTTGATAAGACCTTGCGCCACGTCGCGCGCATAAACGACCGGCACAATATTCTTGCCGGAACCGATGATAAAGCCTTTGCCAGCATCGACTAGCGAGACGAAGCGGCCAAAGCTGGCGTTGTCGCGTGGGCCGTAAATCCACGCCGGACGCACTATGACGACGGGCGCGCCGCGCTCTTTTACCATGTCGCTAATCAGCTTCTCGCTGGCAATCTTGGTGCGACTGTAAGGATTGTCCTCGGCGCGAAATGGGTGATCCTCGGTCACAATACCATGCAGGTGATGCCCATACACGGTGATGGAACTGGTATGTACGATACGCTGCACGCCAGCCTCCATAGCGGAGGTAATCAAATCAGCCGTACCCCAGACATTGACAGCGTTGTAATCTTTTTCCAGACCCCACGGACCTGTGCGCGCCGCCACATTATAGACACGCTGCATACCTTTTACAGCGTCTTTTAACGATTGCGCATTGGTCAAATCACCATGCACCACTTCAACGCCTGGCAGCGATTTCAGGCGAGTTGCATCTTCGGTGGGTCGCACCATTGCGCGCACTTCATCGCCGCGTTCCAACAACATATCAACAAGATGTCCGCCCAGAAAACCAGCGGCCCCAGTAACTAATATTTTCACTTCGCTCTGCTCCTTCTTTGCCTCAATTGCTTTCCACTCCCCAACATCTAATGCGAGTATAGCAACTGAGCAAAATTATAGCAAGCAAATGAGAGTGTTGTCGCCCTGGTACTACTTGTCACGTTAGATCATCTGTGCTATACTCGCGCTATGGAAAGCATATGCATCTCGAAAGTCACCGCGCGCCGCTTTGTATTGGGGCGACAGGGCCTGTGGCCGGGACGCCGCTGGAGCGGGAAAGATGGCACAGCAGAGGCTATTCGCGTAGCCGAAGCGGTGCAGATGGACCCGCTGACGGTCATCGCGCGAAGCCACGATATTGCGCTGTGGGGGCGTGTCCACGTTTATCAACCAGCGCACCTGGATCAGCTTCTCTACCTGGACCGCGCTTTCTTCGACTATGGCGGCGGCTTGTTCATCTACCCCATGACCGAATTACCGTACTGGCGCGTTCCCATGCGGCGGCGTGTAGAACGGGGACGCTGGGGCGAGTTTGGCGCGGCAAATCAAATGCTGCTTGATGAGGTGCGCGCGGAACTGCGTGCTCGTGGCCCGCTGGGCAACCGTAATTTCAATGGGCGCGCGCGCGTCGATAATTATCGCGGGCGCAAAGACTCAGCACTTGCACTCTTCTACCTGTGGCTTACCGGCGAACTCATGATTCATCACCGCGAAAATTTCCAGCGCGTATATGACTTTCGCGACAACATCGCTCCACCCCATCTGAACGAAGTCGCCAGCGAGGAGGAAGCGGATAATTTCTTTGCGCGCAAGGCTACGGCGTTCTTTGGCATGACACGCGAAGCGAAATGGGGAAGCGGCTTTTCTGGCTTCATTGAACGCCCGGTCAGCCGCGCTGAAGCGCAGCAGTGGCTGGCAAAACTCACCGAGCAAGGGGTATTGACATCTCTGAAAGTCGAAGGCTCGAAGGAACGCTGGCACGTACTCACAAGCGACATTCCTATACTATCCACCATTGAGGCAGGAAATATACCCCTTGAATGGCAGCCATTCAGTACGACAACGAAAGAAGAGGCCGTTTTCCTGGCTCCCCTTGAGATTGTCAGTGCCAGGGGACGCGCTAACTGGTTATTCGACTTTGACTATATCTGGGAAGTCTACAAGCCTGCTGAACAGCGGCGCTGGGGCTATTATACCCTACCTATTTTGTACAATGACCTGCTGGTAGCGCGGCTTGACCCCAAACTTGATCGTAAAACCTCGACGCTGGTAATCAACGGCTTCTGGCTGGAAGATCAAGCATTAGCTACCGATCCCGATTTCGCGGCAGCCCTTGCTCGCGCACTCGCACATTTCATGACCTTTCTCAAGGCGCAACGGCTAGATATTTCTTTGGTGGAACCAACAATGCTGCGGATGTGTGTACAAGATCAATTGAAAAGCACGCCTTCTCTCATTAGCGGGTGACGCCTTATGTCTGGCGAACGTTCTGCATCTATACGTCCAATGATCTACCGCACCTACACTCCTCAGCCCCCGCTAGCTGCTTTTGTGGAAGCGTTCTGGCTATATGTCGGCAACGTCTGGTACATCTCCACACATATTGAAGATGTACAGCTTTAGGCAGTCGCGGGGAAAATGCAGGGACGCAATAAATCGCGTCCCTCTATACTATCATCCTTTCACCACGATCAACGGCTTCAAACGTGCCACCAGCTTCGCCAGGCCAGCGTTATGCACGACGTTCACCACCTGTTGCGCATCCTTAGATGCCACGACACCTATACGGATGAGATTTTCGTTAGTTTGCCAAAACGAAAAAGACAGCCAGGAGCAAAACGTCATGGCTGTCCAAGTCCACTCATTCGAGATGTTTTAATCATTCCGGCGACGTATAGGCGTTTGAGGAGGAGATGGCAACCCTAAGCTCTCCTCGAACGTTTTGAGCAGTTCAAGAAAGCTGACAGTCCCCAGACGGTACGAATAGAGCGAGACGCATAGATGCTCGTAAAGTTTGTATGTTGCTTGCTCTTCATTGTTTGTTGGTATAGCAGACGGACGAGCCTCAATTGCTTGCATTACCATGCTCCTTTTTGCAGCTCTTCCATGCAATCCAACATATACGCCAACACAAGATAGTCACCCTTGCTATGCTTGACTTCTTGCCCCGACTCCTCCAACTCTCTCACCCGATCAGCTACCAAACCTAAATACTTTTCTTGCGCCGTGCCGTCTTTCCAGAACCTCCCCTCTCTAGTGCAAACTCACGAAAGGTGATCGACAATGTGGTATGATAGAGAGCATGAAAACACCTCTCTTCATCCGACCTTTGACCGAAAACGAACGCGGCCAGATTCAAGCAGGCTTACGCTCGAAAGACGCCTTTGTCTTGCGCCGCAGCCAAGTCCTGCTGGCATCCGAACGCGGCGAACGAGCCCCAGCTATAGCCAGCCAATTCGGGTGCCACAGGCAAACGGTACTCAACATCATCCACGGTTTCAATACGAAAGCGCTCGCGGTGTTGCAAGAAGGCTCATCGCGTCCCCATCGACTGCGGACGACCTTTCCAGACGAGGCGTTAGAGGCGCTGCAGGATCTCTTGCATCGCAGCCCGCGCGACTTTGGCCTGGATACCAGCGTGTGGACTTTGGCCCTCGCCGCAAAGATCAGCTTCCAACAGGGCCTCACTCCCAGGCTCGTCTCTGGCGAGAGTGTCCGCCGCGCGCTCAAACGTTTGGGAAAGAGCTGGAAACGCGCCAAGCATTGGATCACCAGACCCGACCCGCAATACCTACTAAAAAAAACGCCCGCGATCGGCTGATCTCCTGGGCCAGCCAGCAGAGCAGCTGGGCGATCGGGTTTCTGGACGAGGTGTGGTGGAGCAGGTTTGCCCTGCCTCACATGCATGCCTGGCAAGATGAGGATCAGCCGGTACGACTGGTGGAACAGACCTGGCAAAAGGGTGATCCAGACCCCAAAGCGTTCGCCTGTTATGGGGTACTCTGGCAACAAGGACCGATTACTGATCCGATCCGTAAACAGATGTCGCTTCGCTTCGTCATCGGTCGTCCGGTCAGCGCCATTACGACCCACTATCTGGAGTGGTGGTGCATCCGACTGCAAGCGCAAGGCAAGACCTCCTGGCTGCTCATCTGGGATAACGCCTCCTGGCATGTGAGCAAGATGGCGCGGACCTGGATTCGCGAGCACAACCAACAGGTCAAGCAAGAGGGCAAAGGTGTGCGCATTCTGCCCTTCTTTCTGCCCACCAAAAGTCCCTGGCTCAACCCGATCGAGCCGAAGTGGGTTCATGCTAAGAAGGCGATTGTCGAACCCGATGGCTTGCTCTCGGCGAAGCTGTTGGCTGAACGTATTTGTGCTCACTTTGGTTGCTCCTATGAACCTCCGCTTTCCATTGTCGAAGAGGTTGCGTGATTATGCACTAGGTATATAATGGTTGCTAGGTAACTTACGAAAGGAACCTATGGAGCCACAGCCACAGAAAGACCCACACGCCGCCGATCTAGGCAGACGTGGCGGCCAGAAACGCATGGCAGGGTTGAGCAAGCAAGAGCGCAGCGCCCTAGCGAAACACGCACTGAGAGCACACTGGCACCGCCGCCAATATGTCGCGGAGCAGGAACGCGCCGGAGAAATCACTTATAGCGTTTTGCAGGCATTGAAAGACAAGCAACTACCGCTTGTGTGATAGCGGCTTAAGACCTACGCCGTTTCTAGATGCTCTATACGCCGATCATGTTCATGAACTTGACGGCTTAGATCAGTTACCGCCGCCTTGATTGTCTTCACATCTTGTTTCAATTCGTCAAACTCTTCACGGTCAGGCTTATTGACAAGCATCTCTTTCACCATACCAACACTCTCTTTCGTGGCTTTCACTTCATCTAGTACCTGCTCCATCAGCCCGCGCAGCTTGCCCACTTCATTTGCAAAATCGGTTGCTTGGTCGTTTCTCATATCACTAGCCTACCACTGTTTCAGTGGAAGAGAAAGTGGCAACAGAACTAGGCTAATGCATGAGCCAATCGCTGCGCCATGTCAGCACATACATCAGCCTAAGAGATTAAGGGGTAAAAAGCACGCATTCGTCCTGAAATCGTCCCTGACTCCCTTGGATAACTACTCAGTAGTTTATCTGCGGGCGTGGCAGTTGCACCAGGCAACATATCTAGCTGCCTTTGATGGGCTTTAACTCTCGTCCGGCTCGTCACTGTAATGCTTCTGAATGAACTTATCTAGATCAGATTGTTTAATACGCACGACAGTACCAGAAATACGCACACTTGGCAGTTTCTTTTCCCTGATATATCTTCGTATGGTATCTGGATGCAGTTGCAGCCTCTCTGCCACTTGTTCAATTGTTAGTAATTCTTCTGGCATAAGCAGACATCCCCTCTCATCGGTTTGCACAATTATATTCTCTGCTTGTCAATAGGTCAATCATTGTGTTAAGTGTGTAGAGCCATGCAGAGATATAAAGAACTTGACAGAAGTTGATATTATTATGTATACTTATGAAGACCACGGTTTTCCTTTGGAGAGAGCAGAGCATATCCAGCGAAGGAGGCATGTTTCATGGCTACCCCTATTACTGTTTCCAAGCGTTTAACCGTTGAAGCATCGCTTGTGATCGAGCGGCCAGAGTTCGCACACTGGTATGGACACGGGGTCTGGTGGGCGATGTACGGCGACTATCAGGGCAAAGGCTTGTACGCGGACACCTACTTGATTGAAACAACCCTCTTAGGTATTAGAAACGGCTGGTATATAGGTAGCGACCCTGGCTGGTTCGACATGCTGGGCTTTAATCTTGGCATGGTGCATGGGGGCTTTTTAGTGCAACCCACGCCCACGCTCGTTACCCTGACTGATCCCGACTTTCGCAAAGGCTACTTTGTAGGTCGGGACTTTTGTTTTAATGAAGCACCACTGGAAGGCCGCGTATTTTCCGACACACTATTCTGCGAAGCAGTCCGCGAATGGGCGAGCGAGTTTTCGTCCTGGCGCGAGCCTGGAGCCGTTCTTCGATATGCTCTCGGCTGCCGCATCTGTGAGCTATCCGGTGCGCTCATACCTGATCCTATAGCTGTTCCAAGCGTTTGAGGCTCGTTACGAACCTCAGCTACAGCCGTTTTAGATACTAATTATTCCAAAGACAGAAAGGGAGTTTCCCATGCTGTTAGAGAAAGACATACAGCCACGCAAACGCGCGGTTATCTACTGCCGTGTCAGTTCTGAAAAACAGAAGCAGGACGGTGAGAGCCTGGAGTACCAGGAAGAGAAATGCCGCCAATGGGCAGAAATGCACAATATTCAGGTACTGACAGTTCTCTTAGAGGCCAAGAGCGGCTACATCCACTACTCCTACCGTGAGAAGTTGACCATCGCTCGGCAAATGATACGCGACCATATCGCGGATATGATTATCGTCTGGGACTTGCGCCGCTTTGCACGTAACTTTGTCCACTCAGCCATGATTTTCCAAGAGATAGAGTCATATGGCGGCGAGGTTGTCAGCTGTAAATCACCATAATAGATGGCCGCATTTTCACCACAATCAGTGTCACCCGTCTCTCGCATAGTTGCCTAATCACTATGTTTTTTCAAATATATTTTAATTGATTATTCACATTAAAGGCACACTAGTTCGTATTTAAATCTAGCTATAGTAGCTCATCAATAGATTGATTAAGATTTATCCAATCCTATATGAGATGTTGAATTTCTGCCAGAAAGGTCCTGCGGAATTAAGGAGGTGTAGTCAGTTCCTCAACAACTTCCCTGATACTCTTAGCGATATCTAAAAAGGCTGCATCACGACGCGTCCATGTAGTTACAGGTTTAGCATTCTTAGGTAAGGCTTGTAGTTTGCTGAAAGGTGCTCTCTTCCAGTCGACCGGGCGAAGGATAATTGGAATCACCTTGGCTTCTCTAGATTCATGTCTTTCCAATGCCCGCTTCATTTCGACACCATAGCAGTAATCTGAAGCCAGAAAATCTGCACTGACAAGCAGGAGGATAATGTGAGCAGTATTCAAATGTAAATCGATCTCACCAGCCCATTCTTCCCCAACATCAATTTTACGATCATACCAATTAGTGATTTGTTTTTGCCACTTTAATATGCTCAGGTGTTTTGCCAATTCATCGCGCAATGTTTCGTCTTTATGAGCATAGGAGAAGAAAATCTCAATAGATTTCTTTGGTTCCGATGGTAAGAGTTCAACTACTGCATGCTGGTCCTTGTCAGCTTGTAGGAGAGCATCAATCTCTTGCAATATGTTAATCTCCCCTATATAATCTTCCATAGATTGGTATAAGGCTAAAGCGTGCCTGTAACTCTCTAGAGCCCCATTCTTATTATCGCAGAATTGTAACATATTGCCTATTACTTTATACGTGGAAGCCAAATCTGAGTGGTCATTGAGTGTCTCGTAGAGAACTAAAGCCTTTTTATAGCTATGCTGAACTGCATCTAGCTGATTAAGGTGCCTCTGTACATTCCCAATCTCATATAACATGTAGATCTGGTCTAAAGTATCTTTCATTTGCTGATAAACAGAGAACGCTTGCATATAGCTTTGTAGAGCCGCGTTTAGATCTTTGCTATCGCTACGAAAACGCTGAACATTGCCCATCGCTTGATACACTTTAGCTGTGTCTGAAACGGCTCCCACTTGCCGATAAAGAACCAGTGCCTGAGTGTAGCTCTCTAATGCTCTTTCCCACTGTGAGAGATAATGATAGGAACGTCCCAGCTCATAAGTATATATCGCCTGTACTATTGGTGTAGGTTTGAGTGTCTTTTCGGAGCCTATCTGTAATAAGCCACTAAGACGTTCTTGTGCGCCCTCGATACGTGCCTCCAGTACAGCCTGTTGCCAATCTAAGATACCCTGTCTTTCATTACAGGCTAGTGCATGGTAATACCAGTCCAGCGGGCGTGGCGATAGCTGAGAAAGGTAGTTGAGTGCTCGTTGATGATAGAATATCCATTTTTGAGGCTCTTGCTCTCGAATAGCGTCAGCTTGAATCTCACGCAGCAGATCGTGAAACGCATAGTGATGATTCCCTAGAGCTTGGATATATGGGTTTTTGATCAATTGATGAAAATGACCAAGAGCTTCTGCATCTGGGAGCAGTTCAGGGAAGACAGCCTGAAGCATTGGCAGGTCGAAGCTACGAAGCAGTATGCCATAACGGTTCAACTCACGAAAAGGCGATTTAAGACGGCTATCTACTCGTTTTTGGAAAAACTCTAACAATGCACGCGCCTTGAACTCCTCTTCTAGTCGGAGAAGATCTGCAATAGTAAATGACTGTTCTCCCCCTTCTTGCCAAAGAGCGCCAATGATAGCAACACTGAGCGCGTGACCATGTGTAATAGCGTAGATATGTTGACAAAAGACCAAGTCTTGTATCCCTATGTGTTTCAAATATCTTTCTACAGCCTTGAACTCAAGCTGAGGTAGAGCAAAGGTAATGATCTCTTGATGATCAACATCTGATGGGGAAAGATGTGTACGGCTGGCGATGACGACTGAGCACTGCTGGTGTCTTTGCACCATACGTCCATGCACTCCTGGAATCAATTCATCTATCACCCATCGACCAACCTCCGAATCCTCTGGTTCGCTCAGCCACTCGCAGGTATCCAGCAGTACAACCAGGCGTACAGGTTGAAAGGTAACTAACTGAGCATAGAGTGCGCTTGTGACCATCTCGCGCACCTGACGACGTTGTACACGCATGGTCGCGCTATCAACTCCACTCATACTGAGTTGCGCGTCCTTTAAGCTCCCGGCATCGCCAACAATCACTGTTTGGGTCATCTGCCTGCTCAATTCTAAAAGCCTGTTACGCCCCTCCTGTAGGGTTTTCTCGAAGATACTGGCACGTTGCGTATCACAATCAGCGGCAAGTTTCCATGAAAGCTCTTCCAGGATATTTAAGGGATCGATGCGCAGCGCTTCATAGGCAAAGTTGAGGGTGACGATACGAATCGCAGCTGGTGTGTGTTGGGCAAGGTAGTGCAGTAATGCACTTTTCCCACTACCAGCTTGTCCAGTAACGACTAGTATCCAGGGCATTTCTCCAGTGAGAAAATTCTGATACAGTTGTTGTTCCTGTTCGCGTCCTACAAATAAAGTCTGAAAGTGCAGAGAAGCTTGATTGAAACTAGCTTGAATAATCTGATGTAGCGTGTCAGCAAACGCAGGATCGGTTTGTAGTAGATGAGAAAGTTTTTTTTCAACAACGCTGCTGTAATCAGGATCTTTAACAAAGAACTCTAAGGTATTACTGGCCTTACCTCCATCCGTTTCTTGCGCAAAACGTGCGTAAATGGCTTCATACAAGCGTTGGCCCAGTTCCCTGCTCTTCCGAGAGGGAAGGTCGTCCTCTGATCTGATAACACTGGTGTCTACGCTATTAAAATAAGAAGCCAGTGCCTCCATGACCCGACTTATCGTAGTAGTAATATCCATAATTGGGTTGCTATTCCTTTCCAACGTTTCGAACCATATGAGGCTAAAGCTGCACAACCAAGATTTTTTGACTATTCTATGAGTTTACTCGTCTGTTTGTCAATGAAATTGCAGAAGTGTTCTCTGTTAAAGCCTTATTGAGCTATTACAAGACATAATACCAAATCTTTTCATCGCTTCGAAAGGTCTTGCATGTTTTATCTCTCTTTGCAGCAGTCCAATGACATTTTGAGATGCATTTGGCAGAGGATTGATATCTCTTATATAAGAGGGGGAAATAGGTATTTCCCCACCTTCTGTGCTATACTTGGGTTATGAGCTACGCTCAAAAGCACGTCGCAAAAGAGACCTTAACCCGGAAAAATAACAGCGAGAAATATTTTTGAGGAATTCGGAGAACCCAATGCAACGCGTGACCTCCTTGAAAACGGATCACCATGACCAGACACCCGACGAGTTGCTGGATTGCTGGCGGCGCTTTTTGCAAGAACACGACCATGCAACAGGGACGATCAAAAAGTATACCCAGGCTGTCGCCCATTTCCTGGCCTGGTATAACAGGGAAGAACGCAAGCCTCTCCAACTCGCGACTCTCACGCCTATCGCGCTGATTGGCTATCGCAACGAATTGCAACATGAACAGCACAAATCCATCAGTACCATCAACCTGCGCATCAGTGCGTTGCGGGCCTGGTGCGCCTGGCTCGTCGATCAGGGCTATCTGCCACTTGATCCGGCGGCACGTGTGAAGCTGGTTGGAGGAGAAGTCGGTTCGAAACGAGAAGGGCTTTCGGGTTCCCAGGTCAATGCGCTTCTCCGCCAGGCGCAGCTCTCCCGTGATCCTGCGCGCAACTACGCGATCGTGCAGGTGTTGTTCCAGACGGGGCTTCGTTTGAGTGAGTGTAGCGGCCTCACCTTCGGCGACATTACCTTTGGCGAGCGCAGTGGCTTGCTCCTGGTCCGGGCGGGCAAGGGCAATAAAGTCCGATCCGTTCCTGTAAATAGTTCCGCCCGCGACGCGATTGCGAGCTACGTAGCCCCTCGATTCGGCATCGAGAAGCCATCAATTAAGGCGATTACGGCCAGGTGGCCCAAGCCCTCGTCTCCCCGCGCCTTCGAGCCCCTCTTCGAGAGTCAAAAGGGAGGAGCACTGACCACCTCGGCGATGGGGCAGATGGTCGCAGATCTGGTCAAAGCGGCTGGAGCGTTGGTGCCGCAAGAGACGAGCGCCCATACCTTGCGGCATACCTTTGCTCGCAATTATCTGGCCCAATACCCGGGTGATGTCGTCGGCCTCGCAACGCTGCTGGGACACAGTTCTCTTGATACGACCCGGCTCTATAGCCAACCCTCCGTCGATCAGCTCTCGACGCGAGTGGAGCAACTGAATATCAATGCGTATGCTCGTTAAAACAGGCAGTCGGCTTCTTCTCCAAGGGGACGGAAGATGGTACAGCAAGACGCGAAACTCACCGAGTTCACAGACGCTCAGCGGGCCGAAGCCCTGAGACAATTTCAGATCATCCGGCCATTTCTCGAAGATGGTGTCCCTCTCACTCGTATTGCTATTGCGCAGAAGCTCCACATCAGAACGCTCAGACGTTGGGTTCAGCGGTATCGCGCTTCAGGTCTCATAGGGCTTGTCCGACTAATGAGAAAGGACAAAGGCCAGAAACGCGCTGTGACTGCTGATCTGCAACAACTTATCGAGGGTCTCGCTTTGCAGAAACCTCAGCGAGCGATTGCCAACATACAACGCGAGGTCTCACGAATTGCGAAAGAACAGGGATGGAAGGCTCCAAGTTATAGTACGGTTGAGCGTATTGTCCAGCATCTTGATCCTGCACTTGTCACCTTTGCACACCAGGGATCAAAAGTGTATCGGGAGGAGTTCGATTTGTTGTATCGGCGAGAGGCGAGCCACCCAAACGCGATGTGGCAGGCCGACCACACCCTCTTAGATATCTGGGTGTTTGATGAAAAAGACCAGCCTGCCAAACCCTGGTTGACCATTATCCTCGATGATTATAGTCGCAGCATTGCCGGGTATCGCATTGGTTTTCAGGCACCATCTGCTCTCCAGACGGCTCTGACACTCCGTCAGGCGATCTGGCGCAAGCAGGATGCCCAGTGGCATATCTGCGGCATTCCCAGTACCTTTTATACCGACCATGGGAGTGACTTTACTTCGCAGCACCTTGAACAAGTCGGCAGCGACCTCAAAATGGAGTTGATTTTCTCTCAATTTGGTATACCTCGTGGACGTGGCAAAATTGAGCGCTTCTTCTCAACGGTCAATCAACTCTTGCTTTCCCATCTGGCCGGGTATTGTCCCGCAGGCAGTGAAGAAAGTACAGCTTTTCTTACGCTTTCAGCATTTGAGGCTCGATTTCGGGCGTGGCTGCTCGAAGACTATCATTATCGTCCCCAAAAAGAGATCAATGGTGCTCCCCAGGAACGCTGGGAGGCCGGGGGATTTCTCCCGAGGATGCCAGAGAGCTTGGAGCAATTAGACCTCCTCTTGCTAACCGTTGCCAAAGTGCGTCGGGTGCATCAAGATGGCATCCGTTTCCAAGGATTCCGTTATTTGGACCTGACGTTGGCAGGCTATGTGGGAGAGGATGCCCTCATCCGCTATGATCCCTTGGATATGGCCGAAATTCGTATCTTCATGGAAGAAACCTTCATTTGTCGAGCGGTCTGTCAGGAACTGGCAGGGCAAACGATCAGTTTGAAGGACATTATCCAGGCACGGACGCAACAGCGAAAACAGGTGCAGGCGGGCATTAACGAGCGGGCCGCCATCGTCGAGCGGTTCTTGGCAGTGCATCAGCCCGATCCACTTCCCGAAGGGGAGGTAACACCTCCCCCTCCACAGACGACTCACCGCTTAAAGAGGTATATGAATGAGTGATCAAGCGCCTTCTTGTGACCCCCAGTTCCTTGTGACCAAGGAATATCGCCGCTTTGCCGAATTTTGTGATGCCTGTCGTCGCCACCGCTATATTGGCATCTGCTATGGTGCTCCCGGTGTCGGGAAAACGCTCTCGGCTTGGCACTATACCCATTGGGATCTCTTTGACCCATTTCTTGCAGCTTATCGTCTCCCCGCGTCGCTTCCAGGGGGAATCGAAGCTCTTCCAGAGGAAGTGAAGCAGAGTCGAACGCTCCTGTATACCGCAACGGTGGTGAATGGCGCGACAGTGGTTGCATATAACCTGGGAGGTTTGCTTGAAAAGATGAATCGTCTC
The DNA here is from genome assembly GCA_050695155.1 of Ktedonobacteraceae bacterium. Classification (GTDB taxonomy): domain Bacteria; phylum Chloroflexota; class Ktedonobacteria; order Ktedonobacterales; family Ktedonobacteraceae; genus CF-113. The sequence continues at coordinate 81,544 of JBOGTO010000090.1, forward strand.
ATTGATGATGTACTGGAGGTGCTCGAGGGCAAAAAGATCAAGTTCCCTACACCCAATTACACGGAGTTAGTGATCGTTGATGAAGCAGATCGTTTAAAAATCGGGGGACTGGAACAACTGCGGGATATGTATGATCACTTTCATTTTGGGATGGTGTTGATAGGAATACCTGGGCTGGAAAAACGGTTAGCTCGCTATCCTCAATTGTACTCGCGTGTCGGGTTTGTCCACAATTTTCGCCCACTGAGCGCTGAAGAAGCACACTTCATTCTCGAACATAAGTGGAAACAGCTAGGAGTCACGCTGCAGGCAGATGATTTTACAGATGCCGAAGCTGCGGCTACAGTCATCCGCATTACGGGAGGAAACTTTCGGCTCATTCAGCGTCTTTGCACACAAATTGAGCGCATTCTACAGATCAATGAACTTCAAACGATCACTAAAGAGGTTGTTGAGGCAGCGCGAGAACAGCTTGTGATCGGATCATGAGAAGCAAAGATGGCATGCAATTTGCAGGGAAAAGTGACATTTATTGTGGTGCTTTACAGTCAGCGTCAGTGAAAATATTGACAACTCACTCACTGGTAAACTTATCCGCTCCGTTCTCGCCTGGGCCGCCGAGTCAGAGCGTGAGAAGATCAACGAGTACGCCAATCGCCACTGGCAAAAGCGGCGTGAGCTGGGTCAACCAATGGCAACATCAACCCCTCCCTATGGCTGGCAATGGGGGGATAAAGAAAAGACCTTCTTCGAATTGAATATCGAGGAAGCAGCCGTGCGTCTGTCTATCTTCGAAATGTTTGTTGAACTGGATATGAGCATCAGGCAGATCGGCCACAAACTGACACTTGATGGTATCCCAGTACCTAGAGAGGCACGGAAAGAGCCGCTAACAGAGAAGGAAATCGAGGAGAACGGCAGACCGAAGCTTATCCCCTGGAACACTGGCACCATTCATATGTACCTCAAAGACCCTGCGAACATTGGCACCCTCGTTATCTGCAAGAAAAAGAAAGTCCTCACTGGTGACGGTAAGTCGAAGCGGATTGACCATCCAGATATGAAGCTTATCCCTGGTGGTATGCCTGCCATCGTATCGCCTGAGATGTTTGAACGGGCGCAGCGCAAGCTCTCCACCAACCGTGAGACAAAGAGCCAGCGTCCGCGCGACCCAGAAAATTACTTGCTTATCGGCCACGTTACCTGTGCCATCTGCGGCAACCATATGCACCCCATTTGTGAGAAAACGACACATGTCTACCGCTGCAATAAACATATCAGCATCCTTGATGCCAACCCCCATTGCGAGCCGCATGTGCTTCGTATTAAAGCATCAAGCCTCGACCAGGCAGTCTGGCACGATTGCTGCCTATTATTCGAGCGTCTTGAGCTTATACAGTCTACACTTGAAGCAGAGATTAAAAACTCCATCAGCAACCTGTTAGAAGACACGACAGGAAGGGAGCAGATCGCCGCACTCAAACTAGCCATTGAACATGCGAGGCAAGAACACGCCAAGCAACAGGACGATTACCTACGTTCGCTTATTGCCCAAGATATCCAGAATAAGCTGGAACAACTGGAGCGTTTTGATGAAGAGTGCCAAGCAGCCGTCAATATTGCTGCCCTGACAGCATCCTATCAACAACGCGTGTTGGAGTTTGTCAACTTCGTCAATGTGATGCGCGGTAAGTACCACGAGGCAACGTTTCAGGAGAAACACAATGCGCTCGATGTGCTAGGCGTCAGGGTATATGTCCAGCCTTCCAAACTGGTAGTACCGATTATCCAAGTGGAGAGTGAGGAGGAGTGGTTGACTATTTCCGATGCGGCCAGATTGACAGGCTTCCCACGTTCAAGTATTCAGCAATCAATCGCCGCGAGCGGTGCAAAAACAGAACGGCGCAGTGTTGACCAAATCGTCTTCTATAGGGATGCAGTCCGCGAGTACCATCGCACTATAGGCAGCCGTGTTGACTTGGACACATACGATGATGAGTGGTTTACCATCCATAAACTGAGGACTATCAAACTGGCTACATACCCTATTGTCCAACGTGCTATGGGGTTAGGATTGCTCCCACCGCAGACGAGGCAAGTAGAGCGTACAGTCATCCACCGAGACGAGTTAAACCGTTTACTGCGAGAGTCGCCCATTAAATCGCGGTCTCTTTTTGAGGAAGTTTCGGAGCGGATTCAAATTACCTATTCGCCACTTTTCGTCGGCACAGGTGTTCAAGCATCCTTGTAAGCCGATGGGGCTTCCTCGGTCAACAGGTTTTTGCTATGCACACGCACGGTGACGCCTCTTGCATCAAGTTGATCGAGCAGGTCGCGGCTGCTCATCGACTTTTTGGCGGCGGTGCGGCTCTGGCGGCGGCCCGCTCCATGACAGCACGAGCCAAAGCTCTGCTCCATTGAGCCTTGCGCCCCTACCAGCACGAACGAGTAACGCCCCATATCACCGGGAATCAATACTGGCTGACCAATGGCGCGGTACTGTTCCGGCAACGCTGGATGGTTGGCGGGAAACGCGCGGGTCGCACCCTTGCGATGCACGCATACGCGCTGCATCTCGCCATCCACCTCGTACTCTTCCATCTTGGCGATGTTGTGGCACACATCATACACCAGCGGCATATCTTTAGGACGCGCTTTGCGCCCGAAGACGGCAGCGAAGGCCTGGCGCACCCCGTTCATCAACAACTGGCGATTGGCCCAGGCAAAGTTAGCTCCGCAGGCCATGGCGGACAGGTACGCCTTGCCCAGGTTTGATTGCAATGGCAGGCAGGCCAACTGGCGATCAACCAGGTGAAAGCCATAATCCTGCTGCTTCGATTCCGCCAACTGGATGTAATCCTCGGCTATCTGGTGGCCGAAACCGCGCGAGCCGCAATGAATCGTCACTACAATTTGCCCTATTTGCGCAATGCCCATAGCCTGCGCGGCTGCTTCATCGTAGATATGCTCAACGACCTGCACCTCGCAGAAATGGTTGCCCGAACCCAGGCTGCCCAGTTGCGACGAACCACGCTGCATGGCCTTCGGACTGACGGCATCGGGATCAGCGCCAGCAAGACAGCCGTGTTCCTCAGTCACTTCCAGATCAGAGGGAAAACCATAGCCCTCCTCGATGGCCCAGGCAGAACCGCGTACCAGTACTTCGCGCATCTCGCCTTGCGACAGTTTGCGCATACCGGCAGTGCCAACGCCCGATGGCAAATTGTTAAACAGTTCATCGGCCAGCTTATCAACTTTGCCCTTAACCTGGTCGCGCAGCAAGTCGGTTGCCAGCAAGCGCACACCACAGTTGATATTGAAGCCGATGCCACCCGGAGAGACGACACCATACTCAGCGTGCGTGGCAGCGACACCCCCGACCGGAAAACCATACCCCCAGTGAATATCAGGCATTGCTAATGAATGCCCGACGATGCCCGGCAATGTAGCCACGTTCGCCACCTGGTGCAGCGCGTTATCGTTCAGCATTTGCTCGATCAGTTCATCGTCGGCGTATATCATGCCAGGCACGCGCATCTCCGGGTTGAAACGCTGCGGAATACGCCAGCGAAACGAGTCAACACGCTCTAACGGGATTTTCTTCTGAGAACCGCCCATAAAATTGCTCCTCGTAGCTATATAACTGGCACACACAACAAAAACATGCCAGAATGGTATGACGTTATGCAGTGGATAAACGCTCACATCTATTGCACGCGCAAGTGAGGTAAAAAAATGTAGTTGCCGCCTGTTGCCGTTAGATGTCGAAAATGACGGTGGCGCGATAGCCGCCCTCGACCTGCTCTATAACTGCCGCGTGCCAGGTAGCCGCTTTGATGGCGCTACTCAGATCATGCCGTCGCGCATCGTAAGCTTCTCCATGAGCGGAAGCGCGCAAGCGCGTCTCCGTGAGATCGTCAATTTCAAACTGGCGAAAAATGAGGTATTTGGTGTCGAAGAGAAAAATCAGTTCATTCAGCCAGTTGATCAGTAAAGAGACGGCATCGTGGCCTTCCACGTTGATCTCTCGACTGACCTGGATGCGCACCTGTTCAGGCGACACCATCAGGCTCTCCATGCCCTCCGCTACATGCGTAAACAATTCGCGTAAGTTTTTGCCAGAGGCATGTAGACCTACATCGGCTGTATGATCGAATACTTCATAGGGTTTCGCCGCGAATTCCGACATCACGCCCACTCTCGCAGCGCGGGACTGACAGTAACGGCTCGATTACGATGAGTTGATAACGTTAGCATCATTCTCCCCGTCCTTTCCCTGTGAAGTATTTCGTACATTGACAGAATAACAGCTATTTTGCGGTTTGTCAATAAGTTTTTCCAGCACTTGACAGAATGGGTTAAATTCCGTTATAATTATGTCGTAATACGACATAGTGAGGTGCAATGGATTCTCATCATGCAATATCAATAAGCGAGTACCAGGCTTTGGCCGAGTTTCGCTATGAATTGCGCCGTTTCCTACGTTTCAGTGAGGAAGCGGCGCGTACCGTTGGGCTTGAACCCCAGCAACACCAGTTGCTTCTCACGCTCAAAGGCTTGCCCGGAAATCGCGCGGCTACAGTCGGAGAGCTGGCGGAGCGTTTACAAATTCAACACCATAGCGCGGTTGAACTCATCAATCGCATGGTGGAACGCGACCTGATCGAACGCGCGCGCGATGAAAACGATCAACGACGAGTAAATGTCAGCCTTACCAAAAATGGGGATGAAGTGCTACGCAAGCTTTCATTACTCCACCATGAGGAACTGCGCACAACGGGACCTGCCCTTGTGCATACCCTTATGGCTTTAACCGATAAAGACAATAACATTGGCACAAGGAGCAAATAGCTTGACTACATCCTTCTCGGGTCTCTGGCGCAAATTCGTACACGCGGTAAGCAACCTGGGCAATCATGAAGCCCTGGGCAAGCTGGGAGATTTCACGACCGATCCCCGTGTGATACTTATCTCGGGTATGGCTATCGTTATCGGTGTTATTAGCGCATTCATAGCGTTGATTTTGCTCAGGCTTATCGGCCTGTTCACCAACCTCTTCTTCTTTGGACGCTGGGGTACTGCCCTCATCTCACCTGCCGGCAATCACTTGGGCGTCTTTGAAATACTCGTACCTACTATAGGTGGTCTGCTCATTGGTCTTATGGCCCGCTATGGCTCAGAGCGTATTCGCGGGCATGGTATTCCCGAAGCAATCGAGGCTATCCTCATCAATGGTAGCAAGGTAGAGCCAAAAGTCGCTTTTTGGAAGCCTCTGTCTTCCGCCCTCTCGATAGGCACTGGTGGTCCTTTTGGCGCGGAAGGCCCCATCATTATGACTGGAGGCGCGGTCGGCTCGTTGATCGCCCAATTTTTTCACCTTTCCAGCGCCGAACGTAAAACGCTGCTGGTGGCAGGCGCGGTCGGCGGCATGTCCGCAACCTTTGCATCACCGGTAGCCGCTGTCTTACTGGGGGTCGAACTCCTGCTATTTGAGTGGAAGCCGCGCAGCCTGGTACCAGTAGCTCTGGCAAGCGCGACGGCGCTTGTTATACGGCGTTACATCATTGGCCTGGGGCCGCTCTTTCCGGTTGTACCGCACACGGCATTCATAGGGCCGGTTGGTGTACTCGGTTGTGTACTGGTAGGCTTGCTGGCAGGCGCGCTTTCAGCGCTGCTCACAGTGATGGTCTACGCCAGTGAAGATGCCTTTCGACTTTTACCTATCCACTGGATGTGGTGGCCGGCCATTGGTGGCCTGGTCATTGGCATTGGCGGTTTGATCTTTCCACAGGCTCTGGGCGTAGGGTATGACACGATTGGCGCGATGCTCCAGGGTCATTTAACGGCTCAGGTCATCCTGGGCGTCTTACTGGTGAAGTCGATCATCTGGTCGGTATCACTGGGTTCTGGCACTTCTGGCGGCGTACTGGCACCACTCTTGATGATGGGCGGCGCGTTGGGCGGGTTGGAAGCGCTATTCTTGCCAAACCTGGGCGCGGGCTTCTGGGAGATGGTCAGCATGGGCGCTATTCTGGGTGGCACGATGCGCTCGCCATTTACCGGCATCATCTTCGTTCTGGAACTCACCCACGATGTCAATATGCTCTTGCCATTACTGATCGCCTGTGTGATTGCGCATGGTTTCACGGTCCTCATCATGCGCCGCTCCATCCTGACCGAGAAGGTCAGCCGGCGCGGCTACCATCTGAGCCGCGAGTATGCTGTTGACCCGCTCGAGATCATCTTCGTGCGCGAGGCTATGCGTACCAATATCGTCGCCTTATCAGACAAGATTTCGCGGCAAGAACTAGCCCGCATATTCTCATCTAATCACGAGCAGCAGGGTACCCAGGTTCAACGGCTCTACCCGGTATTAGATGCTGAGAAACATCTCAAAGGAGTGGTCACTCGCAAGGACTTGCAGCATCTCCAATATGATATCGATCATGGGTCGGCAGGCGGGATAGACGGCAATAATGGAGCCGAGGCAAAGAGCGGCGATGAGAGCGACTCCCAGGAATTGATGCCGCTGCAATTACTGTATACCAAACCGATAGTTGCCTACCCGGACGAACCCTTACGCTCGGTTGTCTATCGCATGGCCGAAACGAGCTTCACCCGCCTGCCCGTCGTTGAGCGTGACAATCCGAGCGAATTGGTGGGTATGATTTCGCTAAACGACCTGTTAAAAGCTCGCGTGCGCAGCCTGGAAGAGGAACGACACCGCGAACGTGTGCTGCGCCTGCGTTTGTTCGGGCCTGGCCGCACACATAATACAGAGGAGAAAATCAAGCCCTAGCAAGCGCGAGCGGCGCTGTTCATTCTTGCAGCGCCACCTCAAACTGCGGCCTGTCCAATTGCTCACATTGTAAGAGCATTTCAGCCAATTTTGTAAGCTGCCTGTTATGTTCAATCAGCAAGGCGCGGGCCGTTGCTCGTCCCTCGGCCAGGATATGCTGTATTTCGCTGTCGATCAGCGTCGCCATATCCGGGCCACTGATATATCGTGCCGTGGATGCGCTTGCATCCGCGAAGACGATACCCATCTGCCTGCTCATACCCCAGTGCGTTACCATGCGCCAGGCGAGCGCAGTGACAGATTGTAAGTCGTCTTCGGCTCCTGTTGTGATACCTTCTGGCCCAAAGATGAGTTCTTCGGCAACGCGGCCACCCAGCCCAACGGCAATACGCGCCATTAAAGATGCGCGGCTGTAATTGTAGTGATCTTCTTGCGCGGCGAACTGCGTCACTCCCAGGCGTTGACCGTGAGGCAGAATACTAATGCGGCTCACGGGGTCTGCCTCTGGCAAGTAGTGGGCAACAAGCGCATGGCCGCTTTCATGGAAAGCAATGATGCGCTGTTCCTCTTTGCTCATCACGAGTACGCGCGGCGCACCCAATTGGATGCGAACCAGGGCCTTCTCGAAACACTCAGGCGTGACATCGCTCAAATTATTACGCGCGGCATAGAGCGCGGCCTCATTCACAAGGTTAGCAAGATCTGCACCACTCATTCCCGTCGTCTGGCAAGCCAGATCATCCAGACGTACCCTGCCATTCAAAGGAATATGGCGGGTATGCACGCGCAGGATCGCCTCGCGCCCGCGCCGGTCTGGCAGCGAAACAGCGAGCTGGCGATCAAAGCGACCAGGACGTAGCAGCGCTGCATCAAGTATGTCAGCGCGATTGGTGGCTGCCAACACGATAACTACATTACGGCTATCAAATCCATCAAGCTCAACGAGTAACTGGTTCAGTGTTTGATCGCGTTCCCCGGAATCGTTCAAGCGTACTGTACGTTTGCGTCCTACCGCGTCAATTTCATCAATAAAGACAACGCAGGGAGCAACCTGGCGTGCCTGTTGAAACAGACTACGCACGCGGCTGGCTCCCACGCCGACAAACATCTCCACGAACTCGGACGCGCTCATATGAAAGAAAGGAACACCAGCCTCGCCTGCTACGGCCTTCGCCAGCAGTGTTTTGCCAGTCCCAGGAGGACCAACCAGCAATATACCGCGCGGAATATGCGCCCCCAGACATTGAAACCGTTCAGGCTTACGCAAAAACTGCACAACCTCTGCTAACTCGACACGCACTTCATCGATACCCGCGACATCAGCAAACGTCACTGGAGTCGGAAGATGTTCTACAGAAACAGCAGCCTTTTCGACCTCGCCCGGCTTTTCAGTTCCAGCTTGACCGTCCTGTGAGGCGCGCTCGAAAAGATGCGCGTGGCTCTTGAGAAATTTAGAGGCTTGATCGTTATTTGATCTGAGTGTCATCTTATTCGAAGGCCGCTTAAACATGAGAATACTACTCTTCTTGTCCATAGCTTCACCTGAGCAAAAAAGGCTCTTCTGCTGTGGCCCGTGTACAAACTGCAAGCAGCCACATCGTTGTGGCAACTTACAGCGGAGTTGGCGCAAAGTACTATGAACCACAGCAGAATAATATCGTGTTACGATATAATTTATCGTAGCACAAGAAAATACGCATGTCAAGATTTGCATGACCGTTTCTTTATGTACCAATATTCTCCAATATGCTACAATTGCCCCGTTAAGATAAGCGGATGAGATGTGATAGTACGCTGAGGAGATCATGCTAAAGTTATACATACTTCGTCATCGTCTGCTGATTACCACCGGCATGATCTTGACGCCTACAATCCTACTGGTTGTACTGGTAGCAATACATGTCATCCCTTTACCGGGGCAGGGGGACGCAGCCGTTTTTGGCACGCCCGCGAATGTCTTCCGGCAGCCGTTGCAACTGAGCCACGACCCTTATACCAATACAGATAGCCAGCATTTCACGGAGGTCGAGCCGGATACATATAGCTACGGTTCCACCATCGTGACAGCATTTCAGGCGGGTCGCTTTGCCGATGGCGGCAGTTCAAATACCGGCTGGGCAACATCCACGAATGGCGGCCAGACTTGGAAGAGCGGCTTTTTACCTGGCACAACCCAATTCGCCGGTGGTCCTTATACCCGTGTTAGCGACCCTGCCGTCGCCTACGATAGCGTGCATCATACCTGGATGATTTCTTCGCTGGCCGAAGTTGGTAGTGGCCTAACGCTGGCGACGCACACCGTGATCGTCAGTCTCTCGACTGACGGCGGTTTGACGTGGAGCAAGCCCTATAAAGTAATAGATGGCGGCAGCACCTATTATGACAAAGACTGGATCACATGCGATACCAGCTCCACCAGCCCGTACTCTGGCAATTGTTATGTCGAATGGGACAATGATGATAAAGGTGGCTTGATCCTCATGAGTACCTCAAGGGATGGAGGGCATACATGGAGCAAGCCGCAAACAACGGCTGACGCGGCGCTGGGATTGGGCGGCCAACCACTGGTACAGCCCGATGGGACAGTGATTGTCCCAATTGCCGGATACGGAACTATGAGCCTGCGCTCTTTCATTTCCAAAGACGGCGGATACACATGGGGCAAGACCGCGCTCATCGCCAACATTAACGGGAATGTGCTGCCATCTGCGCAAATTGATGGTGCAGGCAAAGTCTACCTGGTATGGATAGATTGCCAGTTCGAGAAGAATTGCAACGCCACTGGTGGGGGCGAGGACGCTGTGATGCAACCTTCGGACACGCAAGAAGACGATCTTGTGATGTCCACTACCATCGATGGTATACACTGGACGCGACCGCAACTGATCCCGGCTGATCCTTTGGGTAGCGGGATCGATCACCTCATTCCTGGCATCGGTGTGGATAGAAACACATCGGGAGCAAAGGCGCGCCTGGCTCTGACTTTCTACTATCACCCGGCAAGCTGTGATAGCGCCTGTCCCTATTCGGTAGGCTTTGTGTCATCAACTGATGGAGGAGCGCATTGGACGCCAGAGATTACGCTGACCGGCCCAATGGACCTTTCCTGGCTACCCATTGGCAGGAACAAAGTAGGCGACTATATCTCGACCTCATTCTGTGGCGGGCTAGCTTTTCCAGTATTCTCCATTGCTTTCGCCCCCGATCATGGACACCTGAACGAAGCCATTTATACCGTTAGCGGCGGGTTGAGCGTGTAATCTGTCCCATCACAACATTATGCGCTGCGCGTGTGCGCCCAGAACTCCAGCAAGTCGCTCTTGGTGACGATGCCTTCCAATTGATCGTCGCGCATTACCGCGACGGCGGATTGGCCCGAACTGAAAAGCGTATAGGCTTCATGCGCCAGAGCGGCGGCCTGCAATTCTCGGAAAGGCGGACCTTGCAGGTCGCCTACCACCATCGATGTCAGCGGTTCTCCGCTGGCGAGATGGCGCAGCAACAGGTTCTCGGTCAGGCTGCCAACCATGCATCCGTGTTCCATTACAGGCGTCTGGCTGATACCGTAGCGGCGCAACAGTTCTACCGCGTCGGCGATGGAGTCGGTTGGAGCGACGCTGACCACCATCGGCATAGTGCGCGAGTGAGTGCGGCGGTAGGTCAGCACATCGTGCAGCGTTGGCTGGCTGGTTTCCGCCTGCACCAACAAGTTATTTTCGCGCATCCATGTATCGTTGAATTGCTTGCTCAGGTAGCCGCGTCCGGTATCGGGGATCAGTACAACTATCACGTCGTTTGCGGTGAGGCGACGCGCATAGATGAGGGCCGCACCAAGCGCGGTACCAGTAGAGCCGCCCGCCAGGATGCCTTCCTCGCGCGCGAGGCGACGCGCCCAGTAGAACGACGTGCGATCATCGATACGAATGACCTCGTCAACGAGCGAGGAGTCGTAGTTTTTAGGGAAGAGTTCCATACCGATACCCTCGACCTTATAGGGGCCAGGAGTATCGCCCGAATAGACCGAGCCGGGCGGGTCCGCGCCAATGATTTTTACGTTGGGGTTCTGTTCCTTCAGATAACGAGCGGTGCCTGAGATGGTGCCACCGGTACCTATGCCCGCTACAAACGTGGTAATACGCCCGGCGGTGTCGCGCCAGATTTCCGGGCCAGTCGTAGCATAATGGGTAGCGGGGTTAGCAGGATTGGAGTACTGATCGGGGCAACATGCCCCAGGAATCTCCTCGGCCAGCCGGTGCGCCACGTTCTTGTAATGCTCAGGGGAATCGTGTGTCACGCTGCCGGGGCAAATCACCACTTCCGCGCCATAGGCTCGTAACAGGCTGCGCTTCTCTTCGCTTACTTTATCGGTCATCACAAAGATACAGTGATAGCCCTTGATAGCGGCGGCAATCGCCAGGCCATGACCCGTATTGCCGCTGGTAGGTTCAACGATGGTCCCGCCTGGACGCAGCAAACCAAGCTGCTCGCAATATTCTATCATGGCTGGCCCGATGCGATCTTTCACACTACCACCAGGATTAAACATCTCCATCTTTGCCAGGATCAGCGGCTGAACATCGCTGGCAACATGATTGAGGCGCATCAATGGCGTATTGCCGATGGCATCGAGCATGTTGTGCAAGTAGCGCATTTCTCCGCCAGAAGCATTCGGTGTATCCATATATCATCTATCCCTTGTCATTCAGTTGTTCGTACACGGCCACACTGCCGCGCACTTTAACGGCCTTAGTATAGCACACGAAACACAAAGATAGTCCTTGTTTCTTCTCTGTATAAAATAATGAAAGTCAAGCATTAACCAGCACGATTTGAATCTGATCTACAGAAGTTGGCAAATGATCGGTGCCAAAGGGAAGCGTTATCTGCGCATCGGTCACGCCTGGTTGCGTGGTAATGAATGCGCGCGCTAACTGAGGAGTTGCGCCTTTGATGGATTGTCGCCACTGGTTGGTCTGCTGCTGTGTAATCTGATAGAACCACAGGCCATGTACGGAAACACTGAGATAGATCACACCATTTTTCTCCTGCGATGTAATGACAGGATTAGCGACAACGAGAGGATCTTTCAACGAGTAGTTAGTTCCCAGGCTTTGCACAGCCTTTTCACCCAATAACTGCTGGGCCACCTGCCGTGCCGACTGCGTATTGTACACGGTCACACTGGCGGTCACGCTTACCTGTACATTGACCGTATTGGCTCGCACGCCAACCGGCTGATTCGACGATGTTTGAACAGTAAAAGAGGGCGACGCTGCTCTCACTTCGTTGGCCGCTACCTGACTCTGAATTTCTTGTAGCGCCTGTTTCTCCAGGCCAGGAATCAGCGCATTGCTCACGCCATCCAGATCGGCTTGCGCAACAATATGCGTGGTGCGTGGGTTTGTACCACCAGTGAATGCCTGGGAATTGCTCACGACGACCTGGTTATTACAACAGGTGGTCGTGAGCGCGCCAGAGGCAATATTTCCGGCCACACCGGGAGTGGTGGCGACCGCAGTAGCGGAGGCGGTACCATCCGCTCCGTCGCTTCTGGGCGGAATATTGACTGATTGCGTAAGCACAACCTGCACGTTGTCGCTTGCCATAAATGGCATGCCACTTTGCAAAAAGAAGCTCTGGTGACTGCTGTTATCAAAGAAAAGCGTTCCACTGGCCTGCGCGCCAGGTATAGTCAGAACGCCACTCGTGGCCGTGGCACGGTTGCCGCTCGCGTTAGCAGTTAGCAGGCGGTCAGGGATAGCGCGCGTAACCAGATCAGGCTGCGCAATCTGTGGCGAGGCCATGAGTAAATAGGTATCTTGCACAGTCTGGCTTTTGATAGTGATGCTTACCGTCGCAATAGGCGATGCGCCAACCAGGGGGAAACCGACCGGGAAGAGGCTAATTCCCAGTACGCGCGGTAATACCAGCACGAGCAGCAGGATTACGGGTACCAGTGTAGCGGCAGCTACTGCCAGAGCGAAACGCCTGTTTTTGCGCCGTTTTAAGCCGGCAGGGCGCGGGCGCACAGGCGGCGCAAAGGGTTTCACGGCACGCGGACGCCGCCGCATCGTAGCTGCCAATGGCTGGACACGCTGTTCGGGTCGTGATAACGGGACAGACATGCGGCGCAGCGGCGCAGGTGGAGGAGGCGGAGTCAGTTCTATATCGATCTCAGGATCATCTTCGGTGACACGCGCCAACGGACCCTCGACAGCAGCCGAAAAAGCCGCGCGCATCTCGTCAACATTGGCAAAGCGTTGTTCAGGACGCTTCGCCATCGCTTTGCGCACCACCTCTCCCAATTCTAGCGGCACCGAGGCATCGCGTTCGCACGGCGAAGGCACCGGCGAGTAGAGATGCATTTTAACGACCTTCACATCATCGGGATCATCGAAAGGAAGCTCGCCCGTCAACATCTGGTAGAGCAGCACGCCCAATGCATAAATATCGGTGGCGGGCGTTACGATGCCGCGCGTCTGTTCCGGGGCCATATAATGCGGTGTGCCAGGTACCTGGTCGAGCGGAATAGGCTTGCCAGTTTCTTCCAGTTCGAGGTTCTTGGATGTGCGCACAAGGCCAAAATCAGCAAGATACACATAGGGCGCGCCACCCCGGCGCGCATCGAGTAGCACATTAGAAGACTTGATATCGCGGTGAATCAACCCTTCGTCATGGGCGTACTCAACGGCATCTAATAATTGCTGGTAGATGGCAGCGATTTCTTGCAGCGTGGGCAGTTCGCGGCGCAGATAGCTGGTCAGCGTGCCGCCCTCGATAAAGGGCATCACCAGATAGAGCATCCCCGCCTGCTCGCCGAACTCGATCAATTGTAAGATATGTGGATGCTGCAAACGCGCGATAGTGCGAGCCTCGCGCGCGAAGCGACGGCGCATCTCGCGGTCAGTGGCATAGCTGCCAAGTATCACTTTGATTGCCACGCGCCGCCCGAACGCAGTCCGTTGCCTTCCCTCGTAGACTGCTCCCATGCCGCCTACGCGAATGCGCCGGATGACATCATAATTGCCAAGTTGCGTACCCTCTAAGGTCTGCATTATGCGCGTCTATCCTTCTCTAACTGCCGCCCAATACGACGGTGGGAGTTGTCGGCGGCCCACCGCCTAAACCCTGCGTAGGGGTAATCGCTGGCGCGCTAGTTGGAGTTGTACCCGGCGTGGTCGTAGGAGACCCGCTTCCAGGCGTCGGCGAGCCACCGGCACCCGGAATATTCACCACTTTGATAGTAATATCTGCCGCATCCGGCATCGTTGTCCCACTGGAAATCTTGATATCCGCGCTTTTGACGCCCGTCGTCCTCTGCACATCAGCTAGCGCCGTGCTTTCAGATTCTTTGGCAATTTTGTTTTTGATGGCAGTGAGGATCGTGTCGGTGAATTGGTAGACCCAGACGCCCTGAGCAGCTATCACCAACGAAACCGTATTTTTGGCATCGATAACGGTAGCCGAAGTCACGCTCGTCACCACATTCCCTACCAGCGCATAGCCCGCGCCAGGATTCTTCGCCGCTTCTGCCTTCAGGGCAGTCGTTGCAACATCCAGCGCCCCCTTCTGGTCATAGACCTCCTCGGTGCAAGTCACTGTTCCCTTGACTGTTACACTCTTCGCCTGATCGCCCACGTTATGATCGGCGGTAATGTTGTTGGGCTTGCACTGAAGCGATTTATTTACCACTTGCTCACCAGCCCGCACCTGCTGCTGCAATGCCGTCTGAGCCGCCGGGGTCAAACTGGAGATGAGCTTGTTAGTGGCCGAGGTAATATCATTCTGCGTGATGATCGAATTGGGGAGCGGATCACGTCCACCAGAGAAAGTACTCGGATTTCTCACTCTAATGTTGCTATCATTACAGCAGGAACCATTGATATCCAACGCGGGAATATCCCCATTTACCCCTTGATTCACGGCAGTTCCTTGTACGGTGACAGAACCAAAGGGAAGAAAGAAGGAACCAAAGGAGATCGGTACTCCACTTGCGCCTCTGAGAGTGCCTCCTGAAATCTGCACACCATTGCCTATATTAGCAAACAGCAGCGTACCTGTCGCATTTGCGCCTGCAATCGACCCTGTGGCACCCGCTGAACCAGTACCGGAGGGTGAGGTATAGTTCAAGATACGCGCCTGCACCTGGTGAGCTTTGGGGTCGGGCGTTCCTGTCACGGCTGTGACTACAAAGCTATCGCTGACTTTTTGGAAGTCGGGCGTGATCGTGACGGTAGCCGTGACGGTCGAGCCGGTAATGTTACCGATAAGGCCCTTTCCCATCGGCGATGCGAAGGCGATACCCGCCAGCAGCAACAGGGTAAGTATCACCAGCAAGACGGCGAGCAACTGGCGCGTTGAGCGGCGACGGGGTCCGCCGCCGCCTCCACCACCCCCACCGCCTCCACCTGCATTACCCCTGGTGGGAGGCGCGCCACCACCAGCGACGGGCGCGTGACCGGTCGCAGCGAATGCCGCCACCGACGCTGCTCCGACGCCAACGGCAGCCCGTTTGCCAGTATTCCCACTTCTCGCAGGCTTAGCTACTACCGCCTTTGCTCCGATTGCGCCGGTAGCAGGCAGTTTGGCCGTTATCCTGGGTTGCGGCGATGGCATGGGGAAAGGAATAGGAATCGGTTCGGATCTGGGTCGCGGGCTGACCGATTTCGCGCTCCCATCGCCCGTCTGAGGGGGAGTATGAGAGCCATTAGCAGTGTCTTCTGGTAACGTTGACGGAGCGGGCAACCAATCGTCATCGGTCGCCAGGCTAGCATCTGCCATACCTATACTTCCCAGAGCTATAAACGGGTCAATAGGCAAGGGTTCATGCTGCCTTTTCTCATCGCTATCATCGGGTGAAAATGAAGACGCGGGAAGCGGGTCTGTAACAGCCGCCATAGGCAATACTGGCGGAGCAGGCACCGATTGTGGAGGTCTCACATCGTTCAAATCTTCCAGAGGGGCAGGTGCGTTCGCGTTGGGGACCAGTTTGGGTTTGCGTCCAAAAAACGCCAGCCCTTTTTTCGCGTTACCACCATCTGGCGACTCGGCCCGCAGCGCGGTCGTATAGCTTTCCAACGAAGTATACACGGTAAATCGTCGCTGGCGCGCAAACTCCGCCGATCCGGGTACGCCAGATGCCACAAAAATAATCTCCGTTTTCAAGCCGCGCCGCATGTTTTTCAGCCCGTCGAAATCCACCGGGCGTTGAAAAGCCCGGCTATTCTCCGGTAAGACAACGGCAACCTGTTTGCGACCAAGCTTATCCTGCATTAAAATAGCTTCCAGGACACTCGATCTGTCATCAGTAGGAGCTACATAAATGATACCGATTGATGCACCACGAGCATCATGCGCGCCCAATAGATCCGAGCCATCTCCCTGTCTCATCGCTTATCCCTCTTTAACCCTGCTAATAACAGATTTTTCATGATAATGGCGTATAGATGGTGTTGCTGACATTTTACACTATACGAGAGATTTAGCAAAGGGAAAACAGCCCCGACATCAAAAATAAACGGGAATCATGGGCAATTTGTGTAATTGCTTCCCGGCCCTATTCCCCCGTCCGTCTATACTTCGTAGGCAGCATCGACTCTCCCTCTCCTTGACAATGGGGCTTTTGTGTGTTATTACTTCAATACATGTTGAAATATTGAAATTGAGAAAGCATATGCTCTTCGGAAGAAACGTAAAAGGATGTGAATAATGACTGATCAGGATTTGTATGGAGAGAGTTCGGAAGTCAACTGGCAGTTGGGCGAGACTTCCGTTTATGGTACGTTGGTCAGGCCGTTTGGCCCTGGACCGTTTCCTGCTGTAGTGATGGTGGCGGGCAGCGGCCCCACTGACCGCGATTGGAATTCGCCACTGCTGCCGGGGTCTAATGGTAGCGCGCGACTGCTTGCGGAGGCGTTAGCACGGGCGGGGATCGCCTCCCTGCGTTACGACAAGCGTGCTTCCGGTCCCCATGCTCGCGAGACCATGCCACTGCTGATCGGCAAGATGAGCATGCAAAGCCATGTCGACGAGCTTGCTGGAGCCGTTCGCACCATAGCAAGCCAGGAGTTCGTCCGTGATAACCGCATCTTCGCCCTCGCCAACAGCGAGGGAACTCTTCACGCCCTGAACTATCAACTGCACAGCCCCGAGATCCCGTTCGCGGGACTCGTACTCACCGGCCCTCCTGGACGGGCTGTTGGCACGGTTGCACACTTCCAATTGGCTGCGCAGGCGTCTGGTATCCCGAATGGGGAGGCGTTGCTGGCGCTCTATGATGCAGCCATCGCCCGCTTCCTGGCGGGAGAGCCTATCGCCCCAGATCCATCGCTGCCGGAGGGTGTCCAGATGCTGCTAAAGAGTCTGGAAACTCCGGCCAATCTGCCTTTTGCCCGTGAACTCTGGATGGCCGATGCGGTTCCCCTGCTCAGGCAGGTGGACGTTCCGGTGCTGGTCATCATTGGGAAGAAGGACCTCCAGATCGACTGGCAAGCCGATGGCGAGCCGCTCCAGCGCGCCGCTGCGGGACGCGAGGAGGTGACCTTCCTCTTCCCAGAGAACGCGAATCACGTCCTCAAGCAAGAACTGCGGCCCCGGTCAGAGTTGGTACCAGCCGAGATGACGGAGAGCTACAATGGTCCCAATACCCGTCTGGACCCGCAGGCCCTGGACAGCATTCTGGAGTGGCTGGCTCCCCACGCCTGACCCGCGTTTCGCGCAGATGCCGCTCCTGGTTTTGTTCGCTTTTTACCAATTACGTCGTATCCACCAACGTTTAGCGCGTTACCAGTTCACGTTCAACGTGGGCAGCCCTGGCAGCATGTTCGTCAGAGATTTCTTCCAACGAGCGTTGGTTTGGCTCAGGCAGCGTAAAGAGTGTCAGCAGCAAGCCGACAAGCGAGATGACTGCGGCAACCGCCATAGCCCCGGACAGGTGAAAGTTCGCAAGCAAGATGGGGAAGGCGAAAGCGCCGATGAAGGCCCCCACCTTGCCAACGGCGGCGGCAATTCCATGTGCCGTTGTACGCACCATCACCGGAAAAATCTCGGCAGGGTAAACGAAGGTGGTGACGTTTGGACCGAACTCCGTGAAGAAGTAGCTCGTTCCATACACTAGCAAAAATGGCAGTGTCAAACTCGTCAGCGCGGGAGCGAGAGCCAGCAGCCCGTAGGCCAGCGTCATCATGGCGAAACCGAAACACTGAATCCACTTGCGGCCCAGGCGATCAATGGTAAACGCTGCCACAATGTAGCCTGGCAGGGCAGCGATCACGAAGATCAGCAGCGTATACAGCATGTTGGTCACTAAGCTGGCGTGCGAGTTGAGCGACTTGAGTACTAATGGGCTAGAGATGGTTGTGCCATAATAGGCGATGTCGAGCAAAAACCACGCGCCCGCAGTGCCGATCAGCCAGCGCAGATAGCGCGGCTGGAGCAACAGGTACAGCCACGATTTGCGGGGCTTCGCTTTCGCGGGTACGCCGTTCTGCCCGCTTTGGGACATTGTTGGTAGCGCTAAGCTGGAAGCTACGCCGTTCTTATGCCCATGCTGACCATTGGTAACAAACTCGATTGTCCGGGTAGCGCCCGCAAGATCGCCCTGCATGGCAAGCGCAAAGCGCGGCGTCTCGGCGATCTGCAAACGCAGGTAGTACGTCGCCAACGCTGGCACTGCGCCAAACCCTAACATGATGCGCCATACCCAGTTATGGTCAATACCAGCCAGTAGCAGCCCCAGCGCAACAAGTGGTCCGAGGATTAGCCCGACCGCCTGCATAGAGAAAACCATCGTCACCAGTTTGCCGCGATCTTTGCGATTGGCATACTCGCTCATTAAAGTGGCGCTCAAAGGATAATCGCCGCCAATGCCTATGCCCAGGATGAAACGGAAGACCAGTAGCCAGACGACGTTGGGCGAGAAAGCCGAGGCCACCGCGCCAATCGCCAGCACAATCAGTGTATGACCATAGATGGCCTTGCGCCCCACATGATCGGCGAGGCGACCGAAAACGACCGCGCCAAACGCTGCCGCGATGAGCGATGTACTGCCCAGCAACGAGACCTCAAATGCAGAGAGGTGCCACAAAGGGGTAAGAATTGAAAGCACGACACCGATAATAAACAGGTCATATGCATCGGTAAAGAAACCCATGCCCGATGTCAACATCGCCCTTATATGGAAACGAGAGAGGGAGCTGTTATCGAGCGCGGTTAGAACAGAATGTGTTGTATGGATAGGGCCTTTTTCGGGCAATTGACCCGATTGAGGTTCATCAAGAATCATTGTTGATTTACTCCTTGCTCGAAGGATACGTTTTCTTTTCACACTATTTCTATTCTCATCATATCCTGTCTATGTTATGGGAATGTTAAATGGCTGTTAAGATGCAATTATGGGAGGGTAAGAATTTACTTAAAGAAAGGGCGCGTTCGCGGCGATAAACGCCAGCGAACCCGCCCTTGCAGATCGCGTTAGTTAAGATTATCTGGGGCCTGCGCTGCGCACATCGTCGCTGGGCAGCACAAATTGGGTAAAGTTTTCCTTGAAACGCTCGGCCAGGTCTGCCGCCGTGCGGTCAAAATCTGCTTTATTCGCCCAGGTGTTGCGCGGGATAAGCAACTCAGATGGCACATCGGGGCAACTTGTGGGAATACGCAAACGGAAGACGGGATCGACGACTGTCTCCACATTATCCAACGCTCCACTGATGGTCGCTCGCACCATCGCGCGTGTATAGTTGATATTGATGCGTGAACCTACGCCGTAGGGGCCGCCTGTCCAGCCCGTATTCAACAGGTAGCAGCGCACATCGTGTTTCTCGATGCGTTCGCGCAACAGGTTGGCATATTCACCCGGACGCAGGGGCAGGAAAGGCGCTCCAAAGCACGAACTGAAGGTGGCCTCCGGTGTGGTAACACCTTTCTCAGTTCCCGCCAGCTTGCTGGTGTAGCCTGAGAGGAAGTAATACATGGCCTGCTCAGTGGTCAACAACGAGATTGGCGGCAGCACACCGAAACTATCAGCCGAGAGGAAAATGACCGCCTTCGGCTGACCGCCCTGACCCGACTCGATCACATTGTCGATATAATCGACGGGGTAGGCGGCGCGTGTGTTCTCGGTCAGGGAGTCATCGGCATAATCGGGTTCGCGCGTCTGGGGGTCAAGTACCACGTTTTCGTAGACTGCGCCGAAGCGAATGGCATTCCAGATTTGCGGCTCGTACTTTTGCGACAGGTTGATGCACTTGGCATAGCAGCCGCCCTCAAAGTTGAAGACGCCGTTATCGCTCCACCCATGCTCATCGTCACCAATCAGGCGGCGGGAGGGATCGGCAGAAAGGCTAGTTTTGCCAGTGCCAGAGAGACCAAAGAATAGTGCTACATCACCATCAGGACCGACATTGGCCGAACAATGCATGGGCAGCACGCCCTCAGCAGGCAATATAAAGTTCAGGATCGTGAACACGGCTTTCTTCATCTCGCCAGCATACTGCGTACCGGCGATCAGCACCAGCCGTTCCTCAAAGTCAAGGATAATAGACGTTTCCGAACGTGTGCCATGCGTGCGCGGGTCGGTATGGAAATTCGGCACGCACAATATCGTGAAGCCTTCGCGCTCGCTGCTCAAGTCGCTCTCGTTGGCGCGCAGGAAAAGCTGGCGCGCGAAGAGATTATGCCAGGCATACTCGGTAATCACCTGGATGGGCATACGATAGTCAGGATCGGCTCCAGCGGCTGCATCCAGCACATAGACATCGCGCCCCTGCAAATAAGCTGCCAGGCTCTGGCGCACCATCTCAAAGGCCTCCGGCGACATCGGGTGGTTGATTTCGCCCCACCAGATTTTCGAGGCGGATTCCTCGTTCGATACGATAAATTTATCTTTCGGAGAACGCCCGGTATGCACACCTGTCGTCGCGGCAAAGGCTCCATTGGCGGCCAACATGCCCTCTTTGCGCTCGATAGCATGTTCAACCAGTGCCGCAGGGGAAAGATTCCAGTTGATTTTCCCCAGATTAACCAGCCCATACTCCTCAAGGGCCTTGCGACTCATCATCATGGTCATTGTTTTCTCTCCTTCGGGGCGCGTCGGTAACAACACTGTTTCCATGTACACTTTATTCGTTGCGCACAAAGCAACGCCTCAGCCCCTAACCTTTCAATTTTACCAGCTTTAATAGAGCCGCGCTAGTTGACGAAAATGCAACAATGTGCGAAATAGCAGGTATGATGGAGAAGTAACCTCTACGAAATAGCCACTGGATGCTGCATATACATGCCAACGAAGATGCGCAAAAAACCGCCGTCATCATCAGGGTAGCTGCTGGTGTGGTTGTTACATCCATTGCATTCGTAGCTGTTAATGGGGGCAAGATTGGTGACGCCGTCATGCATAGCATCGATATTCATGGTGCCACCATTACCGGGGCCGAAGAGGACGGCAATTACTCCAGCAGTGGCGAAACTCGATACATTGCCAAGTATATATTCAGCCCTATTGTCCTGGTAATGGCCGGGCGAGTTGTTCATGGTATCGAAGTACTGGTTGCCCATCGGCACCTGCCACATCACAATGCGGCGATGCGTCTGCTGGCTCATATCGCCAATGAAGGTCAGGTAACGCGCAAAATTGGGGAAAGTGCGATTGTAGCGATCCCACCAGGAACGCCCGCCGGGCTGCGCCGAGTCAAAATCCGCGACATCACTGGAGACCAGGTCCCAGGTCGAGACACCGGCGGGATTGCCAACCAGTCCCGCGCTATTCAGGAATGTGGCCTCCTGGTTAGCCATACTAGCTACATTTAGTCCTGCATCGGTACTAACAGCAATATCATTGCCCGATGCCCACGTCGATGCGTGCAGCGTGAGAATGGCGTTGGGCGCGTATTTATCGCGCATATGCAGCAAGGCCCAGGCGAAGCCCTGCGCGTTATTGGGGAAACCTGCGGCATCCGCGAAGCCCGAAGTAGCGACACTGGCTGGTACATTTGCGGCATTATCGCTGCCATTTGAAGCATTTTGCAGAAATCCCCACAGGTCAGGCTCCACGATTACCAGCACAGGTTTGCCGAAGGCGCGAATTTTTTGCAACATTAAGACCCAGTTACCAAAATAGGCATTCATCGCAGAGGCGCTGGCAAGGTTCCCTGCATCCTGCTCCACGTTGTGTCCACCACAGTAATCGGAGGGATGCGGGCCGTTCGTCAAACAGATCTCGTAGTACACAAACGTGGGTATGTAGCCATGCTGGTCGCTTTCCTGCATGTAATAGGTGGCGAACTGGCCTGTCGGCTGCTGCCACGTCTCCCAGCCGCGCCCGGTATTCGCGCCCCCGGTCAGATATTGATAGCGAAAGGTAAATTCGGCTCCATTTGTGCTGCGCATATCATCGAGCGACGAGGCCGTCCCCGGAGGACTCATCACGCCAAAGCTGAAATAACGCGGGAATGCGGCGGGTATCTGCCCATTACCGGTAGGCACCGGGCCAGGACCCGTTGAACTGGGGGTGGGCGTTGCGGGATGCAAGTTGTTATGCGGGGCTATTTGCAGCGCGATCGGGCTAGAATTTGCCAGAATGTTGCCCTGCTGCACCTGCGCGGGAATTTGTGGAATGGCATTATTGCTCGACTGACCCGAACCATTCTGGCAGGCTGTGAGCAACACAAGCAGCGCCACACATATACCCACAAACACCTTCTCTTGAGGCTTCACGCCGCGCTGAATCCTCATGACATTCCCCCTTTAGTATTTTATCCCCTGCTGCATTATAAACAATCGCTCTCTATCAATGCATTAATATAGGAGATTTGGGGGAATAACCACTACATTAGAGCAAAGTGCGCAACACCTCTACATGGCAAAAGCTCCTGTTTCCTGTTTATGCCGGTGTGGATGCATCAAGCAACTGGCAAATGTGCTGCGCGTGATCCTGATAATGTTCATAGGAATTGTCCGCGATGGCGGAAATCAGCGAGTAACCCGGCCAGGATTCCGTCCATGCAAAGCGGTGCGCAGCGTTCAAATCCTCTTCGGAAAACTTTTGTGTGAGCAGGTCAATTTGATGAAGAAACTGCTCATGAGTAGAACGCATTAACTCTCGTACTTCCGGCAACGAGCGGTCGCGGTTCTCCCGATAAATCCGCTCATTTGAATGCTGGTCAAGCCGCTCAGATGGCTGGGGTGTCTCTCCTCGTAAAAACTCCTCAAGCCAGCGGGCGCAAATCTGTTCCCAGACGGCGACGTGCGCCATAATGTCCTTAATAGACCATTGCCCTTCTGAGTCTGTGGCACACAGTTGTGTTTCGCTTAAAGGTGCGATAAGCGACTCGAAACGCGCATATTCCGTCTGGATTGTATCTAACAAGGTTGTTTTGTCCATATCATCCTCCAAATAGTTTAATTTATCTGCTTATTACGCACGTAAGTTACAAATGTATCGCCGCGATCAAACTCATTGAGAAACATGCCAAAGCTGGTAAAACCTGGCGAAAAGAGTACGATGTCGCCCGGACGGCTCAGCGATACTGCGCAATCCATAGCTGCTTGAAAGTTATCGAATATACCGCGCACCGGATCGGGTACGCCGAGCCTGTCCACTTCTTCCCGCAAAACGGGCAACAATTCGTCGGTACCTGTCCCTTTGAGCAATATTACGTCCCGGCAGCGCTGGGCGATCAGGCGCGGCCACTCGCCCAGCGGCAGATGTTTGGTATTGCCGCCCGCTACCAGCACCAGGGGTTCGTCAAACGTCTGGAGAGCGACCTGCCCGGCAACCGGCATAGTACTGGCCGAATCGTTGACGTAGCGCACACCATGAATAACCGCAACCTCTTGTAGACGATGCGGCACACCGCGAAAACTCTTTACAGTCGAGGCAATCACGTCATCGGCTATGCCAAGCAGCCGCGCCGTCGTGGTTGCCAGCAGGATGTTCTCAAGATTGTGCCTGCCAGGTAAGGGCGTATCTGTGAAAATAAAAGGGACGATTTCAGAGGAACCACGCGCGAAGCTGCCCCCGCGTTCCAGGCTGCTAAACCATGTTACGGAAGGAGCTTCTTCTCCTAAACGGCGCGTAATGGGATTATCGTAATTGAAAATTGCCAGGTCGCTCGCGCTCTGATGGCGGAAAATATTAGCCTTCGCCGCGATATAATCATCCATCGAGTCATAGGTATCGAGATGGTCAGCATAGACGTTCGTCATTACGGCGACCGAGGGACTTCTCTTAAACGGCTCTAACCCGCTCAACTGCCAGCAAGAAAGCTCCAATACGACCTGCGTTGCGGGTGTAATGGTAGGTAACAGGGAAAGCGTTTCCACACCCGAAACGTTTCCACCAAGCACGGCAGGCCGACCGGCAGCGCGTACCATTTCGTAAATCAGGCTGGTGGTAGTGGTTTTGCCGCGCGTGCCGGTTATGCCAATGGTGCGACCGGGGCAAGCCTCAAAAAATAAAGCGATCTCCTGCACAACATACGCGCCATGCTCGCGGGCCAGGCGCAGGTACGGAGAGTTGCGCTTCACTCCCGGCACCGGAATCACTATTTCAGCCCACAGAAAATCTTCATCACGATGTTGTCCCAGCACATATTCGATAGGCAAACCTTCCAGCAAGCGGATGCTGGGTACCAGCAATTCAGTGGAGCGCAAATCCGTGACGCGCACAACCGCGCCATGTTGCGCCGCGTAACGCGCCGAAGCTATACCCGACCCATTGACCCCCAGACCCATAATCAACGTGCGTTTTCCTTGAAAATTCATATAATTGCTTTCTCTTTGTGATTTCAAGACCTATTGCCTTTAATATGGCATCATAATAACACATGCCAGACAGAAATTCTCATAAAAAAAAGGTATAATATACTCAAGAGAATATGCCCTGATAGAATTCGTAAAAGCAGGGTCAGAGTTGAAAAACTATGTTTTAGCATACGTGTCAGTGGAGCTAGAAACTATATAATTTATGGAGACTGAACTATCCACGCCACTTGAATTTATGCTGGCACACGCGCCGGTTGGTCTTGCTGTACTGGACGCGGCCACTTTGCGTGTAAGCTACGCCAATCCGTTTTTCCTCTCATTACTGGATAACCCCTGGCGTTCTCAAGAAGCGGCAGGCCAATTTTTACAAGAATTACTGCCGCCCAACGCGCATTTGGCAATTGAAGCACAGCTGCGCGAGGGGAGCGTGAAGCGGCAAACGCTACATTTTAACGACATTCCCTACGAAGGCTTCCTTGAAACGCGCGGGCGCACGTACTGGAATGTTTCCATCGAACCGGACTGGCAAGGCTCGCTTTCCTCCCTCTTCGCCAACTCGGCGTTGGCAGAGACAGATAGACCTGCCCAACTCTTGCTGTTTACCATCGAGGACGTGACGGATAAGATGCGCTCGCGTATGCATATCAACGCCATTCACCACATTTCCTCCGCCATTGCCGGGCCATTCGCGCTGCCCCAGGTACTCGACCGTATACTCCTGGCAGTGCAGGAACTGGTAGGCTCAACGCGCTGCGCTATCCTGCTAATCGAGGACTCAATTTCAGGCGACCAGGACAGCCATTTACAAACACCAGAATACATAAGAGATACTCCACCTCGAGTAACTATTGCGGCGCAGAAAGGCTTGCATCTCAGTTCACAGAGCTGGCGGCCACACGTCGGCGAGCAATTGCTGCTGGGTCAGGTGATGCAAACGCGCCAGTCGTTGATAATCCCGAACACCTATCTCCAACCCGAAATCGAGTTTCCTTTACTGGATGATGACGGTACGCCCCGCCGCCCAGGCTCTGTCATCTGCGTCCCCATCTTTGAGCCTGTAGCCGCCAGGGATACTCATTCTGGAGCCATTCTGGGATCAATCGAGGTCTATCACCGGCGCGCGCGTGGGCTGCCAGCCGAGGAAGTCGCATTACTGGAACAATTCGCGCAACAGGTCGGGCTGGCTATCCAGAATGCCCGTTTCTTCCTGACCATTGATCGCCACGCCAGAGACGCCCGGCGGCAGGCGCGCCAACGAGAAAATGTCATGCAGGCCATCCCCGATGGCGTAATCCTTTATGATGCAAGGTGGCGCGTCGCTGACACTAACAGCGTCATACGCCAGTTACTCGGCTGGTCAGACGATGTAATCGGGCTGCATTTCAACGAAGCCCTGGCGCGCAGCACCGCTATCTTCCTTGACAGATCACCCTCGTTTCAAGATATGGTGGCGGGTCTGGAGCAACACCCCAACGAAAATCGCGTAGACGAGTTTAAAATGATTGGCGCGGACAGAAAACTCTACGCCATACGTCGCTCGAAAGCGCCTATCTCGGACGAGCAAGGCAACATCTTTGCCTATGTAGTGCTGTATCACGATGTTACCGAGCAGGCGACAGCACGCGAGCAGATTGAGAATGAGGTCAAAACCCGCACAGCAGAACTGGCACAGCGCAACCAGGCCCTGGAAGAAGCACAAAATGCGCTGGAATTAGAACACAGCCGCCTCGATGTGCTGCTGGCCTATCTGCCATCGGGTGTGCTACTGGTTTCCGCCAGTGATAACAGCGTCATCGTAAGCAATCGACAAACCGCGCAACTGTTGCAGCGCATGGGATGGCAACCCGGCAACGGCTCATCCTCGCTGTATGATGATCTGGATAGCGCATCCGAGCGCATTATCGGTGTCAACATTGAAGAAGTGTTCAGAAGTATAGAAGCGCTGGGAACATCCGGCGAGGAATTGCCCTACGAAGAGCAACCACTCTATCTGGCGCTGTATAAAGGTGAAGCCAGCGAAGCCGAATTACATATTATCCAACCAGACGGGCAGCCGCTCTATTTGCTGGTCAATGCCGCTCCCCTGCGGGTCAGCGGAAGGGCATTTACTGACGCGGTAATGGTTATTCAGGATATTACGCGCATCAAGGCGTTGGAACGCGCGCGCGAAGACTTCTTTACCGGCATGGCGCACGAACTGAAAACGCCGCTCGCCAATATTCGCGCCCACTTGAGCGCGTTGCAGGCCAGTGATTACGAATGGTCAGTCGGAGAGCAAATGGAGTTCTTACAGACCGCCGACGAACAGGTAGAGCGTCTGGTAGGTATGATTAACCATTTTCTCGATGCATCACGCATTGAAGCAGGTGCATTACGCCTGGACCTGGAACCTGTTTTGCTGCCAGAACTTTTTGAGGATGTACAGGAACGCCTGGAAGCGTTGATTGCATCCTCAAAGCGCTCCCTGGCTATACACATTGACCAGGGCGTGCCTGCTGTGCTGGCTGATTATGAACTGATCGTCAGCGTACTCACCAATCTGCTCAGCAACGCTTTTCGCTACGCGCCCGAAGGGGGTACCGTGCGCTTAGAAGCTGTGTTACTGTATAATACAGGTGGGGACAAGCCGACGGGCATTGAGTTGCGCGTTATTGATCGCGGCTCAGGCATCACACCAGAGCGACAGGCGGAGTTGTTTACGCGCTTTAGCACCTTCGCTGCCATGCGACGCCCGGAGGCGAATCGTCCAGGACAACCAGAAATCGCGCAACGCGGCAGCGCGCGCTGGAGTCCGGCTACCGGACTCGGATTGTATATCAGTCGCGGCATTGTCGAAGCGCATGGCAGTAAGCTAATCCTGCACAGCGTGCCTGGCGAAGGCACCACTTTCGCTTTCGAGCTGGGCATTGCCAGCCCGGTAATACACGAAGTCTCATGAGGGATATATGACCACTACTGATCGTAAGCTGCGCATACTTTGCGTCGAGGATGATCCGCAGATGCGCTCGTTTTTACTGGCGCAACTGCGGGCCAGGGGACATCAGGTACAGACGGTGCGCGACGGCGCGCAGGCAATCGATCAGGCCGCCATCTTTGAGCCGGAACTGGTGCTGCTCGACCTCGCGCTACCCACGCTGGATGGGTTGGCCTTCTTGCGTCGCCTGCGTGAATGGAGCAGAGCCACCGTTATCGTACTTTCAGCCCGAGACGAGGAATCGGTGAAGATCCGGGCGCTAGACTCAGGCGCGGACGATTACCTGACCAAGCCCTTTAGCCTCAATGAATTGTTGGCGCGTGTGCGAGCTGCCATGCGCCGCGCGGACGAGGCCGCGCGTTTGCGCAGCGGCGGTCCCGGCGGCGATCAAGCACGCGCCATCTATCGCTGCGGTGGTTCCAACGGCCTTATGGTAGATTTTGCACACCGGCAGGTACGCTCCGGCGGCAAAGAGGTTCACCTGACCCCCACCGAATACGACCTACTCAGCGAACTGACCCGCAACGCTGGCAAAGTGCTGACGCACCGCGAACTGCTCCAGCGCGTGTGGGGACCGGACTATAGCGGCGAAAATACCTACCTCCGTACCTTCATACGCCACCTGCGCCGCAAGCTCGAACCAGACCCGACTCAGCCACGCTTCCTGCTCAACGAGCTGGGAGTTGGGTATTACGTGCCGCTGCCGGATGGAGAAGTTGAACCTCAATAATGAAAGAATGTTCATTTACCTTATCCCTTTTCACGTAAATTTCACAATGCTCAGCGATTTTTCACGTCTTTATCACCCATCCTCATGTACAATACCTCCTAAGAGAGATAGACTCTCTCTACATCGCACCGGCGGTGGTACCGCAACACAATTCAAATCTGTGCGGAAGCAGGATGTCGGTCATGCCAGATGACGCTGCAACAAACACTCAGCCGGTTGGCGGTCATAGTTCTTTCAAAAATACCACGTTGGGTGGTGTGCGAGATTTCGCGCAAACGTTACACGCTCACGTTAAGGAGTCAGCTACACTGTATCGCATACTCCTGGTTGAGGATGATGTTACACTGGCTAATCTTGAAGCCGACATACTCACCGCGCGCGGGTATGTCGTATCACTGGCGACCAATGGAGAAACGGCGATCATGGCGCTCCACCAGAATATTCCCGACCTGGTTTTGCTCGATCTCGACCTTTCTGGCGCAACCACAGGCTGGGATGTATTCAAGGTTTTACGCAGTTATTCAAGCGCGCCGGTGTTGCTTACCAGCGCAAAATCGACCATTCGTAGTTACATCCGTAGGCAGGGAGAACCCAGGTCAACGCTGGATCACCTTCCGAAACCGTATCCTTTACAGGCACTTCTCAAGCGCATCGAACGCATGTTGGCGATTACGCCTCAGTAGCTGTTTTACAGCCATAGAAGGAGGATGACATGGACCGCAAGGAAGACCGTGAAATTCTGCGTAAGGGAGGATTTGCCGAGAGCGAAATGAAACAATTGAGCCAGCTTCGCAAAGAGCACAACGAGCGCGAGCGGCTCAGAGTTCTCGCTGAAAATCGCAGGATGGAGTTTGTGCGCTGGCTAGTTGACAAAGGGAAGTTATCGGAGCAGGTCGCTTCATAAAATAAAGAGGGTTCCACGAGCAAAGCAATGCTGCTCGTGGAACCCTCTTTTGCGTTACATCAATACAAAAGTCTAAATTACAATCTGGAAAGGTTAGGAGAACTCAGCAATCGGTTCAGGAATTGGCTGGCAACGCGCGAGTCAACACGCTTGCCTATGCGAGCAAGCAAGATATTGGCAGGCTCCAGGCTGACGTTTGGCTCGGTGGTGGGATACTCAGCGAAGCCCTGTGAGGCAAACAGCCGCGCAATCATCTCACGGTATTGGAAGACACTGATGCCCAGGTCCTCGGTATCCCAGTGCCACGATAGACCCAGAGCGAACAGGATAATATCTTCCAGCGCATCCAGCTCGAGCGCGAAAGACAGTAGTTGGCGCGCTACGCCCAGGCTACGCCAGTTTGAACTCACCTCGATAGCGACTTCATAAACGTTCTCCAATCCCTCCCACCATTCATCGCCGGGTGCCAGCGTCACCTCACCAACAATCACGCCTTCAGGAGTATGGGCGAGCGTCAGGGCGCAATCAGGTCGCCGGGAGATGCCCATTAATAGTTGCAGTTCGCGCTCAGGCAAACGAGCAAAGGCGTGTAGCCCGCTATCGGCGGTCAGGCGCTCGACCAGCGAGGGCGGGCAGAAGTCGCGCAACAGCAACGCTCCTTTCGGCGTTTCAATCGTTTTACTGCGCGAAGGGGTAGCCGTGCCTTGCAGGTGCAAGAGATCAAACAGCCCGGCTAGCGGTGAGTGGTGACGCGCCGCCGGAAATGCCTGGCGCACAGAAGGCGGCACCAGTAAATGGCGCGCTAGCGCGACCGTATGGCGATTAGTGTTACTGATTGACCAGCGCCGGGGCTGCGCGGGAAAATCTTCCGGGCGATCCCGAAACAACAGTGGGAAAACCGATGCAGTGGCGGACTTGCCCATCACCTCCTGCGCGGCCTGCTCTTGTTGTTCAATAGCCTGCCAGGCAGATCGCCAGCGCTCGACCCAGGCATCGGGCAGCGAAGCGGGCAACACCTGTTCCGACATCTCAGCCCATACCATGCCCCAGGCGCGCGG
This sequence comes from Ktedonobacteraceae bacterium, assembly GCA_050695155.1. Taxonomy (GTDB): domain Bacteria; phylum Chloroflexota; class Ktedonobacteria; order Ktedonobacterales; family Ktedonobacteraceae; genus CF-113. Next base: position 111,769 of record JBOGTO010000090.1, read on the forward strand.
AACCACGCGGTAGAGATCATATCCACCACCGCCCAACGCGAACCAGCGCCCCTGACAATAGGTATGCGCAAGAGAGTGCGCCAGTTTAATCTGCGCCTCAATACCGCGCATAGTCAAACTGAGATGCGTGAGCGGGTCCCAGGCGTGCGTATCGCATCCATGTTGCGTGACGATCACATCGGGCGCGAAAGAAATAACCAGGGGCGTCAAGAGAGATTCGATGGCTTCAATATACGAATCGTCCTCGGTAAATGGTTCCAGAGGGACATTGATGGAATAACCGCGCCCCAGGCTATTGCCAAGTTCAAGCACATCGCCCGTGCCAGGGAAGAGATAGCGCCCCGTCTCATGCAGTGAAACGGTCATGACGCGCGGCTCATCATAGAATGCGCGTTGCACGCCATCGCCGTGATGAGCATCGAAATCGATATACAGAATCTTTGCCTCGCTTGCCCGTAGCGCATGGGCAATGGCTACCGCAATATCGTTATACACGCAGAAGCCTGAAGCGCGGTCTACCCAGGCATGGTGCAACCCGCCTGCTGGATGAAAAACGTGCAAGGGTCTTTCCTCAACTGATTTGAACACGCCACCCTCCGGCAAGCCCATCACCGCGCTTAACGCAATCAGGGAGCCACCCGCGATAGTAGCTGTGACTTCATGCATTCCTGCCAGCACAGGCGTGTCGCCATCGGCAAAACCATATTTGAGTGCAAGCTGAGAAAGCCGCTGCTGCTCCTCTTTATCCTGCGGTTCGCCCTTGCTCAGTTCTTGCACTGCCGCGATATATACGGCGGAATGCGCCAGGCCCAGTTCTTCCGTCGTCGCCGGGCGCAAAGGGAGCGCCAACGCATCATCATTGGGATGCCAGAGGTCACATTGCTCAAGCAAATCCATCAAGGCGGCTATACGAGCAGGCTGCAACGGATGTTCCGCCCCGAAGTTGTAGTGCAACTCATCTGGATGAAATATCAAACGCGCTCTCGGCGCGATATTCTTTTCTGGCGTCGCGTTGCTCATCTTACTGCGCTTCCCCATAGGCATAATCTATATGCTCCTCCTGTAAACGCACCAGTAGAGGTGCGGGATGAATCGTTCCCAGGCGCACCGTTGCGGAGAGCGGCACTTTCCCTTCCAGCGGTGCCGCCAACACGCTGCGCACCTGTATATGTAGCTCGGCAGCCAGGGCCAGTGTTTTTGCCAGGGGTGTAAGATCGCCCAGAGGTAGCTGAATACTCAACTGCATACCCGGCTCAAAGGCTCCCAGCGCGCGCGCCAGCGCCATCAATAAATCGCTGCGCGTGAGCAACCCTACCAGCAAAGGCTGGGATAACGCTTCATCTTGTAGCCCACCAGAAGTTTGTTCGGGGCGCTCATACTCCACGACAGGCAAACAATTCAGGCCGCGCTCGACAAGCATCTGAGCGGCAGCCGCGACGCTGGTAGTAGGCGTAACGCGCATGGTAGCGCGGTGCATCACCTCAAGTACGCGCCGTTCTCCCCAGGGTTGGCGCAATATATCACTCGAACTGGTTCCCACCGCTGCCGCCATATCAATATCCTGCGAGGTCAGCAAACCTTCCAGCACCGGGCGTTTGCCCTGACCTGTATTGATACTTCCGAAAGGGGGCGCTGTTCTTACAACGGGAAGATGATGAAATTGATACTGGCGCAACAGGTTGGCAGCATGACTCAGTGTATCATCTGGCACGACCGTGATAAGTTTGGTCGCCATAACTTCGCTTACTATCATATCGCTCAGGTCCTCAACCCTTTGACTCTGTTCTTTGCTTCTGCTGTAATGATAGCACAAACTCATGGTCCGGGTGCAGCGTTTGCAACTCCAGAAAAGTCTTTTCGTAAAGTTGATTATAGAGTATAGTCAAAGGAAGCGTCGTAGTTTTGCCTTTGAATTGCAGATTTGATTGGAGCGCGCGCATGATAGAAAATGATGATACATCCACTCAACCACAGCCAATCTCCGGCGACGTAGCCAGCGCGGCTGCTACCCTCCAGATACCGGTAGCCGCACCGTCCGCCGCTACAAGCGTACCAACCACTAATCCTCAATCGAACCCCTACATGTCGGCAGATGATGTGCTGGCTTTGCGCATCTTGAGTACGCCCCAGCTTTCGCCTGATGGCTCGCGTATTGCCTTCGCCGCGCAGCAAAGCGATGCCGGGAAGAACACCACCAGCAGCGCCATCTGGACAGTAAACGCCAGAGGTGGCAAAGGTGAGACGCCGCGACAACTCACGAATCTCGAAAATACCGCGCACGATACAGCACCATGCTGGTCGCCCGATGGGCAAACGCTGGCCTTCTTGAGCGACCGCAGCGGCTCGATGCAGATACATCTTTTATCAATGGATGGGGGAGAAGCGCGCCAGGTCAGCCGGTTGAGACAGGGGGTGAGCGAATACTCATGGCGACCGGATGGAACCGCCCTGCTGGCTCATAGTTCCTGGAAAGCCGAAGACGACCAGCAACAAGCGGATAGCAGCGCGACGGCGGTTGTCTATACGCGCCTGGATGAGCAATGGGATGGCCTGGGCTTCAAGTATGGACGCCATCAACAACTGTGGTTGCTCCCACTCGATGGTGAAGCTACGCGACTTACTGCGGAGCCAGTAGATATTATCAATGCTTGCTGGTCGCCCGATGGGACAGAAATTGCGTTCTGTGCCAACCGACGCCCCGATCCCGACCTCAGCGCGAGCGCGGCCCTGTGGGTACTCAACGTGGCAAGCGGCCAGATGCGCCGCCTGAGTCCAGAAACGGGCCTGGCTCAGATGCCCGCCTGGTCTCCTGATGGGCAACACATCGCGTATTATTACAGTGAGGATCAAAGCGAGGCCAGCAACATCTCTCCCTGGATTGTCAATGCTCACGATGCGAGCGCGCCGCGACCGGCAGCATCAAATGCCGGGGAATTGACCTGCCTGCAACTCATTATTGACGAACTGCACAACGTTCTCCTCAGTCGCCCTCAATGGTATCCTGACAATGCATCCCTGCTCGTCGCCGTCCAGCAACGCGGCCAGATTCACCTGTATCGTATCGATACGCAGGATGACAGAGTGACGCAGCTTACCAGCGGCAATGGCTGCTACCTCGATCCGCATATGAGCCAGGATGGGCAAACTATCACCGCCATTCGCGCCGACTGGTTCACGCCCGGCGATGTATGGGCTATGGACGGAGATGGGGCAAACCGGCGCAAGCTGACAGGCATCAACGACACGTTTTTACGCGGACGCCAGCTTGTGCGCCCCAAACGCATCACCTGGCAGAGTTTCGATGGACTGGAAATAGAAGGGTGGCTCTACCTGCCCACGCTGCCAGAAGGAGTGAAGGCTCCGTTGATCTTAGAGATACACGGCGGCCCTACACTGGCCTGGGGCGATAGCTATGTCCACGAGTTTCAGGTGCTGGCGGGCAAAGGCCACGCGGTACTGGCCGCTAACCCACGCGGCAGTATGGGCTATGGCGAAGAATTTACCCGTAAAGTCTTGAACGACTGGGGCGGCGATGATTTCCGCGACTTGATGGCGGGTATCGACCACGTTATTGCTACCGAGCTGGTCGATGGAAACCGCCTGGGCATTGGTGGCCTGAGTTATGGCGGCTACATGACCGACTGGGCCATCACGCAGACCAATCGTTTCAAAGCAGCCGTGAGTCGCAACGGCATTAGCTTCCTTCCAGGCGCGTCAATGCTGAGCGACCAGACCATCTGGTTTGATCTGGGCATAGGGAGCGATGATCGGGATGCTGATACACTGCGCCGCAGTTGCTCCGCCCTGACTTTCGCCGATAAAATCACGACGCCTCTGCTGCTGTTGCACTCCGAAAATGACCTACGCTGCCCCTTTAGCGAGTCGCTGCAACTATTCGTTGTGCTGCGCAAACGCAAACACACGGTCGAGCTTGTACGCTATCCAGGTGCCAGCCACCTGATCGACCTGCCAGATTACGGAACTCCGCAACAGCGCGTCGATCGCCTGCGCCGCACAGTCGCATGGTTTGAGCGTTTTGTGTAGATCACGACGTTGGCACAAACATTAACACAAGCGCATAGGCAGTCAGTCCCAGCACAAGAAGATAATAACTTCCAGTCAGGATACCCGAGAGGCGGATAAGTTCCATTTTATAAGATGGACGGAAACAGCGGTAGGCGATGCGTATCGCTATAAACGCGATACCCAGCAGCATGATTACATCCAGGGTACGTACCGCGAATGCGCTATTGAAAAAACTAAACAGGATACCAATTGGAGCAAAGACCAGCAGGCTGCCGATAATCACGGCAGCCGCCAGACCCATGAAAAAGACATCATCAAACTTGCGTTTTACCAGCATGGGCGTTACTTTCAGTAAAACTGCCAACCCGCAACTATAGGAAATCAGGCAGAGTAGCGTCAATAGAAATCCTGACATCTGTCATCCCCAAACGAAGTCTCGCGTGTTCGTCAATAAGAGTTGTCCCTGCATAGCGCCAGCGTTATACAGGTAAATTTGTCCGGCACCGGTCACATCGCTCATATCTGTACTCTGCAACGCAAAAGCGGAACTATCTAGCTTCCAGGCGACCAGACCCGCCGCGCCCGGCGCATATGCCTGCATCGCAGTGGGATTAGCCAGCGTTGCGCTATACGGCCCATCCTGGCTAAGCAGGTGCGCCTCGCTCGCCACAAGTGATTGACTATCAGGTCCCCATGTCAAAACCAGGTCATGCGCAAGCATCGCGGCCGGCATCCATCCACCCCTCCCCGGTGCGGATCTCATGAGGATAGCGGCCGTGGACACTGTCGTATTTCAGAAGATGCGCATTCGCGTCGACCGAGCCGAGATCGTTGATGGCTACCACTTGGACATCGTCGCGGCGCGTCTCCTGCAAGGCGCGGAAGACCAGGCGGCCGATGCGGCCGAAGCCGTTGATTGCAACTCGAATAGCCATTCCTTCCTCCGGATTCGAAGTCTCTCATGAATGATGTCTGCGGCGGGCCGATCCCGACCGCCCGGCTTTTCCGTCAGAGC
>JBOGTO010000091.1:0-2012 GCA_050695155.1 Ktedonobacteraceae bacterium
CCTCTGTCCAGTCGTAGTCGGAAGCCACCAGTTGCCTTATCCTGGCAACTACTGCCGGCCACGCTTCGGGCCTCGGCGAGTTCTTGAGATAGCCTTCCTGGATCGGAGTCCCGGCGAACCCCTCGACGGTTATCATACGCATTGCTGCGCGAACTTCGGGATACCAGCCATCTCCCTTAAAAGGTGTCGAAACAAGCACCACCTTGCGCACTACCTCCGGGTGCCGGATGGCGGTTTGCAGTGCGACGCCGCCACCGAGGGAAAAGCCGAACACGTCGGCCTCTTCGAGTCCGAGGTGCCTGATCAAAGCGGCGATATCGTCTGCCATCAACTCAAAGCGGAGTGGGCGCTCGATGTCGGCGGTGTGTCCGTGTCCTTGCAGCTCGACAGCGATGACGCGCCTGCTCAAGGCAAGCTGCGGCACAATCTCTCCCATCGCCTCGATGGTCCAGAAACCGCCAGGGAGCAGCACCAGTGGCTTCCCGTTCCCATGAACCTCGTAGTACATATTGAGTCCGTTTACCTGAGCGTAGCTACCTTTGCCGTCTGCCATGATTATTGCTCCTTATTTATCGGCTGGTAATACAGTAAAACGTTGCCTGAGCGGAACTCCCTTGTCTTGAGCAACTTCAGACAAGAGATTACCAACCGCTGATTATTTGACCATCATAGCATACAGAAAAGCAAAAAACATCTTCTATCGTGCTTTTTTTGAACGACCGTTCGCTCTTCCCTTCAAAGCGCAGGCCGAAATCTACTCATAAGCTTTCTCACGGCCTGTACAACCAGGCGGTGTTCCACCATCTTCAACCGCTCGTGCAGGCTCTCTTCTGTCTCGCCTTCGAGAATCGTCACTTCTTCGCGGCAAATCACCGGCCCGGCGTCTACTTCGGGTGTGACGAAATGCACGCTGCTGCCGGTCACTTTGACGCGGGCGTCGAGAGCCTGTCGGACGGCGTGTAAGCCGCGAAAGACGGGGATGGTGGTGCCGTCGCTGGTAGTGTAGGCGTTGCCTGTGCCATCGTCGGGCATGAGCGCTGGATGAATGTTGATGACGCGGCGCGGGAACTGTGCCAGGAATGACGCGCTGAGAATGCGCATCCAGCCTGCCAGCACGACCAGGTCAACCTGGTAGAGTTGCAGCCAGGTTGTCAGACTGACTTCGCTCTCCACGCGATCTTGCCAGGGCAGGTGCATGGTCTGTAGGTGATGCTTATGGGCGCGTTCCAGTCCATAAGCATCGATATTGTTGCTGACAACCAGCACGATTTCTACGCCCGGCAGTTCATGGTTTTCAATGGCATCAATCAACGCCTGTAGATTGCTGCCGGAACCGGAGAGCAAGACAGCCAGGCGCAGCGCAGGCTGTTTTAATGACGCGGATTCTTCAGAGCCTTCAGGCTGACCAATCGCCTTCAACCGCCCCTTATCACGTATTTTCCATTCGTAGGTCTCGCCTTTACTGCTGCTCACAACTGCTGCACCTCTTCATCCGCCTGAGCCAGGTCGGCAGACAGGCGCTGCTTATAGTTCTCTAAACGCTGCCAGAGCGTGTTATCCGCGAAGGCCAGCATTTTAGCGGCCAGCAAAGCGGCTCCCTCCGGCTCTAAAATGGTGGGCGAGGCTATGCCCGACGGTAGCCTGAGCGATGAGAGAATATCCATGCCGCCGAAACGGTCGCTATAGGGCGGGCAGGCGATTACCGGATAGCGCGTATTGGCATCCACCACCGCAGACAGCGCGTTGGAGCGTCCCGCGATAGTTATATATACCAGGGGGCCAGCAGACTCGTAGCCCTGCAACATCTCCATCAGACGCCGCGTAGCCTTGTGCGCCGAACAGACGCGCATAACGTAGCTGATCTCCAACGCTTTAAGCGTTTTAGCGACGGTCTGCGCGTGCGCCAGGTCGCCTTTGCTGCCCATGATAATGATTACCTGTGTTGCCATGTTTCCAATCCCTCTAAGTTTTCTGACTGTCATTCTGAGCGCAGCGAAGAATCTCACTCGCCA
>JBOGTO010000092.1:0-14179 GCA_050695155.1 Ktedonobacteraceae bacterium
TTGTGACTCTTCTTAGCCTTTTTTACTGTTGCAATCCGCTTACCACGCGGGCGTACTTTTCGGCGAGGGCCTGGGCCTGCTCGTTGGAAACGGACTCGGCGATAACGTGGAAAAGCGGGCGGTCGGCGTCGGGCAGCACCAGCACCCATTCTTTGCCAAGATCGATTTTGATGCCGTCGATGGGCTTGGCGCGGCGTTCGCGGTACTGCTCGCTCAGGATACGCATGACCTTGCCTTTGCTCTCCCAGGGACAGTTGACGGTGGTGCGGCTCATGTAGTAAGCAGGCAGATCATCAACGACTTCGGAGAGGCGCATCTCGAAGGTTGCCAGCAGCTCGAGCAGTTTGACGACAGCCAGCATCCCATCAAATGCGGGATGCATGACGGGGAAGACAAAGCCGCCTGTGCCATCGCCCACCAGCACCACGCCCTCGCGGCTGGCCGCCGTCATCAGAGCGTGAGCCAGCACGCGCGTATGCATGATGGTGCCATCGTAGCGTTTGGCGATGTGCTGCAAGGCGCTGGGAGCCGAGACGGGCGCGGCCACAATGCCGTTGCGGTTTTTGCGTAAGAGCAGGCTGGTCATTACCGCCAGCATCTTCATGCCATCCAGCACGCGCCCCCGGTCATCAACGACGGAGATACGCTCGCCGCCGGGATCGATGCGGATGCCAAGATCGTCGTTCAACGTCGAGGTGATGGTAGCGAGTCGCTGGATATCCTTGTCTATTTCTTCGAGAGGTCGCGCTGAACGCGACTCGTCAAAGTTGGTGTTGACGACGATGACTTCGCACCCCAGGCGGTTAAAGATGCCGGGCAGCAACTGCGTGGTGCTGCCATTGGCATAGTCCATCACGATACGGAACTTACGCCGCTGGATAAGCGGCACATCGAGTACCTTCATCAGCCCATCGCGGTAGCGGCCAAGTACATCATCGTTCGCCAGCACTTCGATCAGGCCGAGATCATCGAGATAGACGCGGCGGAAGTCCTCGCGGAAGAAGAGGTTTTCGATCTTGCGCTCGGTGGTTTTATTAATATCGGTGCCATACTGGTCGAAGAACTTGATGTCCACGATGCGCGGGTCATGCGGCGAGAGGCGCACATGCACGCCGCCAATGGCGTCTGTGTTGCGCACAAAGTAGCGAGCCGTCGGCACAGGAACCTGGTTGATGTCCTCCACATTGACGCCCGCCGAAGGGAGACCCGCGACCACCGCGCGTTTAATCATGCGCGATGTGCGATGCGAGGAATCGCGGTTGATGCAGACAACAGAGTTTTTGGGCAGAATCGCACCGTAAGCCGCGCCAAGTTTGGCGGCAAACTCCGGTGTCAGGTCAACATTCACCAGCCCGCTCACACCGAAGCGACTGAACAGGCCACGCTTGCCCTGCGATCCCCAGATAATGCTGGAGTTAATGACCGCGCCGGCCTCAATCTCCTTATCGGGCCAGATTTTGATGTTCGGTTGAACGATGGCACCCTCCTGGATAGTGGAGTTATCGCCAATCACCGAGCCTTCAAACATCACAGCCTTGCTCTTGATGCTGGTGGATGAGCCGACAATGGCCCCGCGCAATTCGGCGCGTTCGCCGATAAACGAATTGTTCCATACGATGCTGCGATCAACCTGCGCGCGCTCATCGATCACGCTGTACTGGCCGATGGTGCTTGGTCCATGAATGATGCTGCCCGATTTCACCTTGCAATCTTGCGCCAGGTAAATGGGGCCATAGAGCTGCGCATCAGGATCAATCTGCACCCCTTCTTCGCACCAGATATTGCCGCCGATATTCTTCGCCGGTATCTCCACATCAACACGCCCCTGGAGCGCATCCGCGTTGGCGCGCATGTACTCACTGAGGTTGCCCACGTCGCACCAGTAGCCGTTGGAAACGTAGCCATAGATGGGATCGCCCTTACGCAGCATGTAAGGAAAGAGTTCCTGGCTAAAGTCGTAGGGTTTATCTTTCTCAAAATACGAGAAAATCTGGGGGTCGATCACATAAATACCCGTGTTGATGGTATCGCTGAAAACCTCGCCCCAGCTTGGCTTTTCGAGGAATTGCGCGATATGCCCATCTTCGTTGGTAATAATAACCCCAAATTCCAGTGGATTCGCAACGTGCGCCAAGGTGATGGTTGCCAGCGACTTCTTCTCCTGGTGATATTTAATAATATCGGTCAGGTTATAATCCGTCAGAGCATCGCCGCTGATAACCAGAAATGGCTCGGTCAACTGCTCTTCCGCATTTTTGACGCTGCCAGCCGTGCCGAGCGGCACATCCTCGCGCGAATAGCTAATATGCATACCAAACTGTGAGCCGTTGCCAAAATAGTCCTCAATGTTGCTGGCAAGGTATTGCACGGTCACAATTACGTCGGTAATACCGTGCCGCTTCAGCAAATTCAGAATATGTTCCATAACTGGCTTGCCGGCAATCGGCACCATCGGTTTGGGTCGTCGGATGGTTAAGGGTCGCAGCCTCGAGCCTTCCCCACCGGCCATAACAACCGCTTTCATGGAGGCCCTCCTTAGTCGTTAAAGAGTTCAAAAAAATAGGAGACGGCGCGGCTATCAGCCACGCCGCCCCAATTGTACAACATCATAAAAAGGAGTCGCAAGTCTGTAATGTGCCAGGGCGACCGCCAGGGTCGCCCCTACACTGTACGATTTCGCGTCCCAGTGTGGGGGCGGCTCTGCTCCCGTCCTGGTCGCTCTACCAATCGTTACCAATCGCTCAAGCGCCCGTGTTCGACCAGCCATCGCGCAAAACGATGGTAATTGGTCTCCTCAGTCGCTTTTCGCTCTTCATAGTCCGCGCGCAGTTCGATCAGCTTGCTAGCCTCTTCTACCGTAAAGCCCTCGTCCAGGAGGGCATCAATGAGCAGATCCATGTACTGCTGCATGCACAACCTCCTCTGGATAACAAAAACAACACTACTACACACCGTGACTTGTTCGCCAACTGCGTCGTATGGCCCAACTATGGTCCAATCTGACCGAATATGCTGTAATAGCAAAATGCCCTGACCGGCACAGGTTACAAAGAAGTGGGAGTCTCACACCATATGAATGTAGCGTTTTACGCCGCCACCTTACTTCACATCCACCTACTACTATATAAAGTATAGCATAGAGAGACAAGTTTTAGCAAGGTAAGCTTTTGGGACTTTTACACGGCTTCTCCGACGGTTCTATGGTTATTTTCGTCATGAAACCAGGCGGTGATTTTGCCTGTTTTTCCTATGCAGGGCTATACTATTGCCTCCAGGAGGTTTTTGTTCTCAATTTGCGCCGTGATTATTTTCTCTCTCTATGAGCTTTATTTCATCCTCGTTTAAGTTATAAAGGGCGTAAACAGATATATCTATTTCTTGTCTGAGCCTTTCTGTTAGCTCGTGTACGTTTTTAGCAGCGTCCTGTTTACTTCTGAACCAGCTATTTAATTCGTCTTTTCGTGTCATGTTCATTCTTACTTTTTGTTTTTCAAGCTCTTCAATAAACTCATTCCAGCCGAGGCGTAAAAAGTTTTCTAATTTTTTTGAAACTTTAAGTAGCTTATATTCGGCTCTTAACACTTCCAGAGCCTGTTTATTCAGATCCTGTTTCTCCACATTAAATTTAAGCAACGCCTCTACTTTTTCTGCTAATAGAACACGCATTTCATCATTTACGTCTGGTACTGGCATTTGCTTTACATACACTGGCTTTTGTTCAATAAACCCGCCCTGTCTTTCGATAGCTTTGTGCCTCAAGAAAAATGTTGCTACCGATGAGTTTAGTATGGCAAGTAACCATATCTCATTTGTCGGTATACAACAGGCTGGATTATTGATGTAATATCCATCTGTGTCGAATGAGAAGGATGCACTTGTTGAGAGATTACCCCAAATAATTTTGGAGGATAGAAAAGAATTATAATAGACACAAGGTCGTAACTCCCACCAATAATCTCCCTGATCGTCACGATCGAAAAGACCTTTACGTTTTACTTTTTTTGATTTTAACTCGAATTTTGATTGAACAGATTTAAGATGATTATAGATAGCAGGATATCTGATCTGGATATAAGTTTCAGCATTTTTGTCTTGCTTGTTCATATTTGTCCAGCCAGCAGGTATAATTATTCCCCACCATCCTTGCCAGTTGTATTCATACTTACTAATATCTTCACCTATCAAAATGGGTTTGATAACTTCTCCACTCCTGGGGTCATTTTTACATAAACTCTCCTTTGTTGCAGTATCAATAATAAAAGCTTCATTAAAGCCGGTAATAATCCCTCTCAATATTTTTTTATGCACAAAGTCATCTAAGAGCATATTACCTTTTTTTAACCTTTCTAGCAGGTTATTTTGCTCGAGATTCCTTAATGCCCAGGTGATGTCATCTTTTTTTATTTCAATGGTACAGCCTTTTTCCTTCAAGTCCAAGCCTAAATTGCTGATTGTATCTAAAGACTTCAGTCTAAGGAAGTTTACTTGCTGTATTTCTTGAGGTTTTTTCTTCTGAAGGGTAATAATACATGGATAGGTTGTTGCGCCTTCAAAAATTTGTAGATCGTTGAAGTCAATGAGGCTTAAAATGGTAAAGTTCTGCTGAAGATACTGTGTTAGCTTTTGTCCGTAACCTGCCCGTAAGAATTTATTTGAAACAATAAAGGCGAAAAGGCCATTTTCTTTTAGCAAACTCATTGCCTTCTCGAAGAAGTAGACGTATAAATCTGAAACGCCAGTGTATACCTGGTATTTCTTTTCCAGATACGGCTTTATTTCTTTTATCAGTTCCTGCCTTACGTAGGGGGGATTGCCAATAATTACATCAAACCCTCCGCTATCGAGTATGGTGCTGAATTCCTTATGCCAGTTAAATGCTTTATTCCCGGCATAGATTGGGTCATCAGCAATACTATTTCCGCATTTAATATTTTTATCCAGGTTCTGGAGGCATTCAGATGAGCGAGCAGTTTTGAGCCACAGGGAAAGTTTTGTTATTTCCACGCTTTCCTGGTTGAGGTCAACGCCAAACAAATTATTCAAGAGAATGCTTCTGTTTGTCTCCGCCAGGTTCACATCCGAGAAGTCTAATTGTCGCGTTCCTGTTTTTTCTAATAATTTCTGCTCGGTACGTATTTTATACTCATTCATCAAATAAGAATGTGCCTGATTAAGAAATGCGCCACTTCCACAGGCCGGGTCGAGGATTTTCATTGTTTCTAACCCGGCAGGGTTTTCCGCAAGAAACCGCCCGACAACGTCTTCAATAAGATATTTTGTGACAAATTCAGGAGTATAAAAGATGCCTTCGTATTTCCTTCTCGATGTATTGTCCGTTTCTTTCCCTGATAAGGAAGCCTTCAAATTTTCAATATCGCTAATACTTTGTTCAAAAATATGACCAAGAATATTTACATTGAGTTCGCTCTCAAAATCATATTTATTCAAGCTAACAAGTTGTTTCCAGATACTATCTTTAATCACCAGGTTGTCTAAAACGGCATCGTGAGCAAAAAGGCCACCATTATAGCTATTAATCGCAGGGTCAATGTCACTTCTACCGAGATCAATATCCATAAAGAGGTTTTTAAATTCTCGCCACACTCTCTGGTTGCTTCGCTCTCTTGATTTGATGCCTATTTCGTATGTGTCTTTAACCAGATTTCTCGGAAGCAGGGTTCCGGTATCTTCGCAAAACAAGATAAATATTAACCTGTCAATAATTTTTTGCGCTTTTTCAAGGAGCAGGATTTTTTCAATACCAGGGTTTTGCTCAATGAGGTGGTGAAAGAGGTTAAGCCGGGCATTTTTATAATCCGCATAGAATTTTATAGTGATGTTCTCATCTTCTTTAGTTGAATCATCAGCCAGGTCATCAATAACCGAAGTTTTTGCGCGGGAAATAAGATTTTGCCTGCTAAAAAAGTAGTAAAAACGCTGAAATTCTTCTGCTTTGTGGAGTTCTAATACATCGAACTTTTCAAAAAAGTCCTGGGTCCTATTTTTGTGGTAGAGTCGTATCTCTCTAAAATTAGAAACGATAATCCAGCTACAGCGGTCAAATTTCGTCGCGTATAAATATGCCTGCTCAATCGGGGTATATCCTTTTTCTCGCCCGCTTTGCTTCTTATCGAGTAACGTTTTTGCATCTTTCAGTTCAATGACTGCCCTTGTTATCTTTTCTCCTCTGGTAAAGAAGCCCAATGAACCATCGGGTTCCTGTGCATCTACCTCCGATGCTGGATGCTGGATAAGATTCCATTCTTCCCCACCTGTAACCTGGGAAGTATATCCTAATATCTCTTCAAAAAATTTAAGGAGAAAAAGACCCTGGACGCTTTTTTCTTTTGTTTTAGATAAATCGCTATCTCTCAATGCGTACTGCCAGTTGGCTATTATTTTTTCTATGTGCGCCGCTTTTTCTCCACTCGGAAAATCAAATCGGGCAATTCTTTCTCTACATAATTTTTGATTAAATAAATTCATCGGTTTTCCTCTCTAGCGGGCAGGCAATGCAAATGATAACATAGAAAAGCTCTGGTGGCTATACTGATTTCAAGAGCTTTCGCACGATACGGTTTATTTAAAATAACAGTGGCTTCCTATGCCGCCGCTCCCTTGCCTGTTCACGCAATCTTCACAAGTCGGCAAATTTTGGGAATCGCGTGGTATGGCTTGTGAGGCGGATTCATGTCATAGGAAGCTCGACTATTCTGAACGAGTTTTCATCAAAAGCTTGACATACGGGCAAATGCAAGGTAAAATAATCCCAACGAAAGGAGGTGGTGTGTAATGGACCAACGTAATCGCTGCACAGGCAGCGAGGTAATTTCCCACACCTTCCAGATGAGAGGTGGCCGGCGCTAGCCGGTTGGAAATCACTGGTAGGTGAGTTTTTATAATCCCTACCTGTGCAGCGCTCCCCAGAGCGATGGCGAAATTATACTTGCCGTTGCTCTGGGGTTTTTATCCACGCATCTACCCTTCAGCATGTCGAATAGATATGTATAGAACGATATATTTGTTACCACCGGCGCAATAAGCTCTATGCGACATTTCAGGACAAGTACGGATTGATGTATCTTCACTACCGATTCTCGAATTTGGGATAAGAATGGATAGTTTGTTGCGGGATGCGCTCGATGTCGATGCGCTTTCGCGTTCGTTAGAGACGCAGTATTTTGGTCGTAGAAATCGGTTATTGTATCTACCAACTGTAGAGTCAACGAATACGCTGGCAATGCAACTGGCCCGCGAGCGGCCAGACGAAGGGTTGGTGGTGCTTACTGATAATCAAACCGCCGGGAAAGGCAGGCAAGGTCGCCGCTGGGTAGACGTGCCGGGATGCAATGTACTTCTGTCCATCATGCTCCGGCCCTCATTTCCGCCTCACCTGCTTGTTATGCTTGCTTCACTCGCGGTTGTTGACGCGATTGCCAGGGTCTGTAAGGCCCAGGCGGTTATCAAATGGCCCAATGATGTACTGATTGAAGAGCGCAAAGTCGCCGGTATTTTGATTGAGACCAGCCACGATGCGCAGGGCCAGATGCTAGCCGTGATAGGGATAGGCATCAACGTCAATGGACGCATTGAAGAAGTGACGCATTACCTGGCCGAACAAGCGCCCTCGGTGGCGCGCGCAACGACTCTGGAAACCGTCTGCGGGCATCCTGTCCAGCGCGAAATGCTGATCGCCTCTCTGTTGCGATCACTTGAAGAAGCTTATCTTTCGCTACAACAGGAAACTACGGGGGTGCTGCCCACAACGACGGCCCAGACGCTGCCATCCCGGTTGTTACGGGAAAAGTGGCGAGATAGGTTAGCAACCCTCGGTCGCGCGATTACCGTGCGACAGGGGAATTCAACCATCAGCGGGATCGCTGAAGATGTGGATGGTAACGGAGAGCTGTTACTTCGCAACCATTCTGGCGAATTGATATGTATCACCTGGGGGAGTGTAGATTACCCCACCGGGTAAACTCCTATCTTTTTTAGTAGGAGCTGGAAATCTGGCAGACCCTGGAAAGCTGCTAGAGAAGAAGGGAAGAAGATGGAAACACAATTCCTGACGGATGATGGACGAGCACGCGCAATCAGTCAACTGGAGTTCTTGCGCACAGTCAAACGCGCCGAGGTCGCCCAGTACCTGCACGAAGCGAAAGAATCGGGCGATGTCATCGACAATGCCGCGTATGAAGACGCGAAGAATGAGCAGGCGCGCCTCGAGGGACGCATCATGGAGCTTGAGCAGTTGATCGCTACTGCCAGACCCATCAGCAAGCCACTCACCAACGAGGTATCGCTAGGTTCTGTCGCGCACCTGCGCACCCCCGATGGGCGCGAGTATCACTATGCCCTTGTGGGCGCATTCGAGGCTAAACCGGCGGCAGGGCTGATCTCCAACGAATCACCGGTCGGTAAAGCGCTGCTGGGCCACAAAGTAGGCGACATGGTGATTGTCTCGACCCCTGGCGGAGTGAAAGAATATACCATCTACAATGTTGAGTAACCCTTCCAGGCAATAACAGCAACCAGGACTTGTGGCCCACCCCAGGCCGCAAGTCTTTTTTTTGTGCGTACAGGGTAATTTACAAGTCGAGGAAAGAGCAGGGCGACCGCCAGGGTCGCCTCTACTAAGACCACAACGCAGGACTGGCCTCACTCGTTCCTAGTAGAGGCGACCCTGGCGGTCGCCCTGCTCAAACTCTCTAGCGCAACTTTCAATCGCCCTGTTGTGTGGATGTGATGGGTGACAAAATGATTAGAACAATGCTACAATGGGTTTCACACTTTTGGAGGAGGAAAAGGAATTTTATTATGGCAGACGAACGAGAAGCGCGTCTACAACGGCTGCACGCCATACGGGAGAAGGGCATCAACCCCTATCCCAACAACGTAGAGCGCACACATACTATCGCGGACGTACTTGAACATTTCGACGAATGGCAGGGCGAAAATGGAGATTTTACCATAGCCGGGCGATTGCGATTGATGCGCGATATGGGTAAGGCCGCTTTCGCGCAAATCGAGGATGGCACAGGACGTATGCAAATCTTTTTCCGCATCAACGATTTAGGAGAAGAGGCGTACAAGACCATCAGATTGCTCGATATTGGCGACTTCATCTCGGCGCGCGGCCATCTCTTCACGACGCGCACGGGCGAACGCACCCTGCACATCCATGAATACCACATCCTGGCAAAAGGGCTGCGTCCCCTGCCGGAGAAGTATCATGGGCTGGAAGATGTGGAGATACGCCAGCGCAAGCGCTACCTTGATCTGATCGCCAACGGTGAAGAGGCGCGTAACATATTCAGAATACGCAGCCGCACCATTAGCGCCATGCGCAGCTACCTGAATGCGCAAGGCTTCATCGAAGTCGAGACACCCATCTTGCAGCCGCTTTATGGCGGCGCGACAGCGCGCCCATTTATCACCCATCATAACACGCTTGACCGCGATTTCTTCCTGCGTATCGCGGTCGAACTCTATCTCAAAAGACTGATTGTGGGCGGGTTTGAGCGGGTCTATGAAATTGGACGTGATTTCCGCAATGAAGGCATCGATCGCACGCATAATCCAGAATTTACCATGATGGAATGCTACCAGGCTTACGCCGATTATAACGATATTATGAAGCTGGTCGAAGAGATGGTCTGTAGCATCGCCGTCGAGGTCAAGGGCGTGCCGCGCATCACCTACCAGGGAACGGAGATCGACCTGACGCCGCCCTGGCCGCGCATCCGCCTGCTCGACGCCATCGCCGAATTTACCGGCATCGACGTGAACCGCTTTCCCACACGCGAGAGCCTGGCGGCTGAGATGCGCGTACAGGGCTACGAAGCTGATCCAAAGTTGGGGCGTGGTCGCCTGATCGACGACCTCAAAGGCACCATGCTGCGCAAGGGCATACCCGCGCTGCGGCAGGCGTTGTTCCTGACGGATTATCCCATCGACATCTCGCCGCTCGCCAAGCGGCACACCGAGATACCCGGCCTGGCCGATCGCTTCCAGCCCTTTGTTGGTGGCCTGGAGCTTGGTAATGCCTTCACAGAGCTAAACGATCCGCTCGATCAACGCACGCGCTTCGAGGATCAGATGCGCCAGCTTGCGCAGGGTGACGACGAGGCGCAGGTACTCGACGAAGACTACCTGGAGGCGTTGGAAATCGGTATGCCACCTACCGGGGGACTGGGCATCGGCATCGACCGCCTGGTGATGCTCATGGCCGATCAGGAGTCCATCCGCGATGTGATTCTCTTCCCGGCTATGCGCAAAATGGCAAACGAACAATAATGTCCATTGGAGCGGCAACTCACTGGTAGGTTTTTTGGGAAAGGAACCGATCACGCATCAAGCGGCTGTCATCCTGAGCGCAGCGAAGGATCTCGGCCCCCAACGCGAGATCCTTCGCTGCGCTCAGGATGACAGTCCAGTCCGGGAGATTGCACATGGCAAAATACTTAACAGGCACCGTGACCCATCTTTTGATCGGAGGCAGCCGGCATACCCTGCAATCCAGCAATGTTGCCAGGGTACGAGTGACGTTTGAGGGGTTGGAGGGAGATGCGCATAGCAGCCTTACGCGCCTCTCCGATGTCAGGGTGCCGCATTACCCGCGCAGAACGCTTATTCGCAATACGCGCCAGGTTTCGATACTCTCAGAAGAGGAACTGGCCGAGGTGGCGAAAGCGATGGAGATACCGCGCATATTACCGGCGTGGGTAGGAGCGAATCTTGGGATGCGTGGCATTCCTAATCTTACTATGCTGCCCCCCTCGACGCGCATCTTCTTCCCAGATGATACGGTTATTGTGGTGGATGGCGAAAATATGCCCTGCATCGGACCCGGCCATGCCATCCAGGAACACTACCCGGACATGCCAAAGCTGGCACAGCGTTTTCCCAAAGCCGCCATGCATAGGCGCGGCGTAGTTGGCTGGGTAGAACGCGAAGGCTATATCAACGATGGTGACAACGTGCGCGTGCTGCTGCCTCCGCGCGTCGTTTACAGCTACTAACAGATCAAGAGGAGATTGTATATGTCTGATAGCGACGACACAGCCGCAGACTCGCCGCCTGGGGCAAACAAAGTACCATCTACCGAGGAACAGATTCGGGCAGCCACTGTCGGGGAGCTAACGTCACTGGCCGGGCATATCGTGATCGTCGATTACGATCCCCAGTGGCCCCAACTCTTCGAGCGCGAAGCCAGGCGCATCCGGGCCGCGCTCGGCGACAAGATTGTGATGCTCGAACACGTCGGCTCGACCTCGGTGCCAGGGCTGGCCGCCAAGCCGCGCATCGACATCCTGCTCATCATACCAGACTCGGCGGACGAGTCAAGCTACGTTCCGCCCCTGGAGGCTGCCGGTTATGTGCTGCGCATCCGCGAGCCAGACTGGTACGAACACCGCGTGTTCAAGGGGCCAGATACAGACGTGAACCTGCATGTCTTCTCGCCGGACAGCCCGGAGATCGAGCGCATGTTGCTTTTCCGCGACTGGCTACGCGGCAATACGGCAGACCGCGAACTATATGAGCGCACCAAGCGGGAACTTGCCCGCCAGGGCTGGAAGTATACGCAGAACTACGCCGATGCGAAGACAGAGATGGTCGAGGAAATTCTGGCGAGAGCGCGGGCCGTGAGTCACGGATAGGATAAGTAAAATCCCGCGTGGGCCAGGCCGGACGCCACAAGGATAGGTAAAATCCCGCGTGGGCCAGGCCGGACGCCCACAAGGATAGGTAAAATCCCGCGTGGGCCAGGCCGGACGCCCACAAGGGGCGTCCCTACATATCAAAGACACCCCCATCAGCCCCTGGTTGCTCGAGGCGAAGGGAGGTAGGGTCATTCCAAATGTAGGGACGCCCCTGGTGGGCGTCCGGCGGCTGTTAGGTTTTATGTTGTCTTGTAGCGCGGGAAAATGCTTGACAAGCACCCACGCTAATGCTATAGTTGCTCTTGTCCGCAAGGGCGCTTAGCTCAGTGGGAGAGCGCTTCGTTCACACCGAAGAGGTCACTGGTTCGACCCCAGTAGCGCCCATTTTTTCTCCCCCAATCAATTTTTCAGCTTGACTATATGCTAAATTCCCACTACACTTATCTTAAAGAGACATCCCGTAATCCGTCCGCTTTTCGTTTTATCAAGCAGGCATGGTCCGCGTATGGAGTATGACTTTGAGAAAAAACGCCAGCAGTTGCTCGAATCGCTGCGCACTGCTGGTATACGTGACAATAGAGTGCTGGCCGTGATGGCTGCTACTCCACGCGAATTTTTTGTCGATGAAATGCATTATACGCTGGCCTACGATGATCGCGCTTTACCTATCGACATGGGGCAGAGCATTTCGCAGCCGCTCATGGTTGCCACGATGACCCAGGCGTTACAGTTGCGTGGGGAGGAGCGCGTCTTGGAGATTGGCACGGGTTCAGGCTATCAGACTACCATCCTGGCGCGTTTAGCCAGGCATGTCTATAGCGTCGAACGCATTCAGCAACTGGCCTATGGAGCGCTCAAACGGATGTCAAAATTGGGGGTGGAAAACGTTACAATATATGTGGGCGATGGCTCGCTCGGTTGGCCGGATCAGGCACCCTATGACCGCATCATTGTAACAGCGGCGGCACCAGAAGTGCCTGCGCGCCTGTTCGCGCAACTGGTTACGTGGGGGATGATGATCATACCGGTGGGCAAGCCCGAACGCCAGGAACTGCTGATCGTTCATCGCGCACCCTGGGGGCCAGAAGTTCGCTCGCTGGGTGGATGCCTGTTTGTACCGTTGCTTGGCGAAGCGGGCTGGCGCGATGTATAATAGAGAATAATAAACACATTGCGACTATTGAGCAAGGAGAAATGAATGCCAGGTATCCACAGTGATATGCATGTTACCAGCATTCTGGGTCTGGTTGGTTTCGTCGTACTCTGGCTGGCGCTCGTTGAAAGCGCTAAAGTGCTTATCGCGCTGCTTAAAAATGACCCGCTGATCGGGTGGGCCATCGGGCCATTTGGCATAACCACGCTTGCTCTGTGCGAACCCGCGCCCCTTTTTATCCTGTTCAACGCGCTTTTCCCGGCGGTCATCTCTGGCTGCATTCTCTACTTTGGCCTGTTCAGCGCCTTACCCAGCCCACTCGCCCTGCCGCACGACCTGCTCATAGAAATTCTGGTCATAGCAGCCGGTGTCCTCTTCACCAGCGCGGGCAACATTCTGAACGCACTGCGCGACCTGCGCTACCCCCTGTGGGGCGAGGCGCGTTTCCTGCGCAACATCCAGTTCCTGCGCGCCAGTTTCGCCTCTATCCACTTTACCAGCTTCGGCATCTCCTATCTGCGCAAACAATTTGGCTCAAATCCCACCGATTTGTTACAGGCATTATAACTGGCGCAGACAGGTGATAGATGTCTTACTTTACGACGCGGAATCTCAGATCCGTTCTTCCGGGGGACTCTATTACTCTCATACTTTCCAGTTCAATTTGCTTGCCTGTATGCTCAAACAATCGGAGACCTCCGCCTAGTAGAATTGGCACTACACCAACCTCTATTTCGTCAAGCAGCCCTTTCGTTATGCACTGCTGAATGGTATCCGCGCCGCCAATCACAGTGACGTATTTGTCACCGGCGGCTGCTTTTGCCTGCTCAATGGCACTTTCAATACCGTCAGTGACGAAGGTAAACGATAGCTTGTCGTTTTCGCCTTTAGCGGCCTTTTCGGGAACATGATGAGTAAGGACAAAGATCGGCACTTGAAATTCGTACCCTGTGAAATTCCCTTGCGCCATATCGTAGGCTCGCCTGCCCATCACCACTGCCCCGGTTGTTTTTATCGTCTCCTGAAGCAATTCAGTTTGCCTCAATGCACCCATATCAGGATAAAGACGGCTCACACTTCCTTGCTGGTCATTCACAAAACCATCAAGCGATATGGTCATGCCGCCGAGAACCTGTCCCATGTTATTTTTCCTCTTCCTTTCCTGTTAGTTGATTTGTCACTCACGAATGTATGAGATGGTACCTTCTGTTCACATGACCATTATAACAGGCTCAAAAGCAAAATTTTTCTCCTATCGTACTCTTTTTGAACGACTGTTTACTCTCCTATTCATCAGGGTGATTGAAAAGTCGGGTAAAGAGGGAAGGCGACCGCAAGGGTCGCCTCTACTATGATGACGATC
>JBOGTO010000093.1:0-6281 GCA_050695155.1 Ktedonobacteraceae bacterium
GCCATGCTCTCTCTGCCTGACTCGACTTTTCGATTGACCTGGTGATACTATATATAATGTTTGGGTTATAGTTCCGCCGGAGAGTTTTGTATGCTCGCACATACTCTGAATTTGCATCAGCTTTATACCTTTCAAGTTGTAGCCAGGCATTGTAGTTATGTTCGCGCGGCAGAGGAGTTGCACTTTAGCCAGCCCGGCGTCTCGGCGCAGATTCGCCATCTCGAACATTCTTTGGGCGTCAAGCTATTTGAGCAGATTGGTCGCAAGACGCATCTTACGCAGGCGGGCAGAGAACTCTATATCTACAGTCAGAAAATATTCTCCATCATTGATGAGACGGTCGATATTATGGAGGCGCTGCGCAGCCCGCATTATGGTCGCTTGAGTTTTGGGGCCGATACGACGGTCGGCTCGTATGTGATCCCCGGCCTGCTGGGCAAGTTTCGCCAGAGCTTTCCTGCCGTTGAGATTTCTTTAGAAGTCCTCAATCGCGTCTCGTTGATCGACGCGCTGCTGAGTAATCGCGTCGATATGGTGGTGATGGGGGCGGTTCCCGATGACGCGCCTGTTGAAATCGAGCCATTCGCCTATAATCCCCTGGTATTGATCGCCGCGCCCGGCCATCGCCTGGCGGGGCGCACCGACGTACCGATTAAGGAACTGGGACGCGAACATTTTCTTTTGCGCGAACCTGGTTCTGGTACGCGCGCTGCCCTGGAAACCACCCTCATGGAGGCCGGGGTGGACCTGCACATCAGTATGCAGGTGGGGAATAACAGCGCCATCAAGCATGGTGTCGCGGCTGGCCTGGGTATCGCGCTCATCTCGCGTGTCGCGCTCGACATGGAGTTGGAGACAAACCGCCTGACTATCCTGGATGTCGAGGGATTCCCCATTATGCGTCAATGGCGGCTCATCCACTTGAAAGATAAGTACCTCTCGCCCACCGCGCACGCCTTCAAAGCATTTGTCCTGGAGAATGCAGATCGACGACTACGCAGAAAACAGCCAGATACAGTCTAAAGGAGCAACACATGGATTCCCAATCAGATGCTGATAAACAGGCCGTTATCGATGAAGTGCAGCGTTTTGTGGAGCGAGAAGTCATTCCCGTTGCGCACGACATGGAACACGACGATATTTACCCGTTGGAGTTGATCGAAAAGCTGAAAGCGCTGGGCATCTTCAGCGCCACCATCCCTGAAGCATATGGCGGCCTCGGTTTTGACTTCTATACCTATTCACAGATCATCGAGCAGCTTTCGCGCGGCTGGATGAGCCTGGCCGGCATCGTCAATACGCATGTGCTGGTGGCCTACATCATCGCCACCTACGGCACAGAGGAGCAGCGTCGCGCCTTCTTGCCCGTCATGGCGCAGGGCGAGAAGCGTGGAGGCATCTGTCTTTCGGAGGCCAACGCTGGCAGCGATGTGCAGGCTATCACCATGACCGCGCGGCGCGATGGCAACGACTACCTGCTCAACGGCTCCAAGCTGTGGGTCACGAATGGGCAGCGCGGCAGCATCTTCGCGGTACTGGCGCGTACTGATACCAACGCTCGCCCTCCCTATCGTGGCATGAGCCTTTTTATCGTCGAGAAAGGTACAGCAGGTTTGAGTGCCAGCCGCACCTTTGAAAAACTTGGCTACAAGGGCGTCGAAACGGCTGAACTGGTCTTCGATAACGTGCGCGTTCCGGCGGCGAACCTGCTGGGTGGCGTCGAAGGTGAGGGCTTTAAGCACGCCATGAGCGGCCTGGAAGTCGGGCGCATCAACGTGGCCGCGCGCGCCGTTGGAGTGGCCCAGGCGGCTTTCAACGAAGCTATTCGCTACGCCCAACAGCGTCAAACCTTCGGCAAACCCATCGCGCAGCACCAGGCCATCCAGCTCAAACTGGCCGACATGGCGACAAAAATAGAGGCCGCGCGCCTCCTGCTGCGCCAGGCCGCGCAGAAAAAAGATCGCGGCGAACGCTGCGACATGGAAGCAGGCATGGCAAAGCTCTTCGCCACCGAAATGTGCCAGGAAGTCACGCTCGAAGCCATGCGTATCTTCGGCGGCTACGGCTACACCAAAGATTTCAACATCGAACGCTACTACCGCGACGCCCCGTTCATGCTCGTCGCCGAAGGCACCAGCGAAATCCAACGTCTTGTCATCGCCCGCCAACTATTAGAGAGATACAAAATATGAAAGGAAACCTTTATGCAATTCGGCAGATGCTTTGAAGACTTTGAAATCGGCGCGATCTACAAGCACTGGCCCGGTCGCACCATCACCGAATACGACGACACCCTGTTCAGTATGCTGACCATGAACCATCATCCCTTGCATATCGACGCTTTCTATGCTGAAACCACCCAATTCAAGCAGCGTCTGGTAGTCGGCCCGTTTATTTTAAGCGTTGTGCTTGGCATGACAGTTAAGGATGTAAGCGGCAAGGGGGTTAATCTTGAATTAGAGAATGTCAAACATATTGGCCCCACCTTTCACGGCGATACTATCTATGCCGAAACGACCGTGTTAGATAAGCGGCAATCGAGCAGCAAGCCTGATCGCGGTATCGTCACAGTCGAAACCATCGCCTATAACCAGCGTGGTGAAACCATCCTTTCATTCAAACGGCGCGTTATGGTGCCGACTCGCGCTGCCGACGAAGCGTGGCAACAGGAATGGGACGAGAAAATGACAAAGCTGCGCCAGAGCCATAACCAAGAAAAATAAGAGAAAAGGAGAAGCAAATGCGCCTGAGACGATGCGAGCTATCAACGCCTGCCAGCAACGAACGCATGATAGAAAAAGCCGCCGCCAGCCATGCAGACCTGGTATTCCTCGACCTTGAGGATTCGGTCGCACCCAACGAGAAGGTAGCATCGCGCGCAAAGGTCATCCACGCGCTGAAAACGCTCGATTGGGGCAAGAAAACGCGCGCTGTGCGTATCAACGACCTTGAGACCGAATTTGCCTACCAGGACATCATCTCTATCGTCGAGGAAGCTGGCGATTACCTCGATATCATTATCGTTCCCAAAGTGAAAAGCGCGAAGGATGTATGGTGGGTTGACGTGTTGCTCTCGCAGATCGAGAAACGTTTGCAGCGCACGCGCCGCACCGGCCTCGAAGTCTTGATAGAGGAAGTGGAAGCCATGCTTAACGTAGAGGAGATTGCTCGTGCCAGCGCACGGCTGGAAGCGTTGATATTCGGTCCTGCTGATTATAGTGCGTCACAAGGCATAGATTCCTCACTAATTGGAAATGATCTCGATACCTATCCCGGCGACCTGTGGCATTATACCCGAAATAAGGTGACGATTGCTGCCCGTGCTGCTGGTATCGACGCTATAGACGGTCCCTACCTCGACTTCAAGAATCCAGGGGGCTACGGCAGAGAATGTACACGTTCAAAAGTGTTAGGTATGGTTGGCAAGTGGGCCATTCATCCTGACCAGATCGAGATTGCTAACAATATCTTTTCTCCATCGCCAGAAGAAGTTGACCGCGCCCGCAAACTGGATGCGCTTTACACAGAGGCGCAAGCGCAGGGTTTGGGCGCGGTGGCTTTCGAAGGGAAGATGATAGATGTCGCGGTGGTGAGGAGCGCACGTAATCTTATTCAGAAAGCCGATTTGATTGGGATGTAGATGTAACTAATCTACGCCTTTCCTGGCAAACGCGAGTGATATATCGTAAATCCGTCAGGCATAGCGCGTAATCCGATGAAAGTTAATGGCTGATCAGATTCGCGGATATGCTTTTCGGCTTGCTCGTGGGCATCTGCCTCCGAAAAAGCATAAATTGGAATCAATTTACGGCTATAGCCAGTTTCGCAATCTAGCATCCACAGAGTTTTTTGTGCGGGAGTTTCTTCCGCCATAGATTTGTCTCCTTACTTCGTTGCTTTGTTATAAAGCTCGACAACAATATCCGTTGCTTTCTCCTCACCAATATGCCTGGACAACTCACCATGAAACTGCTCGACGCGCGACATACGCGCATTTATGAAAGCGTGCATTGCTGTCCCTTGCGCAAATCCATACATGCCTCGCATCATCGCTTCATACTCAAGTTCGATTTGCTCTCTTATCCTGGCAACCTCGCTTTGTCCCATTGTTTTGATTTCTCCTATCGCTTTATGTAACAGATGCTAGATCAGTTATAACCGCGTTAGCATATCAATTCATAGCTCTTATACATAGAGGAATATCACGTTTGTAGACAAATCTTTCGCGTTTTCTCTTGTTCTTTCTCTGGCGTTTGTTCTCGTTCGTGTGCAGTTGTGTCACGTTTTATCACATTTCTCTGCTATTGCTTGACAGAGTTTATGACTGCTCCTACAATCGAAATAACATAGGAAACATTCTCAATGACATGATAGTGGAGGGTCATATGGCGACACCGAATACAAAACTCGAAGCAGCCAGGCTGAAAAAATGTTGGAGTGTGGCCGAGGCCAGCCAACGAGCGCGAGTGAGCGTCAATACCTTTAATCGTTGGGAGCGTGGTTTACAAGTTCCACATATGGCAACTCTGGCCCAGGTATGTGAGACCTTTGATATGACTCCTCAAGAATTAGGCTTTGAAGATGTTGTGACCCCTAAAAGAGAGATGCAGGGATTCGGTATCTCTCAGGGGAGAGATACAACATCGATGGAATCTGATACATCTACTCATACACAATTATCAGCCTCTATTGAAATACAATCGCTTATGTCATTCTCCCCAAAGCGCAAGGATGGAAAGAACGAGGGTATTTCCAGGAGGCAGGCAGTAGCGCTATTATTAAGTGCGCCAACAATGATTTTTTCTACGGTTCAAGGGTTTAACAGGCATCCTCTATATCCAGATGAAGTATTAACCATATGCAGGTCAAGTATCCCCTTATGCTGGAAGCTCTATTTTGAAGGTGGGCTAACTGAGGTAAAACAGGTTCTTCCTGTTTATCTTTCAGAGTTATCAATACTTGCAGCCGAATCATCTCAATTACAACAAGGAGCAGCAAGTTTAGCTTCTCAAGCCTTGCAACTAGCATCTCTTCTGGCGTTACAGAATCAGGATTATGGCACGGCTTTGAGTTGTACTAAAAAAGCTTTCCACTATGGTGATCTAGCGGGAGATGCGTGTTTGAAGGCGGCTGCATTGATGCGCCAGGCATATGTCTATTTTCATCTCAAGTACCCTGTTCAGGCATTACAGACATATCAGGAGGCGGCTCGCCACAGTGAAGAAATCTCCGCGCTGCTTCGTGGGCAAAGCTATCTCGGATTAGCTCAGTCAAATGGCAGAGTGAAAAATAAGCAAGAAGCGTACTATTTTCTTGGTTTGGCGCGAGATACTTTCCCTGAGAATCCAGAAACTGATTCGAACTTCTCCTATACGCATTTTAACAGGTTTACGTTTGCCCGTTTTGAGGGATTGACCCTTTTACATCTTAATGAACCTAAACACGCCTGGGAAGTCTTTACTCGCATTGATAAAATTGTACCAACGATACCTTCACCAAAACGTGTGGATTTATCCATGCGACAGGTAATAACCTCTATCGCTATGAATGAATTAGAATATAGTTGTACTCTCCTTGAAACAGCCGTGACCTCGGCATCGGCATTAGGAAGCCAACTCCGCATAAATGAAGCATACGAAGTTTATGAGTCCATGTTGGACAAATGGAGCAACGAAGCGCGCGTGAAGGCATTAAGCGAGCTTTTCCATCAGTAAGGCCGATTTGATCGGGATGTAGCTCTTAACTGGTCCTCATAGGATCAATTACCAGAATACTGATGCGCAACTGTTGCGCCCAGCCGGAGTCCTGGTCAACCCGTCTCACACGGACGCGAATGGTGGTTTGAGGAACCTGTTGATCGACCGAAATAACTTGCAGGGCGAACTCATCGGTGTAGTTCAAGTCGCTATTCTGGAATTGTTGCGTTTGCAGGTAAATAGACGCAAGATCCGAAACTTTGCCCATGCCCGTAATGTCTACCGTCAGGTTATTCTCTGGCGAACCACCGCCGGGTAACAGGACGTAGCCAGAGAAAAAACGTGAGTCCTGCCCGTTCACTAACACACGAGGGTCAACAGTTGCACGAATTACCTGAGCCATCTTGTACTCCTTTAACTGCGCTGGCTGTTCGACTTCTGATCGCTACCAGGAAAGGATACCTTTTTCGTTGCCCGACTGTCAAATTTGTGTAGGGAAGCCGTAGACATCCGTAGTACTCTATAACCTTTATCAGAACGATAAAGAGCGCTGTCATTCTGAGCGAAGCGAAGAATCTCAACCCG
>JBOGTO010000094.1:0-6323 GCA_050695155.1 Ktedonobacteraceae bacterium
CCCCAACGCCGACCAGTACCACTACGAGTACACCAACGCCGACCAGTACCACTACAAGTACACCTACTCCCACTCCCACGACGACACCTGGTACCACCCTGGGAACCGATACCTTCCAGCGCGCTAACCAATCACTGTGGGGCAACGCTTCCGATGGACAGACCTGGGGAGGCGATGCCAACAGCCAGGGGGCATTCTCCGTCTCTGGCAATACTGGCCTCGTCAAAAATACTGGCGGCAACAGTTATAGCGCCGTGTTGGGTCCCACCGCTACGGACTCCGAGGTGTATGCCAGTGGCTCGCTCAGTTCCTTTAGCAACAGCAACTTCGGGGATGTGCTGCGCTGGACCAACGGCAACAACTGGTACAAGGCCTACATCGATGGAGCCAGTCTGATCATTCAGAAAAAAGTGAATGGGATGACCACCATTCTCGCCAGTGTGCCGTTTGCCGCCACTGCTGGCACATCTTATACCATCCATTTCCGCGTGGTCGGCTCAACCCTGACTGCTAACGTCTGGGCATCGTCGGGGTCGGAACCGGGTGGTTGGATGGTGAATGCCACTGATAGCTCCTTGACCTCCGGTTTCTGTGGCATGCGCTTCCTCACCCAGGGCGGTATCGCCACCGTGACCTCCTTTCTGGCGGATAGCCCTGGCGATTCTAGTTCGCCGACGCCAACGCCGACACCGACATCAACAGCTACGCCGACGCCAACGCCGACCAGTACTACAACACCAACAGCCACACCGACTACTACACTCACACCGACGAATACACCAACTACTACACCCACATCGACGAATACACCAACGCCGACCAGTACGAGTACCCCGACGCCAACACCGACATCTGGTACCACCCTGGGAACCGATAGCTTCCAGCGCGCTAACCAGTCGCTGTGGGGGAACGCTTCCGATGGGCAGACCTGGGGAGGCGACGCCAACAGCCAGGGGGCGTTCTCCGTCTCCGGCAATACTGGCCTCGTCAAAAATACTGGCGGCAACAGCTATAGCGCCGTGTTGGGTCCCACCGCTACGGACTCCGAGGTGTATGCCAGTGGCTCGCTCAGTTCCTTTAGCAACAGCAACTTCGGGGATGTGTTGCGCTGGACCAATGGCAACAACTGGTACAAGGCCTACATCGATGGAGCCAGCCTGATCATTCAGAAAAAAGTGAACGGGATGACCACCATTCTCGCCAATGTGCCGTTTGCCGCCACTGCTGGCACCTCTTACACCATCCATTTCCGCGTGGTCGGCTCAACTCTGACAGCGAATGTCTGGGCCTCCTCGGGGTCGGAGCCGGGCGGGTGGATGGCGAGCGTCAACGATAGTTCCTTGACCTCCGGTTTCTGTGGCATGCGTTTCCTCACCCAGGGCGGCATCGCCACCGTGACCTCCTTTCTGGCACAGTCGCTCTAAGCGTAAAAAATATAGCGCGGAGTTGTGTAAACGCGGTGAGCTATAGATTAAGGAAATAAAGCGATGCGTCTTCAAAGTAAAAAGCTTGTGCCGGGCGGGATGATACTGGTATTGTTTTTGTTGCCGTTCCTCTGTGGCTGCGCTGGAAGCAGCGACAACGGAAAAACGGGAACCGGTTCGGCTCATAACCAGGGAGCAACTGCTATCGCCACGATCACACCGCAACTGGTTACTCCGAAATCCGTGAGCGGTTCGCCGGGCAAAGGGCCGCTGGTTATTTCCAGCCCGACAACGGTGCCTGGTGGCAAGCCTGGTAGTCAGCAAATTATACTGGGCGACCGCACTTTGATCATTAACAATGTCACCGATCAAAGTGGAGTGAGCGCGAATTCCATTTTAATCACCTTAGATCTGGCTGTGCGCAATACCAGTAATAAAGCTATTATGAACCAATCCACCTTCTTCCAGTTGATGGGATCTGAGGGTGATGCCTTTGGTTATCAATACAATAGCTCCGATAACTTCTATGGCGCCATTGCTGCTCACACGACTCGTACTGGCACCATCGTATTTCAGGTACCTACGGCGGCAAGATCGAGTCTACACCTGTTGTACCGTCCTGAGATTGCTACAGAATCGGCCATCATCTTGTTAAAAACGGCGTAAATCCAGCAGAGAGGAAAAAGACATGCTCGAAGTTCTACCGAAAGTGGCAAAATTGCAAGCGTCCTACGCGCTTGGCAAACCCCTTGCGCTTCCAATGAATCTCACGATTAGCGTCAGCTACCGCTGTAACTCTCGTTGTAAAACGTGCAATGTCTGGCAGCGACCGAACGATGATTTTACCATTGAAGAGTACGACAAGACATTTGAGTCTATAGGCAGGAACGCCTACTGGTTTACCTTTAGTGGAGGCGAGCCAACGCTGCGCAAAGACCTGCCAGAGATGGTCGAAGCCGCGTATCGCCATTGCCGCCCAGGCATCATCAATATTCCCACTAACGGCATTCAAGATAAAATCATTCCTGGCCGCGTTGAACAGGTTTTGCAAGCCGCGCCTACCTCTGAGGTGATTATCAATCTATCACTGGATGGTGTAGGAGTCAAACATGATATTGTGCGCGGCGTCAAAGGCAATTTTGAACGTGCCATGCGCACTTACGCAGGTCTACAGGCGCTCAAAAGCCGTTATAAAAACTTCACGCTGGGCGTGCATACCGTCATCTCGAACTTCAACATCGACGAGTTTGAGAATATCTACTCCTTTGTACGGGACGAACTCAAACCCGACTCTTACATCAGCGAAATCGCTGAGGAGCGCGTCGAACTGGATACCGTCGGTATGGGCATTACTCCGCCCATTCAGAAATACCAGCCCGTCATCGAACGCCTGCAAGAAGGCATTCGCAAGGCTGAGTTCAGTGGCGTTTCACGTATCACCCAGGCGTTCAGAGATCGCTACTATGACATCGTGAAACGCACGCTGGTCGAGAAGCGGCAGATCATCCCTTGCCTTGCGGGCATCGCATCCGCCCAGATCGCCCCCAATGGCGACGTGTGGACGTGTTGTATTCGCGCCGAATCGGTGGGCAACCTGCGTGACTACAACTACGATTTTAGCGCTACCTGGAGTACGGCGAAAGCCCACGAGCTACGCAAGAGCATTAAAGCTGGCGAATGTTATTGTCCCCTGGCAAATGCATCATATACCAACATGCTCTGCCATATACCAACAGCCACTGGCGTTGCCATCGATGTTGCTAAGGCAACCATTGCAGAAGTTCTTTCTACTGGCAATCATGGTAAATCTGCCAAACTACGCAACTTGCCGGTTATCAACCTCAACAACCAGTGAGGGAAGACGCAACAACTAGATTGAACACATGTTAAGAAGAGATTATGCGCGGGATGCCATGCATTTGACATGCATAAATTTTCCAATGTATGATGTACACGTACTCAGCATAACACTGTTCTAAATCCTTTCACGTAGCGCAACATGTATGTACCACCTTCTATCTTACTTGCGTGTAGTAGTCTGTCAAACTTGATCGAGCTACTTTGGCTGTCATTCTGAGCGCAGCGAAGAATCTGCCGCCGACTTGAGATTCTTCGCTGCGCTCAGAATGACAGCCAGGACGGCTCCACGAAGCTTGACAGACTAGTAGAGCCGTTCTAGTATGTTCTGTGCGTGTAGCTAAAGGAGTTCATTTCAATGCAGATAATGGACAGCGATATCAAGGATGAGGTATTTGTAGACGAGTATACCGGCGGGCTGGTTGGCCCCAGCCTGGGTTTCGCCGCCACCATCAGGGACGGTGGTCGCATCCGCTGCGTGGTACCGCCCGGTTGCTGGGGGCCGATGATTACGCCAGATTTTCGCGGAGGACACGAAGTAACGCGCCCGGTGGCCGTAGAGGGAGCGAAAGTTGGTGACGCTCTGGCTATAACTATCGAGTCGATGCGCGTCCTCTCGCTGGCAACCTCCTCTGGCACAATGGTGACGAACAGTGCCGCCTTTGGCGACGATCCTTTCGTTGATAAGAAATGCCCGGGATGCGGTACAGCGTGGCCCGCCAGCCGTGTCGAGGGAACGGGCGAAAGCAGTATTCGTTGCGCCAACTGCGGAACCGTCATCAATCCTTTCGGCTTTGAGGAGGGCTATACCATCGTCTTCGACCACGACAGCCAGGTCGGCCTGACGATGGATGCCGCCAATGCTCACGATTTCGCCCTGCGCGCCCGCGAGATGGCGGCGCTGCCGCCCCATGCGCGCCAGCATCCCATTCTCCTCTTCGAGCCGCACACCATCGCTGGCACGCTCGCTCGCCTGCGCCCATTTATCGGCAACATCGGCACGACGCCGAGCGCCGATCTGCCCGACTCGCACAACGCCGGTGACTTCGGCAATTTCCTGGTGGGCGCGCGTCACCCCTACGGTATGACGCTCGAAACGCTCAATCGCGTGAAGACCGATGCGCACCTGGACACCAACGAAGTGCGCCCCGGCGCTGTTCTGATCTGCCCGGTCAAGATTGATGGTGGAGGCGTCTACATTGGCGATTGCCATGCCAACCAGGGTGATGGCGAATTAGGGCTACATACGACGGATATCACTGCTGAAGCCAGTGTGCGCGTCAATGTCATCAAGAATTTGCCGCTGGATGGCCCCATGCTGTTGCCTGTGGCCGGGGATTTGCCGTTCATCTGTCGTCCGTTCTCGCAAGGAGAATGGGAGGCTGGCGAGCGTCTTGCCCAACGTTATCACGTCAGCTTGCAGCGCAGCGTTGGCCCGGTGCAGTTCATCGGGACAGGACCAACCCTGAACGAAGCAACCGATAACGCCATACAGCGCGCCTCCGAGGTGTTGCAGATATCGCAGGCGGAAGTGCGCAATCGCTGTACGATTACAGGTGGGGTAGAGATCGGTCGATTGCCCGGCGTGGTGCAGTTGAACATGCTCGTCCCTCTGGACAAACTTGATGCGCTCGGCATCGGTTCTTACGTGCGCCAGCAATACGATCTTTAACAGGGAAGCCGGGTTGGTGATGGTCTGGCCGCGCTGCTCACATCTTTGATGCCAGAGCAACGCGGCCCTCCACGCTCAATGAGAGTGATCGCTATGCAGGTTGATGTCGCACTCTATGGCGCGGCGCGGGTTGTTGTCGGTCAGCCACAGGTGGAAGTATCTTTCAGTTCCTCCACAGTTACACTGGGCCAGGTGTTACAATATCTGGTTGCCACCTACCCTCGCGCGCGACCCTACTTACTGGATGGAGGGGGAGATCTGCCAGCTTTCATGCGCGTACTCGTCAATAATGTGCGCCCCGACCCAGATGCGACGCTCGCTACAGTACTCCATGACAAAGACCGCGTAGCCCTGCTGATAGCAGTAGCGGGTGGAGAGCGATAATTTGAGGCAAACACTGCTATCGCCGGCTTGCCTCTCTCCTCACCACCTGGCCGGGTGTCGCGCCGGTGTGCTGCCCGTTCCTGACCACGCGCGTTCCATTCACCCACACATCCTGAATACCCGTCGAGAGCTGGTGCGCGTCCTCGAAGGTGGCTCTATCCGCGATGGTTCCGGCATCAAAGAGTACCACATCGGCGTTGCAGCCGGGACGGAGCAGACCTCGCTCACGCAGCCCCAACCGCGCAGCGACGGCCCCGCTCATCTTGCGCACCGCGTCCTCCAAAGTCAGCAGCTTCTCCTCGCGCACATACTTTGCCAGTACGCGAGGATAGGTGCCATAGGCGCGCGGGTGCGTCGGCCCCAGTTCTCTTGCCCAGGCGGGGTCAATGCCGCCCGCATCCGTCGAGATCTTCACCCAGGGCTGTTGCAGCCCCAGCGCGACGTTCGCCTCGTCCATGCCGAAGTAGATGGTGAAGATGCGATGCCGTTCTGAGAGCAGTAGCGCGATGGTGGCGTCGATCCAGTGCTGCCCGCGCATCGCCGCAATCTCCGAGAGTCGCTTGCCCGCGTATGGCAGGTTTGCGGGCTGCTCAAAGCCGATCGGCATGACGCCCTCCGGCCCAATGCCGCGCGCCAACGCCTCCCAATCACCAGAGGGCGCAAGTACTTCGGCGCGGATACGCTCCTGCACGACTGGATCGGCCAACGTCTCGAAATACGTGCCGCCCTCGGCTACCCAGGGCGGGAGTACGGAGTCCAGGCCGGTACCGGAGGCCGCGTAATGGTACATGTCGGCGGTTACATCCACGCCCGCGTCACGCGCTGCCTGGATACGCGCGATAGCATCGGGCATTTTGTGCCAGTTCTGCTTGCCCGACGCCTTCAGATGATAAATCTCAACGGGCAACGGCGCCTTACGCCCGATCTCTACCGCCTCGTCAATCGCTTCCAGCAGGAGATCACCTTCCGAACGCATATGCGTGACG
>JBOGTO010000095.1:0-1558 GCA_050695155.1 Ktedonobacteraceae bacterium
AGTAGAGGCGACCCTGGCGGTCGCCTTGCCTCTCACCCGACTTGTTCATTGTCCTGAGCTTGACACACTCTCCGCATTCCTCTACAATCCCTCCATTACACAGGAAAGGGAACGAAAGCAATGGCTACTTTAACGGCTGCCGATCCCGGCTACCGGCGTGAATTGGGCGATGGGCTGATTCAGCGCTGGTCTACGGCGGCGGATACGGAAAATATCGCGCAGTTGTGCGGTTTTGTCTTTCGTGACAAAGAGGATGAACCGCTCAATATACACGCGGTGGTGAGCGTGCGCCAGCAGATGAGCGGCGCTTTCCCACTGATGGGGTCGGGGGACTACGCGGTGATTGAGGATACGCGCAGGGAGGGCAATCCTCTGGTGGCCTGCACCTGCCTGTGGCGACAGGAATGGAAGTACGAGGGCATTACCTTTGGCGTGGGGCAGCCGGAATTTGTTGTCACGCTGCCAGAGTATCGCAATCGCGGGCTGATCCGCACCCTGTTCGAGATGCTGCATACGCGCAGCGAGGCGGAGGGACATCTTATTCAGGTGATTACCGGTATTCCTTATTTCTATCGCCAGTTTGGGTATGAGTATGCCCTGGAACTGGATGGGCGCAGAAGCACCTATCTTTCACTTACCCCTGAAGCGCAGGCATCAACTGCTGAGCCATATACATTACGAGCGGCGACATATGAGGATATTCCTGTGCTGATAGAGTTGTATCAGCGCCAATGTTCAGCAAGCATGGTTTCGTCTATTGCTACGGAACGCTTCTGGCGCTACCAGGTTGAGGAGGGGCCGGACTCGATGGTGGGCAAGCAAGTTTGTGTGAGAATGATTGTTGATAGCGCGGATGCGGCGCAAGGTTACGTGATGGTCGCTACTAGACGCGGGGGCAGCCGCCTCAATGTCTATGGGCTAAATCTCGCGGCTGGTGTCAACTGGCAGCAGGTGGTGCCGTCACTTTTGCGAGCGCTGCAAACCTATGGGATGCAGATACCGGCGACAGGGTCTGATGTTCCGCCACTGAATTCAATAAGCTTCGCGCTGGGAAGTGAGCATCCTATCTACGAGGCGCTGGGTCAGACGCTGGCCCCGCTTTACGAGCCACCCTATGCGTGGTATGTGCGCGTCCACGACGTGCCGGCATTCGTGCGCCATATTGCTCCTGTCTTAGAGAGACGCCTGGCAAACTCTATAGCGGCAGACTATACAGGCGAACTCACCCTGAACTTCTTTCGCGGCGGCCTGCACATGGTCTTTGACCGGGGACGCATCACACGCATTGAACCCTGGCGCGCGCCAGCCTACGGGAGCAACGCCGATGCCACCTGTCCGGCGCTGGTCTTTTTGCAACTGCTCTTCGGCTATCGCAGCCTGGATGAACTGCGCTATGCCTTCCCCGACGTGAGCGTAGAGAAACACGACGCGGAAGTGCTGCTCAACGCGCTTTTCCCGAAGAAATTATCACTGGTGATGCTGCTGGGGTAGCCCCGACCCATCCCGGACGCCACCCCCGGACGCCCACAAGGGGCGTCCCTACATTACAAGGGTACCC
>JBOGTO010000096.1:0-14091 GCA_050695155.1 Ktedonobacteraceae bacterium
TTTTTTTATCCCTGTGACACGGGCATATTGGCTACATCCGTCAGGGCTTTGTCGAGCAGTTCGGTGGCTTCGTCAACGTCGGCTTTCGTCATGTTGAGTGGCGGCACGATGCGTAGGGTGCTGGGGCCGAGCGCGTTCATCAACAGACCATGCTCCAGGGCCTGCTGTACGATGACGGGCGCGAGGCTGTGTTTGACGTTCACTGCCTGCATCAGGCCGATGCCACGCGGGCTATCGATGAAATCGTACTTCTGGCAGAACGCCTCGAATTTGCTGCGGCAATAGTCGCCGATGGTAGCTGCATTTTCGATCAGGTTTTCATCGAGGATAGTCTTGACGGTGGCGACACCTGCGGCGCAGGCAATTGGATTGCCGCCAAAGGTGGTGCCGTGATCGCCCGCTTCAAACAGGTCGGTACGCGGCCCCGTCAGCATCGCGCCAATCGGCACGCCGCCGGCCAGTCCCTTCGCCATCGTCACAATGTCTGGCACGATGCCGAAGTGTTCCCAGCTAAAGAATTTGCCTGTGCGTCCCATACCCGCCTGCACTTCGTCGCAGATCATCACCAGGTTGCGTTCGTCGCACAACTTGCGTACACCTTGAATATACTCAGGATTGGCCGCCCAGATGCCGCCCTCGCCCTGTACCGCTTCGAGCAGTATCGCTACCGTGTTATCGCTGATAGCAGCCTTCAAAGCAGCGAGGTCGTTGAATGGTACCTGTTTGAAACCTTCAGGAATAGGAACCCAGGTGGCCTGGTAGAATGCCTGACCGGTCGCCGCCGTCGTTGCCAGCGTGCGCCCGTGAAAGCTGCGCTCCATGCTGATGACTTCAAATGCCCCGTTTTTATGCACGCGCCCGAACTTGCGCGCCAGCTTGATCGCGCCCTCGTTGGCTTCCGCGCCGCTATTGGAGAAAAACGAGCGCATCCCATTGCTCAGCAGTCCAAGCTGTTCGGCCAGTTCGATCTGGCGCGTGTTGTAGTACAGATTGGAGACATGCACCAGTTGTGTCACCTGCTCCTGCACCGCCTTCACGATAGCCGGATGGCAATGTCCCAGCACATTGACTGCGATACCCGCTACCAGGTCGAGGTAGACCTTGTCATCGCTGTCCCACACGCGCGCCCCCTGGCCGCGCACAAACGTCACGGGCTGGCGTTTGAACGTTCCCTGGTAATATTTATGCTCAAGCGCGACCCAGTCGCGTTTCGATACACCGGTTGTTGTCATAGAAGCATTCTCCTTTGAATGAATGTGAATTATCGTGTATACAACGTGTTTTCGTCGATGTAGCCGTGCGTCAGGTCGCAGCCCCACGCGGTAGCCTGTCCATCGCCAAGATGCAGGTCAACAGTGATGGTAACTTCGCTGCCTGCCATCGCTGCCCGCGCATCTTCCTGTTGGTAGCTGGCTGCCATGCCCTTTTGCATAAGTTGCACATCGCCAATGAAAATATCGTAGCTACTTTGATCGAGTTCGCAGCCGCTTGCGCCCAGCGCGGCCACAATGCGCCCCCAGTTGGGATCACCACCCGCCAGAGCGCATTGCCAGAGCGGAGAAACCGTAATAGCGCGCGCCGCCTTTACCGCGTCCGCCTTATCGCGCGCGCCTCGCACATGCACCGTCATCAGCTTCGTAGCTCCCTCGCCATCACGCGCCATTTCGCGCGCCAGGTACTGTGTCACGCGGCGCAGCGCCTCGCGGAACGTGCCAGCCTGGGGATGCTGTGCATTGATGGGGTTGTTGCCCGCCAGCCCGTTAGCAAAGAGGATGCAGGTATCATTGGTGGACATATCGCCATCCATCGCCATCATGTTGAATGAATCGGCGACGGCAGCGCGCACTTCCGCTTTCATCCACTCCAGCTCAATGGCGGTATCGGTCGTCAGATAGCAGAGCATGGTTGCCATGTTGGGGTAAATCATGCCCGCGCCCTTCGTCACACCGCCCAGCCGTACCATATGCCCGTCAAGCTCAAATTCCAGCGCGATACGCTTGGGGCGTGTATCTGTCGTCATGATCGCTTCCGAGAAAGCATTTCCTCCGTCTGTGCTTAGTTCGATAGCTGGCACACCCGCCTGAATCTTTTCAATGGGAAGCTGGCGACCAATAATGCCTGTGGAAGAACATAGCGCCAGTTCGTTTTCCAGTCCCAGTTTTTGTGCTACGAACTCGGTCATACGATAAGCGTTCAGCAGACCCAGTTCGCCCGTAGCGCAATTGGCATTGCCGCTATTCACAATCACCGCCTGGGCTTTCCCAGCGCGTAATCGCTCCTGGCATACCATGACAGGCGCGGCGCGCGTGCTACTCGTCGTAAATGTGCCAGCCGCCACGCACGGAACATCCGACGCCAGTATCCCCAAATCCTTAATCGAGGCATCAGACTTAATGCCGCTGGCTGTGACACCGGCGCGAAACCCCTGTGGCGCGGTCACACAATGCTCAATCTCTCGAAATAGCTCGGACAAGAAAATAACCCTCCTGTTGCTAGAAAATACCCGCGTCTATCTTTAATCCTGCTTTGCTTGCTTCATGCTAATGGGCCGCCGGGTACCCTGACACAATTCCAAAAATAACTTTATCATGCATCAGGTTCTTCTTCGGTTAGCTCTGAAACCTCAACCCCTAAGACTCTCGCAATTTTGACTAAGGTAGCATAGGTCACATTTCTATAAGGGTCATGCCAAATTTCTTGCATTGTTCTAGGGTTTAAGTCAGCAGCCCGACCTAATTTGGCCTGGTTCCAACCTCTAGATGTTGCAACTTCTTTTATCTTTAACCTAATACGAGTCATAGCACCCCGCGCCTTTCTCAGAGTTTCCATAATTATACTATAAGCCTTGACAATTGGCTACACGGACCCTATAATTGTTACTGAGTAACAGTTACTCAATAATAGTCAGTCACACCATTTAGTGGCTACCTATTGCATACCATATATTGCTCGGTACAGAAAGAGGGTGATGAAAAAGTTGACTCTGCCGTGTGGAAGACGACAGAGCCGAAACGTTGAGAACAGCCAACCCCTTGAAAAGTTCGTTCTGTTCTCTGTGTGTATTAATCGCACATGAGAGCATCAGTGTCAAGAAAGGACGACACGATGCATTCCTACGGTGATAACTTTGCGTTTGTCATCCCTGTAGAAGACGAAATACTTCATACCCCTGAGAAACCGTTTTGTTGGGATAGTAAGTGCGGTTGCCACAGGGATCACACGCTTTTCCGCGAAGTACAGCAGTTTGTCCGTAACGGCGAAATGACCCCGCACGAAGCGATGTTGTTTATCGCTGGAAAGACGGTGTGAGATGCAGAACCGTCAACGCAACGCAATACCCAGGAGAGCCACTGCCGAACAACTCCCCACTCATCGCGCCGGCCATTACGTGGGGCTGCATCCCGAAGATGAACCCTATCTGACAGATCAACGCAAGCGTTACCCGAATAATCCGTTAGACTTGGCTGATGATCTGGACTATCCAGGAGAGAGAACCAGGATGCCTACCAGCGCAGTACGCTATGTGGATACGCGAGGCCATCAGGTTATTGAGCGAGGCAATAAGCGGTTTGTTTTTCATGACGAGCCGCCGCCAAAGAGACGAAAACATTGGTCATTGTATATCGGCATCGGCATGATACTGATGGTATTGCTTTTTGTCGGCTTGTACGCCCTTTCCACTTGGTGGACAGAACATCAGTTAGATGCTACCTACGGAATGCCCCGCACATGGCAAACCGATCAGGCAGTGGGCATCAGTGATAGTGCAACGCATCCAAGTCACTTCATTTTTGAAAATTTAGCCGGGAAAGTGCTGATTATCTTTTTCCCAGGAGGGGATGCATCACACGCCAAGATTTACATCGGCCCGACACTCTTTACGGACAACGCCGATCAAGTGCCAGTCACTGGTGAGTTCAAAGATGTGGGAAACAAGCGTCTCGATATGATTGTCCATATCGGCGACCAGAAGATTATTTACCTCAACACCGGAACTGATTTCAAACCACAAGGATAGGAGGCAGCTATGAACCCATTCACTGCATTGGTATGGGAGATAATAACCGACTGTCCAGAGTTTCTTGAGCAGCTTACCGCCATCATGAAGCGGGAATACAAGCCATTCTTAGCAGGCGAGCAAGCATTTCAGGCCAACGCCAAAATGCTTGAAGGCCACATCAGAGAGGAACTAGACAAGTGGTACGACTGGCTACCCGACACTCCAATTAACCGGATAGGCGGCGGATTAGCAATTGAGATGGTAGATTGCGTCGATTGGGAGCATGTAGCGCAGTTGGTACAGGAACACATCCTGCAAACCAATCTCACAATACTGACAGTACCCAAACCAAGCACGACACCATAGGAGGAGCTATGTATCAAGTGGAAGACGAACCCATTGAAACTATTCATTTGTACGTTGTCAGGGAAGGCGACAAAAAGCCTTCCCTCGTCCCTGTCATCATCTCAATGCTTACTCTCTCATTCCTCATCGCCATTGGCGTTCTTACCTCTTATCAACGGCCGGAGCAACGCGCCTCCATCCGTGTTCCGGCTGTCCTCTTGCCCTTGAAAACATTCATCACCGAAGTAGCGGTTATCCCAACAGGGGTACGGACCTTCCCCGCCACCAGAGCCACCGGAGTGCTGACTATTACCAACGGCTCTATTCTCGCACCGCACATTCCAGCGGGCATGATAGTGACAGGAAGTAATGGGGTAGAGGTAGTGACAACCGAAAGTGTCGATGTGCCAGCAGGCAACGGTAACACCTATGGGACCGCCTACGTCAGCGGGCAAGCTGTTACCCCAGGAACAAAAGGCAATATTCCTGCCTTTGCTTTACAAGTAGTCTATGGAACGTCTTTGTATGTGAAGAACGAGCGCGATTTTACAGGAGGGAAAGACGCCTCTAGCATCCCGATTATGATGCCACAGGACAGACAGAGCGCACTGGCGAAGGCGCGAGGTACCCTTCTTCGCCAGACGCTCTCAGGACTCCTGTATCATCCCTGTCTTGAACACGCCACAGGCACCACCAGTCTCCACGTCGCCTGGACGTGTCAATTTGTGACGTACAGTATGCCAGCGTTCCCACAGCCCCGAGTACTCCATGTGCAGGTGATCGGTAGTACCGTGTTCTTAACCATCATGTATATGCCAAGACCGCAGCATCTGGAGACGAAATAACCGGAACGGGAGTGTTTCAGAGACAGGCGAAGGAGTACCAGGCATGACCGGATACGATATGGAGCATCAATCAGCGCTGGAAAGCATTGCTATCCTTCAAGAACTCGATTTAGGGTGGCATACCCTCTTGCTCATGAATGATGGGAGCATCGATCTGCTTGCTAATGATGAGCAGACGCCCTACCTGGCGGAGAATGGGTTACATCTGGATAGCAATGAGACCTATCGACTCTTCATCTCGCTGCACGAGCAGTTCAAGCAGCAGAATGCGCAACGAAACGACTAGAGGACAAGAGCAGGATGCAGCAGATCATCACCGCCAAGCTCAAGCTCACCACCAAGAGAGAGCAGTTTGAGGCATTACGTCAAACCCAACTGACCTATCGTGACGGCCTCAATGCGGTGAGTCACTATGCTTTTGAGCAGGGCAAAATCAGCAATGTCATCCGCCTGCACAAAGGCATGTATGCCGAGCTACGCATACGCTATGGTCTGCCCTCCCAACTCGCTTGTAGTGTCGAGCGGCAGGTGTCAGCTACCTACAAAGGGCTGTGGACCAAACTCTTGAAGAATAAAGAACATCGCCAGCAGAAGCTCACGAAAAAACGTTTCAAGGGTCTGGACCAGCCTCCGCACTACAGTTCCCCCACTGTGCAGTACACCTACGAGCGCGACTACACCTTTCAGCGCGACAGCCGGGTCAGCGTCGGGACACTCAACGGGCGCATCAGTCTCCCCTATCAGGGCTATGACAAGCATATGGCGCTCATCCGACATGGAGCCAGCATCGGGGATGCGAAGCTCTGGTATGACCGGCGCAAGAAGCAGTTCTATCTGCTGGTGTCCCTTACAATTGACCTTCCCGATCCGACCTGTGAACAATTTACCGAAGTCGTCGGAGTCGATGTCGGCATTCGCTATCTGGCCGTGACATCCACCTCGACAGGCAAAGCCAGCTTTCACCCTGGAAAACGGACACGCCATCAAGCCAACCATTACGCACGACTCCGCAAACGCTTGCAGCACAAAGGCACTCGTGGCGCAAAACGTCGATTACGGCGCATCGAGCAACGAGAGAGACGGTTCAAAGCGCAAGTCAATCACACTCTCGCCAAAAAGATCATCACGCAGCACTCACATGCACTTATCGGGTTAGAGCAACTCACCGATATTCGGGAGCACAAAAAGCGCAAGAAACGCAAGCGCAAAAAGAACGGCAAGGGCACTGAGCCAGTTT
The DNA here is from genome assembly GCA_050695155.1 of Ktedonobacteraceae bacterium. GTDB lineage: Bacteria > Chloroflexota > Ktedonobacteria > Ktedonobacterales > Ktedonobacteraceae > CF-113. The sequence goes on from JBOGTO010000096.1 coordinate 6,428, forward strand.
CACCCAAAGCTCGCAAAGCCAACCGGGTCTATTCCCAATGGTCCTTTGCCGAGTTACAGGCGCTCATCAGCTACAAGGCCGCGCTTGCGGGATCGCTTGCCGTCAAGGTCGATGCGGATTACACCTCAAAGGCGTGTCCCATGTGCGGGCTGACTTCCGATGCAAACCGCCCGCGCAAGGGGTTGCTCTTTGTGTGCCAGAACCCCAGGTGTGGGTACACGCTCCATGCTGATCTGATTGGCGCGAGGAATGTGACCATGAGAACGCTCTTGATCCGGCAAGACTGGATCAGGACGGGATGTTTGTCAATCATCCCTGATGCCTCGGACCGTGAAGCCAAAGCAGCGCGCCTCTCCAGGTACGCTGAGTTGCGGTGGAGTCCAGAGGTAACTACAAGCCTCCGGCCTGAAGCCGGAGGTCATTGACTGTACAATGTGGCTGGAGCGAATCACAACCCCTGCTCAATTGTGACTCATCTTTATGGATTGATTTTGATGGTGAAAGCGATATGGGAGAGAGAGAGAGAGGAATCTTACGAACGTTTGGTAGGAAGAGGGCTAGCAGTATTTCACCCAACCATTCCAGTTGAATGAATACTACCGTGAGGTCGTTAGAAAACGGCTTCGATCAGAACAGATTCTGGTAACATCTCGATAAGCGGAACCTGCTTCGTCTCTACGATGTGGTTCTCAGCATCTACGAAGACCAGGCGCGGCTCCAATGCGCGAATCTCTCGCTCGTCATATTGCCCATAACTCATGATGATAACAATATCGCCTTCGGCGGCATGACGGGCGGCAGCTCCATTCAGGCAGATCACCCCGGAGCCTCGCGCTCCAGCGATGGTGTACGTCTCCAGGCGCGCGCCGTTGTTGATGTTGACCACCTGCACTTTTTCGTAGGGATAAATGTCGGCGGCCTCCAGCAAATCAGCATCGATGGTGATGCTGCCAACGTATTGCAGGTTGGCCTGGGTGACGGTGGCGCGGTGAATCTTGCCTTTGCACATAGTGCGCTGCATAGTCACTCTTCCTTTCAAGCTGTTCAAGGTACAGAGGCATACTGTCTTTGGCATGCTCTCGAATCCAGTATACCCATATGATGAACCATCAGAGGGTTCTCATATTACTAAACGTATTATACAGCCAGTTAGGAACACACCAGAATCTGGAGCATGTCACGCAGCAATGCAACCATGCCCGGCACCCTGTCAACCACCGTATCGGCGTGTTGCAGCAACGCGGGGAGCGTATCGGGGTGACGCGCTACGATAGCCAGCGTTGTCAGCCCGCGCTGTCGTAGTTCCGTCATTTCCATAATAGCGTCCAGGTCGGTGCGATCATCGCCAGCGAAAACAAGCCCGCGCAGCGCGTGCCTTTGCGCGAACTGGCGCACCGCCGTACCTTTATCGATAGCCAGGGGCGGGCGTATCTCAACAATTTGCTTGCCCTCGCTTAATTGCATATTGACGCGCCGCGCCGGTGCTGTGAGCATTTCAAGCAACTTCTGGCGCGTCTGCTCTTGATCGGGCGCGAGGCGATAATGGATGGAGCCGCCGACTCGTTTGCGCTGCACAATCACGCCCGGCAGGTCTGCCAGCCGTTCATCTACCAGGTCAAGCAGGTAGGTGCCAGCGCGGACATAGGCAAGAGCATCGGGGTCGATATGTACTTCGTGCAGCCAGGGCAAGCCATCCGACCATTCCAGTCCATGCGTGCCAATATACGTTAGCCCATCCAGATTGATCTTGCGCGCGCCATCCTCGATCTCGCGCCCGGTCAAAATAGCGACACGCGCAAACGCGCTGGCCTGTTCCAACAGGTCGGCCACGCCGGGATAAAGTTGCGCCTCCTCCGGTGTGGATGCAATGGGGCTGAGTGTGCCATCAAAGTCAAAAGCCAGGCCCAGCGGCCTCTGAGCCAGCGCCGTCTCTAAGTTCTCGTTATGCAAGCGTTGTTTCTCCACTGCTATGAGTATAGCATAGAGGATCAGGGCAGGGGCAAATAAAGGAGCCTTCCGCCCCACCCCGGATGCCCACCAGGGGCATCCCTACATCTCCAAATGCCCCCCTGACCTTTTCCACGCCGCCATTTAGGGGGCGTATATGTAGGGATGCCCCTGGTGGGCATCCGGGGTGGGGCGACTGGACTGGTTGGTACTTTTATACCACTTTCTCACCCGAATCGCGCGGGTTGACCTGTTTACATGCTACTATCATAAGCAAGAATAAATGTCATCTTGACACATCCCCGTCGCAGGAAGATGCGCATGGTCAGCGCGTTATGAGAGTTTTTAAGGGTCAGCCATGATTGTCGGCGAACGCATAGGGCAGCAACTGGGCGAATACCGCCTGGGGCGTCTGCTTGGGCGCAGCAAATTTGCCGAGGTCTACTACGGTGAACACCTCGAACTTGATATACCCGTCGCTATCAAAGTCCTCAACTGGCGCTATATCCGTGAAGGGACGGGCAAATTTCTTGACCAGGCGTGTACACTGGCGCAATTAGAGCATCCCCATATCGTGCGCGTGCTGGATATGGGCATAGAGGATTTGACCCCTTTCATGGTCATGAACTACGCTCCCTATGGCACGTTGCGCGAATGCTTCCCCAAACATACACGCTTGCCGCTCCCGACCGTCGTTTGCTATATCAAGCAGATGGCCGACGCGCTGCAATACGTCCACGATCAAATGCTGATTCACCGCGACATCAAGCCGCACAATATGCTGCTGGGACCGGAAAAACAGGTCTGGCTCAGCGATTTTGGCGTCGCCATGCTCTCCCACGACATTGATAGCAACCGCTCCTCCGATGCCTCCGACTTCGAGGGAACGGTGGTGTATGCCGCACCTGAACAACTACAAGGCCAGCCGCAGCGCAGCAGCGATCAATACGCGCTGGCCGTCGTCGCCTACGAATGGCTGACGGGCGAATGGCCTTTCACCGGCACATTCAACGATATTGCTCACCAGCACCTCTTCGATCTCCCTCCACGCCTGCATCGCAAAGGCCTGGACATCTCCCCCGAAGTCGAACGAGTCATCATGAAAGCTCTGGAAAAGGACCCCGACAGGCGCTTCGAAAGCATCAGCGCATTTGCCGATGAGTTGGAATGGGCCAGCACCGGAGAGGCGACCATGCGGGTGCGCGTGCAACCAAAGCGGCAGTTCCGCTCGCCCATGCCGTTCGTGGTGAAAGTGGTATAAGCCGCCTCTGTCTTATTTTTTGTAATAGATTACAGCCTCTATTTACAAGGTATTGTAAACGAAATTAGTTTAAAAAGGTAATGGATCACAAGGAGAGTTTTCCTATATACTTGACCTACTGTACCCTTTGGTCATATACTTTTGGTATGGCAAAAGTCCAACTTTGGGGTTATCGCTGTGAACGTTGCGGGCATGAATGGTTGCCGCGTAAGCAGGAAACTGGTAAGCGGCAACTAGAACCGCGTGTCTGTCCAAAGTGTAAAAGCCCATATTGGAATATACCCCGGAAATCCGCGAAGGAAGAGAGGATGTAACTGCATGGTACGTAGAGCCAAGGCAGTAGCAACTGAGGTTGATGCCTATGTGTACATCAAGGGCAACCTCAAGGCACTTGGGTGGGATGCGCGTAACCCTGAACGGAGCAGTGGCGCCGGTCAAGTCTACACTCAAAATGAGTGCCTTGCCCACCCAGAAATTAAGCGGTTTCTTGGATTGGAGCGTCCAGAAAATATCGTCAAAGTCACAGAAACCGATCTTTGGGTGATCGAAGCGAAACGGACACACGGCCAATTAGATCAGGCACTCGCTGAGGCAGAAGAGTATGCACGCAAAATTAATCAGAGTTCTACCTTGTGTGTTGTGTTCATAACAGGTGTTGCTGGAAACGATTTAGATTCTTTCCTTATGCGCACCCGTATGTTGGTAGGGGGTAAGTTCGTCCCGGTCACAATTAATAATGTGGAAATCACTGGCCTGCTGAAACAATCGGATTGTGAGTCCTTGCTACACAGTGGTACAGGCAATATTGAAAACCCTCCCATTGATGAAAGACTTTTCCTTGCTAGAGCAGATCATGTTAATGAGATTCTACATTTAGGCGCGGTCAATCCTCATCAACGGGCGAGTGTAATGGCGGCCTTACTACTCTCGAAGCTAAGTGATACTGGCCCTAATGTCAATGAGCGTATAGCATCCGTATTAATTGGAGACATCAACAACCGTGTAGGCAGCATCTTACGGACGCAAGGGAAGGCAGGCTTCCAAGATTATATCAAAATATCACTTCCCTCGACAGAAGATAATCATCGTAAGTTTCGTAAAGCTTTGGTAGACACCTTACAGGAACTCAACAATCTCAATATCCGCTCCGCTATGAATTCCGGTGCAGACTGGCTTGGGGCATTCTATGAGGTGTTCTTAAAGTATGCAAGTTGGGCACAAGATCTAGGTATTGTGCTTACACCACGTCACATAACTCGTTATGTAGCTGAGGTTATGGATATTCAGCCAAACGATATTGTGTATGATCCGACGTGCGGAACTGGAGGATTCCTTGTTGCTGCTTTCGATTCGGTAAAGCAAAAGGCGAATGAGGCACAGGTGAATCGCTTTAAGCAGTACGGTTTATTTGGTGTCGAGCAGGATGCAGGCGTAGCGGCTCTCGCAGTTGTTAATATGATTTTCCGTGGCGATGGTAAGAACAATATTGTCGAGGGTAACTGCTTTGCCAAGTTTCTTGAGCCTGTAGTAGTACGTGGTACTCCAACTGCTCAGTACAGCGAGATACAATCAGATAATCCACCCATCACAAAAGTGATGATGAATCCTCCATTCGCTCTGAAACGGAGTGATGAAAAAGAATTTAAATTTGTGGAACAAGCACTGCATCAGATGCAAGATGGTGGTCTATTATTTACTGTTTTGCCATACTCTGCTATGGTGCGTCCTGGTTCGTATCTCAACTGGCGAAAGAACCTGTTACTACCCTATCATACATTGTTATCAGTTGTAACGTTTCCCGATGATCTATTCTATCCTGTTGGAGTAACAAGTGTCGGGGTATTTATAAAGAAAGGTATTCCACATCCGCCAGCACAAAAAGTGTTATGGATTCGTGCACTTAATGATGGTTTATTGAAGAGCAAGGGCAAACGTCTTCCCAGCCCACGAGCATCTGATGATCTTGTCGCAGTACGTGATCTTTTGAGAGCATTTCTCCATAATCCACAACATCCAGCAACAAGTGTAGATCAGTTTATTAAGGCGACGCCTATCGACTTGCGAGATGGATTGCTGGAATTAGTACCCGAAGCTTATCTTGACCAAGCTGAGCCGACACATGAAATGGTTATTGAAGGACTGGAGAATCGAGTGCGCGAGAAACTTGCATTTCTCGTGAAGATTAATCGAGCAGTACTTCGTGCTGATTTGTTGGTACAGCGCCCAATGTTAATTGCACCACCTGTTGGTTGGAAGCGATACAAAGTTACAGAGTTATTTAACCTAAAGCGGGGAAGCTTTCATTCTATTGCAAATCTTGATCCTGGCACCTATCACACAGTCTCTCGTGTCAGTACTGATAATGGACTCGTTGGATTTTATGAAAGGCCAGGTAATATACCTGTTTGGTCGCCGAAAACTATTACTGTATCTAGTGTGACCGGGGATGCATTTGTCCAACCTATAAGCTTTATCGCAACAGATAATGTCGTCCTCTGCATCTTGAAAGACGAATATGCACATATCAGCTTGAATGCCTTGATGTTCATTGAGTTAATGCTTGATGCAGTCAAATGGCGCTATTCTTATGGACGGCAGTGCTATAAAACAAAGTTTGCAGTCACGGAGATTGTACTACCTTGTACGGGTACAGGCGATATTGATTGGGAATATATGGAAACAGTAGTTGAGAATACTCCATATTGGCCGCTGGTAAAAGCCTCGTTTGAATAATCGAATTCATCAGATTTTTAGGTAAGCAGCGCTATTCGGGTATGGCTAAATGAGCATAGAGAGCCGCTTGCGCCGCCTTTGCCACTTTGCTTCCTCGTCCAGGTCAACGCACGCTTGATAGATTCTCACAAAGGGAAAGATGCAGATTAATTCGAGTCTGCATCTTTTTTATCATCAGGTGAGACGCTTTCAATAAGCATAGATGCATCAACACCTAATACTTCGGCAAACTTATCAAGGGTTTCTGTGGTGACAATACTTTGTGGATAGCGGAAAATCTTCCGTACTGTGTTGATGTCCACTCCTGAACGCAACGACAGTTGACGTTGACTTATCCCCTTCTGCTGCGCGATTTCTTTTACTCTCAGGCGAATCATATGATTCCTTCTCATGTGTGCTGAGAGAGAGTGTATCAGCACGGGACGTTTGACAATAGCCCGTTTGTAATTGTATTGTTTATAAACGGGTGGTTTATAAGTGATCTACCTGTTATTATCGGACATAAGGGAAGGAACATGAAGATGATTGATGCAGAAATCGAGCAAAAACTGCTAGAATTGCAAGATGTGGGTGATCGCTATAATGAGGTGGAACTGGCTATGCGGTATTCAGTCGGGGAGCAATGGCGCGTGTTGAGCCAGAAACGTGGCACACTTGGAGCGAGATACCAGGATATTTGCGATTGGTTCTGGGAGCGCAATTTGAAAGTCAGGTGGGATAAAGCGGAGCGGTGCTATAAGGTCATCTCATAAAATGTGGCTCATCTACCGTCCATTTGCTATGCGCCTGCTTGGTCGCTGGAACTGGTGGTTGCCGGGGCGTCCCATGCCGCAGGAGCAACGAGAGGCGCGTCAATAAATTCCCGGCTCAGCACGAACACCTCTTCGCGTTCGGGGCCGAGCGTGATAACGTGACCGGATTCTTCCAGCCAGCGCAACGTTTTAGGGTGAGCGTTGGCTGCCAGTTGCATCAGTTCGTTAGCGCAGACGGGGTTGACGGTCTTATCGCGTTTGCTCTGGATGACAAGCAACGGACACCGTACTTGTTTGAGCGCGGCGCGACTGGCGACCAGCAGTTGCGCCAGTTCATGCAGCGCGGCGATGGACATGCGTATCTGTTTGATCTCGGCGACTACCTGCGGGTCGGAAAAGTCGATGGAGGGGTTCTCAATTTGCCAGTTCAGGGAGTTCAGGTACATTTTTTGTATCTTAGGGTTGCGCAGGTCAAATGGCTTAAAGGGGTAGAACCATTTCATGAAAGGCCGGGCCATACCGATCATCCACGAGCGGGCGAAGCGTGTCGGCGTGGACATGGCGATCACCCCCGCGATGCGCTCAGGATGGTGCGCGGCCAGCATCAGCGCCAGCACGCCGCCCATCGAAAGTCCCGCCACAAAGACCTCTTTATGCTGCGCCAGTTCCGCCAGTCCTGCTTCCGTCGAGGCTATCCAGTCCTTGCGCGTGGAATGGGCCAGGTCTTCGGGATCGCCGCTATGGCCGGCCAGCGCGATACCCAGCGTGCGTATACCCTGAATAGCCAGGCTCTCGCCCAGCCCGCGCACCTCCCCGGCAATACCGGTAAAGCCATGAATAATCAAGCAAGCTTTTTCAGCATCTTCCGGGCCAAACGAAAAAGGCTCATTCTGTTTCTGTGGCAGCATATGGTATCCCTGGCTAGTCTCTCCTGTTGTTATCATACAATAACATGTTGAGCATGGGAGATG
>JBOGTO010000097.1:0-4792 GCA_050695155.1 Ktedonobacteraceae bacterium
AGTGCGAACTCCTCTTCATTTCAAGCAACCTGTCTCAACTGACCGAAGTCGCGGTTCTCGGCTCGGCAACCACGCTCAAGGACTCCTCGAAGATGTCCAGGCCCTGTTGGAGTTGTTCGTCGGTGACGACCAGCGGGACGAGGATACGCAATACGTTGTCGTACATACCCGCTTTAATCAGCACCAGGCCGCGTTGGTGGGCGGCTGATAGCACTTCGCTGGCGGCATGGGCATCAGGCTCTTTGGTTGCGCGATCCTTCACCAGTTCAATAGCCGCCATACCACCCAGCCCACGTACATCGCCAACCAGCGGGTACTGCTGCTGGAGATGCATGAAACGCTGCGTGATGATATGCCCGATTTCGCGGGAACGAGCCGCGTAATCTTCCTTCTCGAACAGGTCCAGCACGGCGAGCGCGGCAGCGCAGGCTACCGGATTGCCGCTATACGTGCCGCCCAGCGTGCCGGGAGGTGGCGCGTCCATAAGCTCGGCGCGTCCAACCACGCCGCTTAGAGGCATACCCGCTGCCAGTGATTTGGCGATAATTACCATGTCAGGCTCGACGCCGTCATGATCGACAGCAAACATGCGGCCCGTGCGACAAAAGCCCGATTGAATTTCGTCTGCCACGAACAGGATGTCGTACTTTTCACAAAGAGCTTTGAGCGCGCGCAAGAACCCGGCTGGCGCGGGCATGAAACCGCCCTCGCCCTGCACCGGTTCAATCACAATAGCTGCCACCTGATCGGCGGCTACCTCGCCCACAAACATACGCTCAAGTTCAGCGATGCAATAGTTGGAGGCTTCCTGCGGCGTCATGTTCATGCGATAGGGATAGGGGAACGGCGCGCGATAGACCTCCGGGGCAAAGGGACCGAAGCGATGCTTGTATGGCTTGACTTTGGAGGTCATGCTCATAGTCATCAAGGTGCGGCCATGATAGCCATTATCGAAGGTGATAATGGCCGGTTTGCCAGTGGCATAGCGCGCGATCTTCACCGCATTCTCAACCGCTTCCGCGCCGCTATTAAAGAAGATGGCCTTTTTGGGGAAATCGCCCGGCGTGACTTTGACGATACGCTCGGCCAGGTCCACGTATGGCTCGTACATCATGACGCTAAAGCAGGTATGCACAAACTTCGCGGCCTGTTCAGCAATGGCCTTAACCACCTCCGGGCGGCTATGGCCGATGTTCATAACGCCGATGCCCCCGGCAAAATCGATATAACGATTGCCATCGACATCTTCAATCACGGCCCCCTCGGCCTTCTCAGCAAATACAGACATAGTAGAGGAAACACCGCGCGCTACAAACTCCTGGCGACGGGCCAGTAACTCACGCGATTTTTCTCCGGGGATGTCAAAATACGTCTTGTTGTCGGTCATTGAAACCTCCTGATTTCGAGAAGAGCAAGCGAGCGGAGAGCTAGCCGCATTTTACACACTGTCTTGTATACCATTTTAACATATCGCAGAGAAAGCTAGAGCGGCCAAATCGCCCATAAAAGATCAGCCATCATCACTTTTCTTGAGCAAATCCAGATAAATCCACCGGATATTCATAACCCTTATTTACTTTCTGCATCCTATACTTATTTTGCGCAAAGGTCTCTTGCAGAGAAAAGGGGAAAGAAAAGGTCATATTACTATGATTATACTTGAACACATCCTACCCGTCGAGACAAACAATCGCTTTTCCTGGTGGCACTTTCTACTCGACAGTTTACTGGCTATCACAGGTACCCTAATACTCACCGCCATCATTTTTCTATTCAAGCTCTATCCACGCATTCCCAATATCTCGATCGTCTACTTGCTCGTAGTGCTGGCACTGGCAAGCACGCGCGGACGTTACTCTGCGATACTCGCATCCATTGTCGCCTTTCTCTCTTTCGATTATTTTCTCGTGCCGCCACTCTATGTCTTAACCATCAATCGCGTGGAAGAATGGATTGCGCTCTTCGTTTTCCTGGTAACGGCCATCATCACAAGCCAACTGGCTGTGGCCCTGCGTGAACGCGCTCTACAGGCATCACGCAGGGAACGTGAGACTCGTATCCTCTACGACCTGGTGCGCATCACAAACCAGGAGGCCAGGCCGGAACGCCAGCTACACACTATTGCACAGGCGGTTGTCGATGTGCTGTCATCCTGGGGTGTGCATGATTGTGCCATTCTTCTCCCCGATGCAGGCGGAACACTACAAGTCCAGACCAGCGCATATCAATCGTCTGAAGAGATCACGCTATCCTCTGATGAGAAAGCTGTCGCCTCCTGGGTGATGTCTCATGGCCGCACCATGGGCCTGTATGATGATGGCAATCTTGCTTCAGCCACTTCCGCTCGTTTTGTGCAGCATGTCATTGTGCATAGCACGACGGCAGGCCGGGCGGTACGCCGCTCGCTGCGCTTGATCCCCCTCAAGTTGGGACAAAAGGTGGTGGGAGTCTTGCGGCTGCGCGTGCTGGATAATCCACGCATTTTAATGCGGGAAGAGCAACTGGAAGAGGGACGGTCGCGGCCAGACGCGCCAACCTCTTTCTTCTGGACTTTTCTGGACCAGGTGACAGCATTGATCGAGCGAGCGCACTTGCAAAGGGAAAATCTGCGCATCGAGGTTTTACAACGCACCGATGCCCTGCGCGCCGCCCTACTTTCTTCGGTTTCGCACGACCTGCGCACACCTCTGACCTCGATTAAAGCATCCGCGAGTTCCCTCTTGCAGGAGGATGTTGAGTGGAATAAGGAAGAGAGACGCGGTTTCGCACAGGCCATCGAACATGAAGCTGACCGCCTCAATCGCCTGGTGGGCAATTTGCTCGACATGTCACGCATCGAGGAGGGTGCGCTTGTTCCTGAAAAAGAGGAATACGCGCTTACCGCGCTCATTCACGATGTGTTAGGGCGTCTGGAGCCACTCCTGCGTGGCCGCGAGGTGCGCACACACCTGCCGCCTGATGATCTGTTGCCGGTGCATCTGGACTATCTGCAAATAGACCAGGTTTTGACCAACATCATCGAGAACGCCGTGCGTTACACACCGGCAGGATCGCCAATTGAGATAAGCGCGCGCGCTGAAGGAGATCAGGTAGAGATTAGCGTGGCCGATTACGGCCCAGGTATTTCTTCCGCCGACCTTACGCGCGTGTTCGATAAGTTCTATCGCGTCCTGCACGATCAGCACGCCGCCGGGTATCCTGTGGGTTCAGGTCTGGGATTGGCGGTATGCAAGGGACTGATTGAAGCGCACGGCGGACGTATCTGGGCAGAACTGCGCGAAGGCGGAGGGCTTATCATTTTTGTTGTGTTGCCAATTGGCTCACCTGAAAGGAGCGCGGCATGAGTAAAAATGGAGCATCAATCTTAGTGGTCGATGACGAGCGCGAGATTGTACGAGCTTTGCACCGCGCCCTCAAAGCGCATGGTTACAACGTCCACACAGCAAGTAATGGCGAGGAAGCAGTCGAGGCCGCATCCACGCTGCGCCCGGACCTCGTCTTGCTCGATCTGCTGCTGCCAGGCATGAGTGGACTGGAGGTATGCCGCCGGGTGCGAGCCGCATCAAACGTACCGATTATCGTACTTTCGGTGAAGGATGCCGAACGCGACAAGGTCGAAGCGCTCGATCTGGGGGCTGATGACTACGTTGCCAAGCCCTTTGGCATTGAAGAAGTGCTGGCCCGTGTGCGGGTCGCTTTGCGCCGGGTCGTTCAGCCGCCCAGCGGAGCCGAGCCACGCTTTCAGGCCGGTCCGCTCTGCGTCGATTTCGCGCGGCGGCAAGTCGTACTCAACGGGCAAGAAGTTTCCCTGACACCCACCGAGTTCGACCTGCTCAAAATCCTCATCATCCACCGGGGCAAGATTCTCACACGGCAGATGCTTTTGAAAGAGGTTTGGGGAGATAAGACGCACGCCAGAACCCACAGCCTGCACGTCTATGTAGCACAACTGCGCCAGAAAATCGAACCGGTTCCTGAGCGGCCACAATTCATCCTGACTATTCCAGGCGTAGGCTACCGCTTCAATGATGTAACTGAACATTGAGATGTGAAGAGAAAATACTACGCAGGTCCTTTAGTTATGCACATTGCCCCTGACTATCTTGAGTATGTCTTGAGGATTCTTCCAGACACTCTGAGATTATCCATAAAAGACGCCTGCATATCCAGAACGCACATTTACCTCTTTGGAGTTACAGTAGGGATGAGAAAGAAGAAAGCTGTGCCTGTCAAATCCACACGCTATTTTCACTTCGTTCTCAGGAGGCTTCGATGAAGACATCACGCTGGCTGCTGCCCTTTACTTACGGGGTGGACATACGCGCCATCGATTACGCAGTACGCCTGGCAGGGAGCGCCGGTGCTACAGTGGTTCCCGTATCGCTCGTCTCCACCCCGTCCAAAGGAGCGCGTCTTGAACATATCCAGCAATCGAAAGACTTCCTGGAGGCTGTGCAACATAAAGCTGCGCGGCACTCGGTCGCTATTGAACGCTATGAGGTCTTCACTCAGGATGTCCTGCAAAGTATTGAGCCGCAGTTGGCCTTCAATACTGCTGCCAGCTTCACCACCAATACCAACTGGCAGAACTATACCGGCGAGCAGACCATGAGCTATCTAACGCAGATGGCTGGCCTGGCCTTCCACCAGTTCGTCTCTGCTGCCGCTGGCATCGCGCTGGCGGTGGCGCTGGTACGCGGTCTCGCCCGGCGCAGCGCCCAACATCTGGGCAGCTTCTGGGTTGACCTCGTGCGCGGCACGCTCTACATCCTGCTGCCCATCTGTATCGTGG
>JBOGTO010000098.1:0-2575 GCA_050695155.1 Ktedonobacteraceae bacterium
GCGAGAGATTCTTCGCTGCGCTCAGAATGACAGGCTCCGGCACTTGGGCCTGCCTTTCAGTTCAGGCCTTCATGGGACACCTCCCCGAAACATTCGGGGTGACTCATGTCAAAATTCAGCCGGATACCTGGCGCATGTAATTAACAGGCCCAGGTGATGGTGTGCGTGTTGACCGGCCCCCGGAAAAAGAAGAGACCCTGCGTGCAGTCGTTGGTCGGTATGATGATCGATACGAGTACGCTCTGACCGGGCGCGAGTGTACCACCTGACGGGCTGAAGACGATATTACCCGGCACGTTGGTGAAACCAGTCCAATGGAGATTGCTGGTCGCGCTTGCCCTGTCGGTTACTATTGCCTGGCAGGTATAGGTGCCATTCTTATTCGGGCAGTCGAGATGCCCGACGAAACTCATCGAAGATGGCCGCAAATCGAGGATTGGCGGCATTGACACGGGCGGAGGTGTCGTCGGCTGTGGCGGTTGCGTTGCTACGGGTGTCGGTTGGGGAGCCGATGTTGGTTTTGGTGTCGGCGTTACAGTTGGCGTGACAGGCGTCGCCGTTACTGTAGCAGTCGGCGCTTGAGTTGGCACCGTCGTTGGCGTTGTGTGGATAGTTTGACCTGCGGCCGTTGAACCGCATGAAGCAAGGGCGATAACAACTATAACCAGGCTACAAAAAACGAGTACGATAGTATTCTTCTGTGTCCTCCCGTGAGATGGGAAATGATGGCCTGATGGCCCGCGAAATCTGAGATGCCGCATAATATTCTTGACATACCTTCCTGATAGAGAAACAAATCTAAAAAGTTTATAATAGCGGCACTGTATACAAAGGTACTTACGTTCGAGGTTACTTAATAAATTTGAGAGCTTTGGATGGTTTCCAGGCAGGGAGGATGGGCATCGAAAGAAGAACATTGTAAAGAGGCGACAGGCATGTTCTTTGTAGACATGCCTGCCGCTTCTTTTTATGCGCGAATCACCTCGTTCAAATCCCGACCGAGGTCTTTGAGCAAGACCAGCGCGGCATTGCGACCAGGGCCACCGGTGACTGAGCCGCCTGGGTGCGTGGTTGCGCCCGTCTGGTAGAGGCCGGGGATGGGCATACGATGTTGCGCATAGCCGGGAACCGGGCGCAATGTTCCTGATTGTGACGGGTCCATATCTCCGCCGTGACAACTGCCATGCCAGTTATGGCTGTTGTAGCGTTCCAGATCGAGAGGGCTGCGTATCTCGCTGGCGAGGATTTTGTCATCGGTCAGGTTGGGCGCGTATTTACGCAACTCTGCGAGATTATTGGCTGCCACCTCGTGCTTGATCTCATCCCACTTCTCAGTCCCTTCGCGCAGGGCATAGGGTTGCTGGCTAATCACTTTAATCATATGCTGGCCTGCCGGGGCGCGCGAGGCATCCTGCACGGATGGCGTCAGGACGAGCAATACCGGCTGTTCCGCGCCCGCGATGCCGTGATGGAAGTCGTTACCCACGCTCAACTGGCGATCCACGGTTTGCGCGACGCCTGCCGCTACCAGTTCCAGTGTGCCGCCCTCTATGTTGAAGCGCGGCGGTTCTGTGGTGGCATAGTGCGATACAAACATGGTGCGCCCCGCCTTATAGGTCTCTACGCCATACAAGAAAGCCTCGCCCCAGACTTCGGCGGGTGCCATCTGCACCAGGTGCTTGACATGGATGGAAGAGACAACGGCGTGACGCGCGCGGAACTGCTCGCCGGACGCCGTCTCGACGCCCACGCAGCGACCCTGCTCGATAATCAAGCGTTGTACAGGCTGGTTGGTGAGGATGGTTCCTCCCTGTGCCTCAACAATGCGACACAGCGCGTTGGGCAGGCTGCCGGAACCGCCCTTTGGGATGGCCCAGCCGTTGCGCTGGCGACCTGCTACAAAGGAATAGGCAAGTGTCCCTGTGCCGGGCCGCTCGGCTGGCTGCAAGGTGCCTTCCGCGAACCATACCATCCACGACTTAACGTGCCAATCCTCGAAGGCGGCATCGATGATGTCCCATGCCGAAAGTGCCTGGCGGCGCATCCACATCGCGCCCTGCGGGTGGTCGGCCAGCAAGTCGGAAAGCGAGGCATCCCAACCGGCAGGAGTATAGCGTATCTTGTTGAAGATGGGCGCGACGCTGCGCCAGTCGGCCATCATTTTGCGATATGTTTCAGCATCGCGGCGCGAAAATTTAGCAATCTCCTGGCAGGTACGGTCAATGTCCATCCACTGTGTGATGTATGTGCCATCAGGAAATACGACATGCGAGACGGGATCGGCCTGGATATATTCTAGCCCGTACTCGGCCAACGGCAGTTCTTGCCTGGTCCAGATAGGGCTTTGCATGAAAATAGCGTGTGTAGTTGAGCAGGTATCATGCTGGAAACCGGGCAGCGTCAATTCCTCGGTCATGGTATTACCGCCAATGACGGGCCGCGCTTCTAGCAGCAAGCAGGAGTACCCGGCTTTTCCCAGGTAGGCAGCCGTAGTCAGGCTGTTATGGCCCGCGCCAGCAATGACGATATCGTATTGTTCTGTCATGTTGTTCTCCTTGCTTGTAGGGGCGGGGGT
>JBOGTO010000099.1:0-5928 GCA_050695155.1 Ktedonobacteraceae bacterium
AGAGTATCTTAGGAGCAGTCGGCACGTTCAGCGGGCGCATCGTTGGTCATACACAGGTTGGGCAGTATCAGGCAGTGATCCCAGAAGTAAGTGGGAAGGCATTCGTCACCGGACGGCACGAGTTTTATCTTGATCCAACTGATGAACTGGGGAGAGGATTCTTGCTCTCCTGATTTTTCACCCGCAAGGGTGCTGACGCCCATCTTTCACAAATATTGCATTTTTATTAAAAATAGTGTATAATTAATTCATCCTCTCCTTCTTCTCGGAACCTTATCCTTCTTGTGAAGCAACGCTTCAAGAGTATCTCTTTTGCGGGAGCGTTATAACTCACTCGTTCTGGCATTGGCACCCCTCTCTTGCTTGATGAAAGGGGAGTGAGCGGCGATTGAGCAATTCTGTTTTTTACCTGCGGAAGGCAGAAGAAGAGTTGGATACATCTGTATCGCTACCAAAGAGTAAAGAAAGTGAGCCGCATGGCAAATCAAAAAGAGCTTGATCTCCTCTTAGCAGGGAAAACGACCTGGAATACGTGGAGACATGAACATGCTGAGATACAGGCTTTAGAGCCAGACTTGCACGACGCTAACCTGCGCAACGCTGATCTTCAGGGGTTTAATCTGCTCCATGCTGACCTGACGGGGGCTAATCTGCAAGAAGCGGACCTGCGCGGAGCGGATTTGTGTGAGGCGGACCTGCGCAATGCCGACCTGAGAGGTGCCAATCTGAGCGATGCTAACCTCTTGAAGGCCCACCTCCGTTACGCGGACCTGCGCGGCGCGAACCTGTGCCGCGCGATTATGAGGGAGGCTGATCTCAGCAAAGCCGACCTGCGCGAAGCAGAGTTGGAGGGGGCTATGCTTGGCAGAGCTAACTTCGATGGTACGCACCTGTCCCAGGGAGCGATCGATAGAGCGAACCAGGAGGGAACTATACTCGACAAGGCCAACTTCGACGATGCGCACCTCAAGGAGGTATTCCAATGATAGAAGACCGCTACTATGTCCAACGCCTCACCGAGCAGGTGTTTTTGATCCGCGAGCGTGCCTCCTCCGAGGGGGAGGCGGGATCCAATGACCGCATTGTGCGCTCATTCGACGTTCGCCACGATGCCAACATGTACGCTGAAAGCATGAACGAGAAGCAAAGAAAGCTTGATGAACAATACGGCCACTGGGTGCAGCACGCTCTTTGAGAAAGGTAGCACGAGTTATGGAAACCAATGTAGACGGAACGTACTTTCAGGAGGGCGATCGTGTACGTATTAAGCGTACAGGAGAGCAAGGCAGAATCAACGCTGCCGATGGGGGAGTTGTCTACGTTCTCATGGATGGAACCAATGAGACCAGGCTCTTTTCAGCGCGTCTCGATGAGGATGCTTACATCGAGTTTGCTGGTGTAGATGCCGGGGATTGAGCAGTCACTATCTAGCGGGTGAAAAGCACAATCAGAACGAAGAAGGCGGAGAGCATGAAATACTATGTCACTTACTGTATTACTCATCCTACACATACCCCTATGACATCTACCGGAATGGTAGAAGCTTCTACACGGCTGAATTTAGAGGCCCGTCTGTCAAGGGGAGTGGGAAAGTGGGAGAAACTAGGCTACACCGTCAAGATTGTGAAAATTTCCTGCATTGACGATATTCAAACCCTATAGATCTAATTGCAAAGCCGGTTTGCCATATTGCAGCGTAGCCACGCCTGCCAGCACAAACAGGCAGCCCAGGATTTGTGTAACGTCGAGATGCTGTCCGAGCAGGAAATAGGCGATGATTCCTGATGCTGGCAGCTCTAGCATGGCAACAATTCCAACGCGGGCGGCATCCACACGACGCAATCCGCCTACTACAAGCGTGAATGGCACTGCCATGCCGATTGTGCCTACCAATAGAATTAGCATAAGATGATAGGGAGACCATGTTTTGGCGGGGATGGCCCAGGGCGGCTGTATGCTGAACCAGAAGATGCTGGCAACGATTGCGCCATAGCCTGTCGAGGTCATCGATGGAAGATAACGACCAACTTTCCGTCCACATAACAGGTAAGCAGTGTATGCAACCAGGGCAAGTAGCGCATAAAACAGCCCCAGGGTGTCTAGTTTGTTCAAGCTGGCGTGCCAGATGCCGGTAAGCAGAACGACGCCAACTAACGAAAGACCAAGCGAGGTAAGCACCTGTAGCGACGGCATTCGCCTGTGCCACAGCGCTTCTCCAAGCGCAATCCAGGTAGCGGACGTAAAGATAATTACCAGCGCGACAGCAAGCGGCAGGCGACTGATCGTCAGGAAGTAGGAGAAGGTGTTTATCGCCAGCACCAGGCCAAAGACTATTATCCATGCCCAGTGACGGCGCGGCGCTTTCAGGGCTTTACGCTGCCAGAATAGCATGGCCGCCAACAGGCAAATGCCGCCAATGAGCATTCGGAAAGAGATCAATGTCAGGGGCGTGACGCCATCATTGAAGAGCAGGGTAGAGATATTGCCATTCACACCGAAAAGAATTGCTCCGCCCGCAACCATCAAGTAGCCGGTGGTGGAACGCTGAGAAATAATGGATTTAATCGTACCTTGCCCTTCTGGCTGAAGCGAGGTGCTTAGCTCTCGAAATTGACGGTCACACGCGGCAGTTTCAGCTGCGCGGTGCGGTGCGCCCACGCGCGAATAGCCTGAGCGACTACCTCATTATCGCGGGGCTGGCGCAATTTATCGCGCTCCACGACCCGCCGGGTCATCACCTGGATATGCCAGCCTCCATTGAGGCGCTTCAATCCTGATGGTGTGGCAACCCTCAGTAAGGCCGCAATACGGGGGGATTGATTGTTGACGACTTGAAGAATGTCCGTCCAGTTTTCGTGTAGTACCGACGTAAACTGTTCCGCGAATTCATCGTACCTAGCGCGCGGGGTTTGCTCCATATAGCGCCTCCTCGTTTGTACAGAGTAAGACTGGCATGTCTCTAGTATAGCATATTTTTTTTGTCTGCAAGGTCTGTTACACCATGTATTTTTGCTATCAGCGCATTCTTTTGTTACGCTAAAGTCATGTAAATGTTAAAATTCCATGAGGTATTTTTTTGACAATTATCTGAGGTAATACCTGGAGGAAATAACTCGCTTGGTTGAGGATGATCTTCCCTTCAGTTCACGAGTCCGATGCTGGCGGAGTTGCCTCTCTGACGTAGCGGTAGAAGGTTGAGCGAGAAATCCCAAGCGTCGAGCAAATATCGTCAATCGAATGCTTCTTGTCGGCAAAAAGGCGCTGGGCGAGAGCAACCTTCCCATTGGTGGCCAGTTTTCTGGGTCGGCCTCCTACCCGCCCTCTCGCTCTTGCAGCAGCTAGCCCAGCATTGGTGCGCTCGCGAATCAGATCGCGCTCAAATTCAGCCAGCGCTCCCATCACATGAAAGATGAGTTTTCCGCCTGGTGTGGTTGTATCAATGTGTTCAGTCAGCGAGATAAAATCGATGCCTCGATCTTTGAGGAGGTTGAGAGTCTCGATGAGGTCTTTGAGCGAACGCCCCAGGCGGTCGAGCTTCCAGACGATCACGGTATCCCCCGACCGCGCAAATGCCAGAAGTTGCTCCAACCCCTTGCGCTCAAACTTTGAATCGGTCATGACGTCGCTGAAATATTTTTCGCAGCCCGCTTCTTGTAGCGCATCTTGCTGGATGGCCTCATTTTGCTCATGTTTGGAAACTCGAATATACCCGATTGTGGTTTGCCAGACGTTTTAGCCTTTTCGGACAAGATATGGGTCAAAAAGAAGAAGGACAAGATATGGGTCAATTTCAGAAAGTGGTCCAGGCTGGGAGAAAACTGCTTCACCCCATTGAGAGATGAGGTGCGGACACCCCGCCATGAGTCTGTTGACACCTGCGTGCAATGTCCTTTGCAATAAAATCGCAGGGGGGTCGCAACCTACAACGAAAACCAGCGGGCTGAGTGAGGGTGTGTGCCCGACCCGCTCTCAAATCCGCTGAGTCATCACTTGGGTGGTCTCTTGAAGAGATTGGTCATGTGTGTCAGAGAGGGGAAGCTGGTGGGGTCGCCTGGAAGGTATCCAGTTCTGCTCTCCTTGCACGCCGCCCCATTTCCGCTTTCTTAGCGTTCACACATGAACCGCATGATGGGCTGCGAGGCACTGCGGCGAGCAATCTCAACGAAGCCAACCTTCTGAAATACCGAGACGAGGCCCGTTGCGCCGTAGACATCTGGCAATTTAGCTTCCTGCACGTCATAAGGATATCCCTCCACAATCTTCGCGCCCTGCTCTTTGGCATAGGTGACCGCTGCCTGAAGGAGCTCGTAGGTCACTCCTTGCCGCCTGAACGGCTTGGCCACAAACAGACAGGTGATCGACCAGACCGGTTCAGAATCGATGCGCTGGAGGGCCCGAGAGCGTTCCAACGAGGGGTAGCGCTCTCGAGGAGCGAGCGCGCACCAGGCGAGGGGCTGACCATCGTGATATGCCAACAAACCAGGGATTTCCCCAGACGACACGATGGTGTGGAATGCTGCCTTGTTGGCCTGCCCTTTTTGGGCTTGGTACTGCGAGCGAGGAAGTTTCCACCACATACATCAACAGCGATTGGAGACAGAGCCTTCCCTGAATAAGGCTTCCACATCTGGCCAGAGCTTCGCTTCCGCTGGATATACCTCCAAATGGGGACTGGTATGCATCACATTCCTCCTGTCTTGACCGTAATCTTCCTCGCAGACGCCTTCCTGCTTTCTCACCTCTCCGCTTGTGTGCAAAGACGAGCCTGCAAGATCTGCTCCTCACACATGAGGGAGATAGGGAGCCTCGGCCTCAATATCCCCAACAAATTCTGGGAGGTCCATATGCCCAAGCATCTGCCGAATCGCCATACTCTCGCCCAGGTGATACCAATAGTGGTAAATGATGCGTTGGAGGACCACCCCAGGAGTAAAGACTCGCTGCTCAGGATCAACATACACCACCTCCTGAAGCTTCTGGGTGGTCAGTGTGTCCAGAAAGGGATCAACAAGCCGGGTCACGGTGTGCCAGGCATCCCACATCTCAGCAAGTTTGGGAGTGCAAGCAGGTTATTCATATCCAACGAGTTCATTGAGGTGAGGCAGGGGCGTTTGCCCTTGCAGTCGAGTGAGCCAGTTCAGCTGCTCCTGCCAGGCTAGGTGACCAATATTCCAACTGATGCAATTCATCGGCAGGACACGAAGACCTGCATCCGTCTCGCTGATCCCCTGCAAGGCGCGCGTGAACTCGCTTCGAGTGAAGCGTAATTGCATCACAAGAGGATGTGGCATGTTTGTGGTCCTTTCTCCATGCGCTTCCTGTTCTTTTGCAACAGACCAACTTGTCGTTCTTCCCCAAGTATCGCACAAAAAGAGGACAAGAACGACCCTGATCGTCATTTGTCGAATATAATATCTTGGCGCGTTTCTGCCAGTAAGCGATGGCACGGATAGTGCCTGGAACCAGCACCGACCTTGTATGGCGAGAAAATAGGCTCTGCCGCATAATGTGGCGCGATCTTTTCCTCTCTTGTTTTTGAGGAAAAACGCCAGAGACAGGTACTCATTCTGTCACATATCTTGTCGGTTTTTCTGAGCAAAAGGTTGTATATACAAATTTTAATGCCAAAATTTACACCGTGCAGTGAGACTGACAGTGAGTACTTGAACGTTTCCCGAATGGGCTTGCGCCTTCCCTCTGTATTGCTCGCTGCTCGAAGAGTCGCAGGGGCGAATACACCGCTTCAACTCGCCTTCCCCTGCCACAGAGAGCCTCGCGCGGACTGGCTCGCTTCCGTCCCTGATACTGTTGCTAAATTGCTCATCACGCTCAAGAAGCCTTGAGCGCAGCAAAGCGTGAGGTGCGAGTCTTGGCATGTAGGACCCCAGCTTTCCAAGCGGCAAAGCGCACGAGGTTCATCGCACTCGC
>JBOGTO010000100.1:0-4482 GCA_050695155.1 Ktedonobacteraceae bacterium
TGCTGGCGACTTTGTCGCCAGCACTTACGGGCGTCAAGCCCTTCCAATGGTTTGGGACTTTGCTGAAATCAATCCATTTGGTAATGGTTCAGGAAATAGCATGGATAGTTTAGCTCGAAGTTCGGAAGCACTCAGTATATGCACTATTAGTTCAAAAAATTCATCAATAGTGCTTCGTAACTCGGCAACTAATCTGCCGCTTGCAGAGTCCTCTATGGATGCAGTAATTACTGATCCGCCTTACTATGATAACATTCCCTATGCTGATTTGAGCGACTTCTTTTATGTTTGGCTCAAACGATCTATAGGTTTTTTGTATCCTGAACATTTGAGTGGAATGCTAACACCTAAAAAGCTGGAGGCTATTGCAGAGCCATCGCGCCACAAAGGAAACACTGTTGAAGCGCGTCAAGCGTATGAAGATATGATGGCTAAAGCTTTTTATGAAGCTCGCAGAGTATTAAAGCCAGGAGCACCCCTAATTTGTGTCTATGCTCACAAAACAACTCTAGGTTGGTCCACATTGATTGAGGCATTACGACATGCAGGTTTTGTGATTGTTGAAGCATGGCCCATTGACACTGAACGTCCAGGCCGTGTTAGAGACATAAACTCTGCCGCACTTGCATCAAGCATCTTCCTTGTAGCTCGTCGCCGCGAGAACGAGGAAACGGGCGACTATGTGAGCCAGGTACGGCCGCAGCTTGCCAGCATCATCAATGAGCGGCTTGATACGTTGATTGGTGCAGGAGTCACGGGGGCAGACCTCATTATTGCTACGATTGGAGCCGGGTTGAGAGCGTATACGCAGTTTGCGCGGGTGGAGATGCCCAATGGCGATGAGATGGACGCCAAAACCTATTTAGGCGAGGTTGAGCGCGAAGTGGCACAGCATGTCTTGCAGCGTTTGCTAGTAGGAGCAGAAGAGGTAGAGCGGCCAGAAGTGGACGGGCGTGTGGCAGCGGTGGATACGGTGACGCGCTTCTATGTGACGGGTCGGTTCTTCTATGGTGAAAGCGCAGCTCCTTTTGACGATATGAACCTGCTGGCGCGTGGTATGGGCGTGGAACTGGATGGGCCGCGCGGGCTGGCACAGGGCAAAAAGGGGCTGGCGAAGAAAGAGAAGGATACCGTGCAACTGCGCGACTATCGCGGGCGCGGCGATGATGAGAACCTGGGGAGACCCAGCGAGAGCGGCAATTCCGCTCCACTGATCGATGTGCTGCACCGTTTGCTGTGGTTGCAGGAAGAACAGCCTTATGAAGCGCAGGATTTCTTGCTGAAAACGCATCCAAACATCGAGCAGTTGCGCATGGTGGCGCAGGCGCTGGCCGGTCACGCGCTGGCCCCGGCGGGAGACAATGGCAATACAAAGCAGGAGCGCACCGAGGAGCAAAAGGCGGTGGATCGCCTGCTGGCCGGGTGGCGCGGCCTTTTCGCGGAAATGTCTGGCAAGACACTGTGGGGATAAGCATTTTTTGAAGCATTTGTGATGAATGGGTATGTAAAGGGAGAGCATTATGGTGACACAGCGACAGGGCGCGACGCTTCCTACCTGGAATCGCGTCGTCACGCCGCATATCGATATCGTGCAGGGTCAGCTTTCTATGGACACCTACGCCGTCAACCTGGGCAAGGTCGTCCAGCAAGATGCGAGCGTGCGCCCGGTCTATCGCGACGCGCGGGCATTCTTCGAGGCTACCTATCTGACCACCGAACTACGGCGCATCCTCACCGATGTGATGGAGGTGTTGTCTGGCAAGAGCGGAAATCGCGTACTGCAACTGCGCACCCCCTTTGGCGGTGGTAAAACACATACATTGCTCTCACTCTATCACCTGGCGAAATCGCGCCCGATGCTGAACGATATGCCCGAACTGGCGAGCTTGCCCGATCCCGGCACTGTGCATGTCGCCGTTATTTCCGGCATCGAAACGGGAGCCGCCGATACGCATAGCGTGCAGCGCCGCACCATCTGGGGCGAACTGGCCTGGCAACTCGGCAAAGCCGAAAGCTATGCGCTGGTGGCGGAGCAAGATCGCCTGGGTATTGCGCCCGGAGCGGAAGTCATCACTCGTTTAATCGGCGCGGCTCCCACGCTTTTATTGCTGGATGAAGTACTCACCTACGTTGAGAATGCTCAGGGCGTAGTGGTGGGCGAATCGACGCTGGGGAGGCAAACCATTCTCTTCTTGCAGCGCCTCACGGAAGCTGTGGCAGCCGCCCCAAAAGCCGCTATGGTCTATTCGTTGCAGGCCAGCGAGCAAGAGGCTGGCGGCAACCTGGAAATACTGGGCATCCTGAGCAAGCTGGTGCAGCGACTCAACGCCATCCGCGAGCCTGTCAGCGGCGATGAAGTGCTGCGCGTCGTGCAGCGCCGCCTCTTCTCTAACCTGGGCGATGAGTTGCAGCACCAGCAGGTCGCCAGCGCCTATGCTGAGAGTTACCGGGGATTTCTGCTGGCCGGGGGCAACTCGACGCAGTTGGCGCAGCAGCAGGCCGAACAACTGCGCTCCCGTATCCTGCTCAGCTACCCCTTTCATCCCGCTTTGCTTGATCTGATGCGCGAGCGTTGGAGCGCGTTGCCCAGCTATCAACGGACGCGCGGCGCGCTGCAATTTTTAGCGACGGTGGTACACGCGCTGTGGTCGGGTAACATCTCGTCCCAGCCATTGCTGGGACCGGGCGACGTGCCGCTTACCGATGGACAGGTACGCACTACGTTCCTGGCTCAAGTCGATGAACAGACGCAGTACGACGCTGTATTACAGGCTGACCTGCTGGGACCACACGCGGGGGCGCGCAGCGTCGATGAACTGATGGTGCAGGAAAGCCCGCTTTTGCAGGTATACCTGCCCGGCACGCGCATTGCCAGCGCCGCCCTGCTCTACAGCTTCGGCGGCAGCAGCCAGATCGAGCGCGGCGTATTCGAGAACGAATTGCTCAGCGCCTGCCTTGCCCCTGGCCTTGATCGCAATATCCTGCAAACAGCTTTGCATGATCTGAACGAGCGCCTGCTGTACCTGCACCGCCGCGAATTACGCTACCGTTTCGAGACCCAGCCCAACCTCAATAAAATGATTATCGACGAAAATCAGCGTCGCACAGACGACGAGGTTGCGCAGCGTTTGCGAGCCGAATTCGCTAAGGCTATAGGAAATGAGCGCGGCGCGGTCGTGTGGCCGAACGATACCAACGAAATACGAGATCGACTGCCTGAATTCCAGATCGTCTATCTCCCACCAGCATTCCTGGATATGTATTCCGATGCCGAAAAGTTGCAACTGGGGATGCGCCACTATATCGAACAATATGGCAACGCGCCGCGCCGCTATCGCAACGGCCTCTCACTGGCTGTGCCTGACCGTCATAAGATCGAAGTCATTCAGAACGCGGTACGCCTCATGTTGACGCTGGAACTTTTGCAGAGCCAGAGCAAGCAACGCCAACTGACGCCCCAGCAAGAAGCCGAGCTTACAGAACGCAAACGCAACGCGGAAAGCGAACTCAAAGGCGGTATCTCGCTGCTCTATCCCATCGTCTATACGCCGCAAAATAGCGAGCAGGTCGGACAGAACTACACATTTGACGAGCTACAGGTACAGAGTTACAGCCAGGCACCCCAGGTGCATACGCGCGTCAAGGAAGCCCTGCGCAATCGAGTTGTCTGGGACAGTGTGCAGCCCAGCAAACTGGCAAGGCTGATACAACTCAACGAGCCGCAGTTCATCGAACGACAATATTATGCTGTAGTGGCCCTGGTCTCCTGCTTCTTTAGCTACTACAATTTCACACATATCTGGGATGAGAAAGTGATACGCCAGGCCATTATGGTAGGTGTTAAAAATCGCACCTTCGCCTATGTCGCTAATGCTCACAAGGACACTCAGGAGAACCTGGTATTTGGTAGTGCAGCGACGACTTCGGTTTACTTTGGTAAAGACATTCCCGCGCATGAAATCGATATGGGTGAAGGCGCATATTTGCTTTCAGCAGCTTACGCGCAACAATTGCTCACACCACCCGCTCCACCAAAGGTTGAGCCACCAACGCCACCCGAAACTTCGACTATTCATGATGGCCCTCAGGTATACCCCGGCTCTCCAACCGGTGTAGGAGGAACTAGCGGGCAGAATACGCCGCTACCAGTTGTTCCATTGCCACAACCCACAACACAACCGGTAGCTCCCGGCCAGGGTGGGCAACATTATCGTCTGCGTCTCCAGGCAAAGCGGGAAGATGTCTTTGAGGTAATGAAAGCGCTGCAAAATCTGGGCGATCTCATCGAGTCGATGCAGATCGGCATTGTCGCCACAGCCAGACCCGGCCAGCCCTTTATTCCAAACAGGATACATAATTTAGTAGTCGAACCTATGACAGAGGAAAGCAACGTACAGGTGTTAGAGGAGCAGGTAGAGGAATAACACCTGATGAAAATGTGACGAACCAATGCAACCGTGAAATGACTGCATTGATTCGTCA
>JBOGTO010000101.1:0-12229 GCA_050695155.1 Ktedonobacteraceae bacterium
GAATAGGGAGAAATGGCTACTTTCAGGTTAAGAAGGTGTGCGCCCATCAAGACAAAATTTGGAGTATAATAGTGCAAACCCAACAATAGTACCAGACAATAGAATAAGTTTCAGCCGTTTGTTATAGTAGCGTCACAATAGCGGGCGAGGAGGGAAAGTATGCCAGAGTCGTTTCCAGGTTTCTACGAGCGCGCGGATTTGTTGTTAGAGCGACCCTGGGAATATCACGATCCCTACAGTTTAGACGTTCCGAAACATCCACATTACCTGGCTTACGAGCAAGTAAACGCCCTGCATATGCTCGTGACCCCAACTCCCACAGAGCTACAGGCACAGATGATACGGACCTATCACGAAGCGAAATCACGGGGAATAGCGCCTGTTTTATTCATTCACGCTGAAAGTATGCAAACCGAAAAAACAAAAAATATGAAACTGTTTGCCTGGCATATGCAGCAGCAAGGACGGCAAATTGCCTTCCTGATCCCTCAAAATGGCATTGGAGACGAGAACAGGGGCGAAACGCCCGGCACAGGATATATAGTGAGCAGGGCATTCGCTGAAAAGAAAACGCCCGCGCTTGTCCTGACCTCAAATAGTTTGCGCAATATTAAGGAGCAACTTGCCGAAAAAGGCATTACGCCTGCCAGCGTAGAATTTATCTGCATCGATGAGGTGCAATTATGCACCAACCAGACACACTACGAGGCTATTGAGGGACTTTTAGCATTACAGCAGGCCGGATTTACGGTGGTCATCAATGGCATTGATTATGATTTCAAGGCCGATATATTTACCCACATGCACCACTTATTGCTCATGTCTCGTTTTTTGCCGGGATGGAAGGCATTCCAGCTAACAACTCAATGCCAGCATTGTTCTCATCCTGCTCATGGCTCGCGGCGGGTCATCACATTTCCTGATGGACGCAAACAAATCGCTGATGCAACATCGCCTATTGTAATGCCTGGACTCAGCAACTACTACGCGGTTTGTGACATCTTCCATAAGCCCTGCACGCGCTTAGAAGCTACGGAAGAACATGCGCGTCCACCACTACCTACAGCGCTTACTTTAGAGCAGATACGGCAAACGGCGTGGATGCAAGAGGCGCTGGCATATTTCCATATAAAAGCTTGATGGGATAGAAGAAGAAAATCTACTCAAAGTTGCTCTGCGCAACACTTCTGAAACGGCGCTTATTTCGCATCGAGGGTAATGTAGTAAGTAGAAAGAACTCATCCATGAGATGAAAGGGGATTTGTTTCATGAAACACCGCACATCTATTGTTCTCGCGCACCGACCCAGGCTCCTAAAGCCGGGGATATTGCTGCTTATGCTCATCTTAATATTAGCGGGCTGCAATTCGCCTACCAATGTTGTCCAGCCTACGCCATCGCCCACTGCCCGCCTTACATTCTCCAGCGTCAGTCTCGGCATACCTGCTGATGCCCTGAACTCGCCGGTCGTTGGGCCGCTGGCGGATGATACGTCCATGCATGTACGCTTGCTGTTCAAGGTGAACCAGAGCCAGCAGGACCAACTCAACAAAATATCAAATCAGCAGCAAGATTTGACGCAGCTCGCCAATCAAATCGGCATCAGTGATGCCACTTTCGCGCAGATCAAGGCCCAACTGGGCATTCAGGGCGTCTCGCTGACGCTAAGCAAACTCCATACCTCGGTTGCCGTCGATGGAAAGGCTCGCAGCATGGCGATGCTCTTCCAGACGCATTTCGTTATCCACAAATACAAGGGCCGCACATTCTATGCGCCTGCTACAACCCCTCAACTACCCGCCTTTATCGTCAACGACCTTGTCTCGGTGACGGGGCTAGATAGCTACAGCCAGCCGCTACAAACTGGCATTCCAGCATCACAGTATAAGCTCAATAGCGCATATACAAACGCCAGCGCGCGGGCGAATTGCAGCGCTCCGGCTGGCGAGGATTTTCCTGGGGGAGTTGCCCATACATACGGGTACGATCAGTTCGCGCGTGCCGGATTTCTCGGCCAGGGCATGACCATCAACCTGGTTGAGATCGACGGCTTTCCGCAGAGCGACGTTGCCAACTACGGACAGTGTGTCAGCTATCACGGGCGTATCCTTATCAAAAATATTGATGGCGCGCCAGCGCAACCTGGAGAGGAATCCGCGCTGGATATAGAGCAGATCGAAGGACTGGCTCCCGATGCCAACATCATCGATTATCAGACCGGCAACCACGACATCGGCACAGGCATCGTCGATGAACTGCAACAGATTGTTGATGACAATGCCAAAAACGCCGGAGCCGGTAGCATCGTCAGCATCAGCCTGGAAGGTGCCGAAAACCTCCAGAGTTTGAACTATCTCAAAGGCATCGATCAACTCATGTCCTTGCTCACACAAAAGGAGCATATGACCGTCTTCGTGGCAAGCGGCGATTGCGGCGCGTTTATGGATCGCGTATACGGCAGCTTCTCGGTCAGCTTTCCGGCTAGCGATCCAACAGTAGTGGCAGTAGGCGGCACTATGTTGCAGATCAATGCGCAAGGCAAGCGCGCCAGTGAAGTCTCGTGGTCAGATGGCTCTGATACTACACAATGCACCAATTCCTGGGGCAGTGGCGGCGGCAACAGCAACCTCTTCCAGCAGCCGAGCTTCCAGACAGGCAAAGGAGTGCAAAATGATGGCTCGCGCGGCTTCCGCGAGGTATCCGACGTTTCCGCCGTCGCGCTCAACCTGCCACTCTACTTCGGTGGTCAGTGGCAGACTTTCCCTGATGGTACCGGCGCAGGCGGTGGCACCAGCGCGGCCACACCCATCTGGGCAGCAGGCATGGCGCTGGTAAACCAGTCGCTTATCAAGAAGTACCATGTGTTCTTCGTGGGTCCGCTTGTATTCTACTACGTGGCAAACCACGCGGGTCGCCTGTCCCCCTACTTCGATGTGACGCAGGGAACCAATCTTGGCTTCAACGCTACACCGGGCTGGGACTTCGCAACCGGTCTCGGCACACCCAACCTGGTCGATTTCTACAACGTGCTTGCCGCCGTCGCCAGCGGACATTAAGCGGCGGCAGCGAGATCAAAAGAGATTTTGGGAAATACGCCAGCTTAGTTATCATGCCCTTTCAGCTTACGCATATCGAGATAAGCCGAAAGGGCATTGATCATTAAAAACATCTCCTGTACAAGCCGAAGATACCCCACTATAATAGATAGGGAAGCCTCACACGACAGTCTTTGTACTATCTAATTTGACAGCTTATCCGTAATGAGAATTGAACACACCTGCATAAAAACTGCTCATTTGATGATTGCAGCCAGGCAAAGGCAATCGAGCATGTTGGGAAGATAACCCGAAAGGGATGGAACAATGGCAAGGCCAGTCTATGTGATTGGACACAAAAACTCTGACCTCGATTCAGTGGCATCAGCCTATGCGTATGCGCGTCTGCTCAGGATGCAAGGGGAAGAAGAGGCTATCGCAGCCCGTAATGGCGACTTGAAACCAGAAGTGCGCTTTGTGCTTGAAAGATACCAGATTGAACCGCCGGAAGCGATAGATGATGTATACCTCCAGGTGCGTGATGTCATGAGGCGCGGCGTCACGTCGGCCTACCTCGATCAGCCGTTATTGGAGGCTGGTCAGTTGTTGCAAGAACATAACCGGCGTTCCATGCCCGTTGTCGATCATGAAAATAAGGTGCATGGCATTATCGCCACCGAAGATTTCGCTAAACTTTTTTTCAATGACCTTGATCCACGCGCTGTCAATCGCGTGCCACTGAATCGCGACAACCTGGTGCGCGTACTGCGCGGGCGCGTGCTGGTGGATGGCAGGCGCAAGCTGGGCAATCGCGTACTGGTGGGGGCAATGCAGGCCGAAACGATGGCCGATTACATCGAGCCTGGCTGCCTGGTTGTGCTGGGAGACCGCGAAGATGCGCAGCTCAAAGCCATCGAAAGCGGCGCGGCAGCCCTCGTGATTACCGGCGACCTGCTGGTGTCAGAACGCACCCTGACGGCGGCTCGCAAAAGCGGCGTACTGGTCATCAGTACCGCGCACCATACCTTCACTGCCGTGCGCCTGATAAACCTGAGCATCAGCACTCATGAATACATGAACCGCGAGTTCGATTTCTGCCATCCCGAAGACCTGATGAGCGATGTGCAGCATACGCTGGCTCGCAGGCGTTCATTGCCAGTAGTAAATAACGAGGGGCAACTGGTTGGCTACCTCTCACGCACCGACCTCATCAACGCGCACCCCAAACGCATTATCCTCGTCGATCACAATGAGCAATCGCAGGCGGTAGATGGTATGGACGAAGCGGACTTACTGGGCATTATTGACCATCACCGCATCGCCGATGTGCATACCAACAGACCGATCATGTTTCGCGCCGATCCCGTAGGTTGCACCGGCACCATTATCGCCGGTTTGTATCATGAAGCAGGCATCCCTATTCCACGCGAAGTCGCCGGTCTGCTGCTGGCAGGACTGCTTTACGACACGCTCATTTTGCGCTCGCCTACCTGTACGCCGCGCGACGAACACATCGCTGCCGAACTGGCTCAAATCGCGGGCGAAGATATCGAGCAATACGGGCAGGAAATCTTCGAGGCGGCGGCAACTAATCTGAACTCGCGCAGCGCGGAGGCGCTGTTGACCGCCGACTTCAAGGAATTTTCCGTGCGCGACACGAAGTTTGCTATTGGCACCGTCGAGACCGCCAGCCCGGCCACCATCGAAAAACGCAGCGCGGAATTACTACAAACCATGCAGCGTATCGCACATGAGCGCGGCTACACTTCCTTTCTCTTCATGATAGTTGATATAATCAATATGAAGTGTACATTGCTCGTCTCTGGAGGTGAACGCGCCGTCGCGGAAACGCTGGGAAGTCCTCTCGAAGCCGATGGGCATTCACTGGTGGTAGATGGTCTCGTCTCCCGCAAAAAGCAGCTCGTGCCACTGCTGGGGCGCATTCAGGCGCAACTCTAGCCATTGCTGTGTGTAACACCTGTTCCTCTTGTTATTTGCCTCTTCTTTCAGTGGCATAGGTAACTTATACCCAGCTGACCGTGACAGCCAGTTATGTCACTTTATAAAGATGGTCTAATTCGTGACAGGTGATTGTATCACCTAAACCAGAACCCTACTATACTATCCTCTGCATCCTATCCAGGCAGTTTATAGTCAAACAGCGAAGTAAGTAGCTTAATGTGGTATTTTGTAGCATTTTCGCACAAGGTATAAAATAACATCATAAAATATTGACTTTTCGCATACTATCGGATATGCTAATAGATGTAACGATATTCTCTTAGAGAAAACAAAGATACCGGAAGGAGGCAAGAAAAAGACTCTGGTATGAGTCAGATACCAGAGCCGCAGATTTTGAGAACATATCCGGTGTGTTAAGCCCTTTATATGCTCTCAGGTGTAAGTAATACACCAATGAGCATCAGTGTCAAGTACCAGTGCTTCAAGAAAGGAAGCGACACGATGCAACCTTACGGCGATAACTTCATTCTTGTCATTCCTGTAGATTTCCTACTCCATGAACCTGACCGTCCCTTTTGCTATGACATGAGCTGTAGTTGCAAAACGGACGAACGCCTGTTGTGGGAAGTTTCCCGTTTCATTGAAGAAGGCTTGATGACCCTGGAGGAAGGCCAAACGTTTGTCGCAGGAAGGACGGTGTAAGTTGCAAAACTATCCTATCCGCAAAAGAGCGACAGCCACGCAAGTCCCGGCTCACCGTGCAGGACACTACTCAGGTATTCATCCCGAAGATGAACCGTATGTGACTTCACAGCGAAAGAAATACCCCAATCCCTTAGATGTAGCTGACGGGCTGGACTACCCCGGAGAACCAGGCAGGATGCCAACCAGTGCTGTACGCTATGTGAATCGACAGGGCAATACGGTTGTCCAGCGAGGAAACCGACAGCTTATCATCCACGACGAACCACCACCCAGGCATAGGCGAAGACCGCATTGGTTAGTCATTTCTGGTTTGAGTATGATGGTGATGCTTTTGTTGTGGTGGCTGCTGAGTGTTGCCTATGGATGGTGGACACAACACCAGTTAGATGCAACCTATGAATTTCCTCGCGTGTCACAAGCTGATGCAGTGGTGTACCCTGGCGACAGCGCAGCCCATCCATCCCACTATCTGTTTCTCAACCTCAACGGTACGGTGCTGATTATTGAATTACCACACGGCGACTCAACGAAATCACGGATCTACAAAGGTCCGGCCTTGTTTTCAGACAACGCTGATCAGATACCTGTGACCGGAGAGTTCAGGGTGGTGAACGGCAAAATAGAACTGCTGGTTCACATCCAAGACCGCATCATTTTATACATTAACAACGGCACACAGTTTATCCCACAATAGGAGAGGAACATGTACCGCGTGGAAGACGAACCCATTGAAGAACCCGTTGAAACCATTCATTTGTATGTGGTGCGGGAAGGACAAGAGCGTCCTTCCCTGCTTCCTGTTCTCATTTCTGTGTTAGCTCTTTCTCTCCTCATCGCCGTCGGCGTCCTTGTCCCCTCCCAGCAGCCGGAACAACGCGCCTCCATCCGTGTTCCGGCTGTCCTCCTGCCTCTGACCATGTTCACCACAACAGTGGCGATCATCCCGACCGGGATACGGACCTTCCCCGCCACCAGAGCCACCGGAGTGTTAACCCTCACCAACGGCTCTATCCTCGCGCAGCACGTACCAGCAGGCATGATGGTGACGGGCAGTAATGGGATGGAGGTGGTGACAACGGAAAGTGTCGATGTGCCAGCGGGCAACGGCACCACCTATGGGACCGCCTACGTCACCGCGCAAGCCGTCGCCCCAGGAGCGAAAGGCAACATTGCCGCCTTCGCTTTACAAGTAGTCTATGGAACGTCGTTGTATGTGAAGAATGAACACGATTTTATGGGAGGGCAAGACGCCTATAGCATCCCAATTATGACGCCACAGGACAGACAGAGCGCACTGGCGAAGACGCGTGTTACCCTTCTCCGCCAGACGCTCTCAGGACTTCTTTATTATCCCTGTCTCGAACAGGTAAAAGGTATAACGAGCCTCCATGTTACGTGGTCTTGCCAGTTTATCACCTATCATATCCCCTCGTTACCAAATGTGAGAGTGCTGCATGTGCAGCTTGTCGGAAAGATGGTTCTATTAGAAATTGTCTACC
This sequence comes from Ktedonobacteraceae bacterium, assembly GCA_050695155.1. Classification (GTDB taxonomy): domain Bacteria; phylum Chloroflexota; class Ktedonobacteria; order Ktedonobacterales; family Ktedonobacteraceae; genus CF-113. The sequence continues at coordinate 7,202 of JBOGTO010000101.1, forward strand.
TACCAGGACCCCAGCGCTTGGAAACGAAATGACCTCTGGGAGGGATTGCCTGCATTGACAATGGGGAAGGAAAGATATGACAAAGATACATTTTGTGGCAATTTATAGCTAAATTTGGCCTATGCTCTACTATTGATTCTGAAAAGGAGAGAGTATAATGAAAGCACCATGATATTTCATGAATTCAAGTGAAATGAGGACTTTTAGCATGTCTGATAGACCGCCCATCAAAACCTATACTATCAAAGAACTGGCACAGATATTTCAGAAGAACGAGGAAACAATCCGCAGATGGATACGAAGCGGGGAACTTCCAGCTACCAAAATAGGCGGAAGCTACTATATCGAAGAAGAGACTTTAAGGCGTATTTTGCGGGGAAACAACCCGCAAGATTAGATCTCAGTTTAATTTTCTGCTTAAACGGTAGCCATGACCTCAATGCCTGTTTTAGAGGGTATAGTGGATGTATATGGGCATTAATTGAAGAGTAAAAGGAAAGAGACATGCTGATCCACGAGTACAAACTCGACGGGAACAAGCAGCAATATCAGGCCATTGATGAAGCCATTCGCATCGTGCAATTCATCCGCAACAAGTGTGTGTATAAGTGGATGGACGGGCGCGGGGTCTCTCGGAATGATCTTCAATGCCATTGCGCTGTTCTTGCCCAAGAGTACTCTTTTGCGGCCTCTCTCAACTCCCAGGCTCGTCAAGCTGCTGCTGATCGGGCTTGGGCGGCTATTTCGCGCTTTTATGAGAACTGCCGAAACAGAAAGCCTGGGAAGAAGGGCTATCCTCGCTTCCAGCATAATAACCGCTCAATCGAATACAAACAGACGGGTTGGAAGATTGAGCCGGATGGCAAGCACCTCACTTTCACCGATGGCTGTGGCATCGGGTGTCTCCGTCTGGTCGGCAACAAGAAGCAGTCGGTTGAAACCTTCTCCATAAAGCAGATCAAGCGGGTTCGTCTCGTGCGGCGTGCTGACGGCTACTATGTTCAATTCGCTGTGGAAGCTGAACGCAAGATAGAACACATTCCTACAGGCAAGCAGGTTGGGATTGATGTGGGTCTGAAAGCGTTTCTAACAGACTCAGAGGGCAATATCGTTCCCAACCCCCGTTATCTGAGGAAAGCTGAGAAGCGGCTCAAGCAGCTCCATCGAAGACTTTCCCGCAAGCAGAAAACATCTCAGAACCGCCGACGCGCCCGCAAGGCTCTCGCAAGAGCTTATCTGAAAGTCCAACGGCAGCGTGAAGACTTTGCCAGGAAGACAGCAAGCACGCTTATCACATCTCACGATTTGATTGCCTATGAACATCTTCAGATACGCAACCTCGTCAAGAACCGGAAACTGGCAAAGAGCATCGCTGATGCTTCATGGGGCCGGTTCTTGTCCTGGCTCAATTACTATGGGTACATCCACAACATTCCGGTGATAGCGGTTCCGCCCGCCTTCACCAGTCAGCAGTGTTCAAAATGCGGTACGCGCGTCAAGAAAAGTCTCTCTGTCAGAACCCACATCTGTTCTGGTTGTGGGCTGATCCTTGACCGCGACCACAACGCAGCAAAGAACATCTTAGAGAAAGCATACCGTACCGGTGGACAATCGGAAACGGGCGGGCAACCGCAAAACGCTTCTGGACAGACTGCCTCTACTCGTCTCTCTGAAAGGAAGGCAAGCAAGCAGACTGGATGAAGGAAGAACCCCCGCACCTGTGGGTCGGGGAGTGCCAGGAAAAATAGTTGTCAAGGAGCAAACACTATGTTACACTAAGGCGTAATCTGAACGTCTCAAGCGAGAGAAGGAAGGCAACCATCATGGTCGCCAGGAGAGGTTGTTTTTCGGTTGAATTAAGAGTGAGCATATTCTTCGCTCCGGGTCAAGGTTGACCCACTGATATTCTTATCAATTGCCTAAGGAGGGCGCAATCTAACGTGAACAACTATATTTTTGTCCCTATCGGGGTAGGGCTGGCTACAGTGGCATTCGCGGCTTACCTCGCGGCCTACGTCTTACGTAAAGACACAGGCACTCCTGCCATGCAGAAAGTCGCAGATGCTATTTTTAAAGGCGCTATGGCTTTCCTCAACCGACAGTATCGTACTATCGCATTTCTCTCCATTTTCGCCGCTATCCTCGTCGCGTTGGTACTCGGACTGCTCGGTCAGGGCAGCCAGGCGGACAAAATCAACCTGGCCTGGCATACCGCGCTGGCATTCTTGATTGGCGCATTCTGCTCCGGCGTTTCCGGTTATATCGGTATGTACGTCGCGGTGAAATCGAACAGCCGCACGGCCAGCGCCGCTACGCGCAGTCTGGGCGAGGCGTTGATGGTCTCACTACGTGGCGGCGCGGTCTCCGGTTTCCTGGTCGTCGCTCTTTCGTTGCTGGGCGTCTCCCTGGTCTTCACCGCCTATGGTGGTCTGACCAGCACAGCGGCGGCTCCATCTTTGATTGTGGGCTTCGGCTTCGGCGCAAGCTTCGTGGCGCTTTTTGCGCAGCTTGGCGGCGGTATCTATACCAAAGCTGCTGATGTGGGCGCTGACCTCGTAGGTAAGGTTGAAGCTAACATCCCTGAAGATGATCCGCGCAACCCCGCCGTCATCGCAGACCTGGTGGGCGACAACGTTGGTGACTGCGCAGGTCGCGGCGCTGACCTCTTCGAGTCTACGGCTGCTGAAAACATCGGCGCTATGATCCTGGGCGTCATACTATACACCTCAACCAATAATATAGGGTGGATACTCTTCCCGCTGGTCGTGCGCGCCTTCGGCCTGATCGCATCAGCCATCGGCTTGCTCTGGATTCGTCCCTCTATCGTCACTGAGCCTGATAAGGCTGCTGGTAAAGACCCCGGCGAAATAGCGATGAACCAGCTCAACATTGGGTACTTCATCACCTGTTTCTTCTCCGTCATTGGCGTGTTCATCGGCGCTTATCTCCTGCTGAGTGGTCACGGCATCACCGCTAATGGTGGCCTACCGGCCTGGGTGTGGTTCGGGTTTTCAGGAACCACCGGTATCCTGTTAAGCGTCGCTTTCGTCTATATTACGCAATACTACACGGCTGGCACATGGCGTCCGGTGCGCGAAATTGCCGCAGCGACCCTCACTGGCCCGGCTACAACCATTATCACCGGCATCGCGGTGGCTTTCGAGTGCGTCGCTTTGCCCGTACTCGCCATCTCGGCGGCGCTTGGTCTGTCATACTTCTTCGGCAGCCAGGTCAACATTCCCTCGAACTCCACCGTAGTGAGCGCGGGCGGCATCTTCGGTACCGCCGTTGCTACGATGGGTATGCTGATGAGCTGCGCCTACATCCTGGCAATGGATACCTTCGGCCCCATCACCGACAATGCCGGTGGTATTACCGAAATGGGCGGACAGGCTGAGTCGGTGCGCGACATCACCGATGCGCTCGACGGCGTCGGCAACACAACAAAAGCTCTGACAAAAGGCTACGGCATCGGTTCCGCAGCCCTGGCAGCATTCTTGCTGTTCAGCGCATATCTGGACGTGCTTTTCACTTCCAAAGTGAACTCCATCTGCGGCATACCAAATAGCCTTCATTGCGGCACAACAGCAGCGTTGAATGCCGCTCACGCTACGGCAGCGGGGGTCTACGTCATCGACCTTTCCAAGATCGAGGTTTTCGTTGCAGCCCTGATTGGCATCACCCTGATCTTCTTCTTCAGCGCCCTGGCAATTCGCGCCGTCGGCGCAGCCGCCAAGCGTATGATCGAAGAGGTGCGCCGCCAGTTCCGCGACAATCCCAAGATCATGGCCGAGGACCCGGCTGATCGCGTTGATCCTGACTATGCTCGCTGTGTTGACATCAGCACGCGCGGCGCGCTGCGCGCCATGGTTCTTCCTGGCCTGGTGGCCGTCCTGACTCCCGTCGCAGTCGGCACCATTCTTGGCCCGGAGGCCGAAGCTGGTATGCTGATGGTTGGTACCATGGGCGGTATCGTGCTGGCCCTCTTCCTCAACAACGGCGGCGGCGCGTGGGACAATGCCAAGAAGTACATCGAGGCTGGCTACCTGCGCGTCGATGAGAATGGCGAAATGGTTGACCGCAATGACCCGAAAGGTACCGTCCTCGGTAAGAAGAGCGAGCCGCACAAAGCTAGCGTCGTTGGTGATACCGTTGGCGATCCCTTCAAGGACACTGCCGGTCCGTCGCTGCACGTCGTGATTAAGTTGCTCAGCACCATCACACTGGTACTGGCCCCGCTCTACGTGTTCTTGCACCCGTAAGCATCGCCAGTCAGAGGTTCATCGAAAGCAAATTCGCCCGGCTTTCACATGTAAGGCCGGGTGTTCTCTTTGATTGGAGGAACTATCCACGAAATGGAAACGGATCAAGTTTGCCCTGAATGTGGAGCGACCTGGCAGGAGGGAAAAACATGCCAGGATCACTTTTACCAAATGCTCGCCTGGGAACACGAAAACCCGGCGAACTGGGCAGTGCATCACCTGACGGTGTTATGCTATCACCTGCAACATCCAAGCCTGTACTCTCCCGAAGGGTTAAGCGGAGCGATACGCCTGTTAGATGATTTTCTGGAACGCGGCGTCACACCTGAGCAATCGCGTAAGCAAAATAGTGCGACCGTTAATTCGCACGAGCGCGCATGGAAAATTAAGGGAACACCCGCTTCTCATGGCGCGTATGACCCTCCCTTTCAATGGACGCTCACTGCGGCGTATGTGATAGCAAACGGTATAGACAACTATTGCGATAGTGTGCGTACCTGGGCGCGATCAGTATATGAAGCGCTCAAAGCTTCAGGAAATCTCCCGACCAGGTAGAATCAAGCCCGACAGCGATGGTCGCTTTAATGATTCTCTCAATAGAGTCAGTCCACCAGGCTTTTATGATGTGGTAAACTATGGAGAAATAAAGCAGAGGCATTATGCATAAGAATCTCCATCCAACCAAAACCCTGCTCTTCTCCCTATTTATCATCGCTATGTGTTTTACGCTGGCAAGTTGCGACTTCGCTTTCTCAATTGGAGGAAG
>JBOGTO010000102.1:0-5034 GCA_050695155.1 Ktedonobacteraceae bacterium
CGGACGGGCAACGCCTACCTGTCATCCCCACGCTGCTTATATCGGCGCTCAGTATCATCGATAATGCCGCTCAAAGCGTTGATATGTCGCTCAAACGGCCGGGCAACCTGCTCTACCTCATCGGCAATACGCGCAATGAACTCGCGGGGTCGCACTATCTCGAAATTGTTGGCTATCAAACATCTCGTAATCATAGTAAGGGCGGGGGCGGAGAGGAAGAGGGGCGGGAACCCTTGCGGTCGCCCTCCGTCCCTGCTATCGGTGCTGGCACCACCATTCCCTACGTCGATGTTGCAACGGCGCGTAATACCATGAACGCGGTCGGCAAGGCTATTCGCAGTGGCCTGGCGCTGTCCTGTCACGATCTCTCAGAGGGTGGGCTGGCGGTGGCGGCTGCCGAAATGGCGCTGGCCGGGCTACTCGGTCTCTCCATTGATATTGGGCAGGTTGCGAGCGAACCGCTTGATTATCCTGATGAATTGCTGGCGATCGTCCTGCTATTCAGCGAATCGGCTTCGCGTTTCCTCTTAGAGGTTGCGCCGCAACAGCGAGAGGAGTTTGAGGCACACATGCGAGTACATGATGTGCAAGACATAACCTGTCTGGGCAGCGTAACGGAGAACGGGCGTTTCCATGTGCGCGTGGGCGAGCGCGTACTGATCGACCTGGCTGTTGACGAATTGCAAGCAGCCTGGAAGGGAGAAACGGCATGAGTGTAGCGCGCGCGCTGGTATTACGCGCTCCCGGCATCAACTGTGACCGCGAGACGGCTCATGCCTGTCGCCTGGCTGGATTTGAAACGCACCTTTTGCACATCAACCAGCTTATTGCGCAGCCGCAGCGCCTGCTCGACTATCACTTTCTGGTCACCCCTGGTGGTTTCTCCTATGGCGATGATCTCGGAGCAGGTACACTGCTGGCAAAGAACCTGACCATCCACCTGGGGGAGCAATTGCGCTGCTTCATCGATGAGGGATGGCCGGTGCTGGGCATCTGCAACGGATTTCAGGCACTTGTGCGCGCTGGTCTGCTGCCTGGTTCAGCAGATACGTTGCATGAACAGCCAGTTGCCAGCCTGACCAACAACGCCTCGGCGCAATTTGAATGTCGCTGGGTAACATTATCCACGCTCGATAGTCCCTGTGTCTTCACGCGAGGCATCGACCACCCCATCGAATTGCCCGTCGCGCACGGCGAGGGACAGTTCGTGTTAGCAGATTCCGCGCTGCTTGCGCGTTTGCAAGCAGACAGGCAAATACCAATTGTGTATACTATGATTACGCGGTGGGCATCACCCTCGCCCGCCGCGCCCACCTTCCAGCACATTCCCTATCCTGACAATCCCAATGGCTCATGCGGCAATATCGCCGGTATCTGCAATGCGCGTGGCAACGTCTTCGGCCTCATGCCGCACCCCGAACGCTACGTGCAATCCATCCAACACCCACAGAGGCGCGGCAACCAGGGAGCAGGCGATGGGCTGCTTATATTTAAGAATGCGTTTGATTATGTGAACTCAATGCTACTGGCGGGTGTGCCATCACCCGCCAGTAGCATTGCCTCTTCCTATGCCGCCAGTGGCGTCAATATCGCTGCTGCCGATGCTGCGAAAGAATTGATGCGCGAGGCCGTGCGCGGGGCGCAGGGGCCGCAGGTACTGGCAGGCATGGGCGCGTTCGCTGGCGTCTTCTCATTGGATGGCGTGGGACAAATGCGCAAGCCTGCACTGGTGGCCTCTACTGATGGTGTCGGCACCAAAACGCTCATCGCGGCGCAGGCCGGACGGTTCGAGTGTATCGGCTACGACCTTGTGCATCACTCCGTCAACGACCTGTTGACGCAGGGGGCGCGGCCACTTTTCTTTATGGACTACCTCGCTACGGGCAAACTTGATGCGCAACAGGCCGCCGCCATTGTGCGCAGCGTAGCCAATGCCTGCCGCGATGTGGGCTGCGCTTTGCTGGGCGGCGAAACGGCGGAAATGCCGGATGTGTATGTGCCGGGCGCATTTGATCTCGCGGGAACTATTGTGGGTATTGTGGAGCAAGACATGCTGCTCAATACACCTGCCATGCACCCCGGCGACATCCTATTGGGGCTACCATCGAACGGCTTGCACACTAACGGCTATTCGCTGGTGCGGCGCGTCTTCGCCAGTTATTCGCTGGATACCGTCTTTCCAGAACTGGCTGAACCGCTGGTAGATGCTCTGTTGCGTCCGCATCGCTGCTACTTGCGCGAGCTACAAATGTTGCGAGAGTATCCAGAAATCAGCATCAAAGGTATGGCGCATATCACAGGAGGCGGCTTCGAGGGCAATATTGCGCGTGTGCTGCCTGCTGGTATACAGGCGGTTATTGAAACCGGCGCGTGGCAAGTTCCGCCCATCTTTGCATTGCTCGGACGCCTGGGCAACGTGGCGCGCCATGAGATGTACCGCGCCTTTAATATGGGTGTGGGCATGGCGCTCATATGTTCGCCCGAAGCGGCGCATATGGCGCAACGCATTTTACCCGAACTCCTCACCATCGGCTATTTGAGAGAAGGCGATGGCGTCGTTTTATTATGAAAGGACATGAAATGATCGATCAGCCTGAATTTGGCCCCCTGCTGGCGGAGGGCAAAACCAAACTAATCTATGCCTATCCAGGCGATGATACGCTGGCCTACATGGTCAACAAGGACCAGATCACGGCGGGTGACGGCGCGCGGCGCAACGAACTGGCGGGCAAATCGCGCTGGAGTACTATCACAACCGCTAATGTCTTCCGTTTATTAAACGAGGAGAATATCGCCACTCACTTTGTCGAGCAGATCAACGATGTGACGCTGCTGATACATCGCTGCCAGATGCTGCCCGTCGAGCAAGTCATGCGGCGTATCGCCACCGGCTCCTACCTCAAGCGGCACCCGGAGGTGAGCGAGGGAACACGCTTCGAGCCAGCACTGGTCGAGACGTTCCTGAAAGACGACGCGCGCCACGACCCCCAAATCGGGGAGGCCGATATTGTCAACATGGGATTCGCCACGCTGCCAGAAATCGCCTGGATGGCGGATCAGGGACGCCGCGTATTCGAGACGCTCGAACGCGCCTGGGCAACGGCGGATGTCGCGCTCGTTGACCTGAAAATCGAGTTCGGGCGCGGTCCGCAGGGACATTTGATGGTGGCTGATGTTATCGATAACGATAGCTGGCGCATCTGGCCCGGCGGCGACAAAAACCGGATGCTCGACAAGCAAGTCTATCGCAACCTGCAAGACGTGACTCCGGCAGATTTGCAACAAGTCGCCGACCGTTACGCCCTGGTAGCCGACCTGACCGGAAAATTGAAAATATCATGATGGGATGTGCCTTGTAAAAGGAGCAAGACATGGAGAGACTACACGACGCCTGCGGGGTAGTGGGCATTTTCGCCAGAGAAAACGGCGAAAACATCGATGTACGCCGCTACCTCACGCTTGCCCTGACTGCCTTGCAACATCGTGGGCAGGAGAGCGCGGGCATGGCGGTCTACGATCGCGCTGGCAAGCTGATCAACCGCGTCAGTATGGGCAAGGTGCGCGAAGTCTTCTCCGACACGGGAACGGGGTTGCCGGAGACACACTGCGGCATCGGCCATGTGCGTTACTCAACCACCGGCTCCAGTTGTGTAGAGAATGCCGGTCCGTTCGTGGTAGGTGAATGGCGCGGGCAGCAGGAAACCATCGCCGTTGCGCACAATGGCGACCTGGTCAATGGCCCAACTCTGCGCGCGCAACTGCCGCAGGAGTATCTGCACTCCACCACTGATAGCGAGGCCATCGCGCTATTGCTCCTGCACTCGCAAGGCCCCACGCTGCGCGAGCGCATGATAGCTACATTTCCGCAACTGCGCGGTGCTTACAGCATGGTGATGCTGGCCGATGGCAAGCTCTATGCCATGCGCGACCCCTGGGGAATGCGCCCGTTGTGCATTGGACGTATCGATGATAACTGGATCGTGGCCTCCGAATCGTGCGCTATTGACCGCATCGGCGCGAACTTCGTGCGCGAAGTCGCACCCGGCGAGCTTATTATTATCGATGAGCAGGGGATGCGCTCCGAAATACTGGCGACCATTCCGCGCAAATCGCTGTGCGTCTTCGAGTACATCTATTTCTCCGATGCCACCAGCCAGCTTAACGGCAGGTACGTCTACGATGTGCGCGAGGCGCTGGGCCGCGAACTGGCGCGCGAACATCCCATCGAGGCGGACATGGTCGTACCCGTGCCTGACTCCTCGATTCCAGCCGCGCTTGGCTATGCCACAGCTTCCGGCATCCCCTACGGACAGGCCATCATCAAGAATCGCTACAGCGATCGCTCCTTCATCAAGCCTGACCAGCGCTTGCGCCAGTTGGAGGTAGACCTGAAATTCAATATGGTCAAGCCCAAGATTCAGGGCAAACGCCTGGTGATTGTTGATGACTCTATTGTACGCGGTAACACCATGAAGCGGCTGGTCGCGGCCCTGCGTCACCAGGGAGCGGCGGAAATTCACCTGCGTTCAAGCTCGCCGCCCCTGCGCCATGCTTGCTATTTCGGCATCGACATCCCACAGGAAAACGAGCTAATCGCCGCCGGTCGCACAGTAGCAGAGATTGCCGCCTATATCGGCGTGGATAGCCTGGGCTATTTGAGCGTCACCGGCCTGGGACGCGCCATCGCTTCGGCCAATGGCGATGCCAGTCTCGATGACACGCGCGCCAACGCCTCGCTGCATAGCCAGTTTTGCTATGGTTGCATGGTCAAACAAGGCTGGCCCTATGACCCGCGCGCGGAACAGAGCAGCAAGTCTTTTGTAAACATAAATCAGATACAGCGACAGCACGAAATGAATGTCACAATGAAATGAACCTCATGGTACTAATGAATTTTAACAACCAAACTGGGTCATGCGCGTTGTCTCGTCCTGATGAACATTAATGATCTAAATCGGGAACGGACGTATCCCCGTCCTGTAGGGACAAGGGGCGGGGTGGGGTGGATGTGGGGGCCTTGTGCTTGTCCTTGTG
>JBOGTO010000103.1:0-9437 GCA_050695155.1 Ktedonobacteraceae bacterium
GCAAACAGCCTGCTGGCATCTCTTTTATTTTTGCGAACCGCGAAGCGGTGAGCATATGTTCATCAGGAACCCAGATGTTTAGAGAGCAGGAATGCGCTAAAATTGGCAACGCTCTCCACCTCGCCTTCGGGCAGCATACTGACGATTCTCTTGACCGTGATGCGATGAGGTTGACCGGGCGCGGCTGGTAGCACAAAACCAATGGCATTGGCCTGTGGCATACGTTCGTAGCGAATCTCTTCGGCCATTAATTCCAGCAGGTCGGCCATATCCAGGTCAAGCGCATCGCCGATGCTCTCCAACACCTTTGATGAGGGATATTTTTGCCCGCGCTCGATTTCGCCGACATATATTTCTGAAAGCCCGGCTTTTTCTCCAAGCTCTTTTATGGTTAGCTGACGTTCCTGGCGTTCGCGCCGGATGACGCGCCCCATGATTTCCTGTAGATCTGCCATATCTTGCTTCTTTCCTTCCTATGCTTATGGCATAGTTTGCCAGTGATACATGCTGTGAGCATAGTTCTTCTCTATTATTATAGGCTAACAGCATGGTATATTCAAGATACAAACAAATCGTCTTTTTCCTGCTCAAGAAAGGAGCGAAAACATGGGAAGCTATGCTTCGATGCATTTTGGGTTACGTATGTCCGAACAAAAGGATGTACATATGTTTCCGCCTGTGCCAATGGTGTATGAAACGATGCCTGCGCAGGACTTGAAATGGGAGTATCGCGTATTGAGCGTCGATGCGCGTGAAAAAGAGTTGCCGGACGTGGCCGAACTGAACGAACTGGGAAGCGCGGGCTGGCTGCTGGTAAGCGTTGTAAAGGCTGGCGAGCGAGAACCTGTGCGCTATTACTTTGTGCGGCAACAAAAGGTCTGATTAGCTGGCGGATTTCGTTTAGGAGAAAGGATACAAACACATGTCTTCGAGTTTACTGGTGCCAACGGTGATTGAAACGACGGGTCGCGGAGAACGCGCCTATGACATTTTTTCACGCCTGTTGCGCGAGCGTATCATCATGATAAGTACCCCTGTTGAAGAGTCGATGGCAAGTCTGGTAGTGGCTCAGTTGCTTTTCCTGGCGGCTGAAAGCACGGAGCGAGAAATACAACTCTATATCAGTTCGCCGGGCGGCTCAGTGCAGGCGGGGCTGGCGATTTATGACACGATGCGCCATCTTCCTTGCCCGATTGTCACAACTTGCGTGGGGTATGCCGCCAGCTTTGGCACAATCCTGCTCATGGCTGGCGATCATGGCCTGCGTCGCTCTCTGCCACATGCTCGCATCCACATTCACCAGCCCCTCATTCAGGGAGGACTGGGTGGACAGGCTACCGATATCGATATTCATGCGCGCGAAATCCTGCATACGCGCGACGTGTTGAACGAAATCATCCATGAGCATACCGGGCAATCGATGGAGCGTATCAAACACGATACAGAGCGTGACTACTATATGAGCGCGGAAGAGGCGGTCGAGTATGGTATCATTGACGAGGTGTTGAAGTTAGCTGAGAAGTAGCTTACAGGGCATCGATCCTGACCGAGTCCATTTCAAACCACTGAGGGCCGCCAGTGAGTGTGCCAAAGCGAAAATTGCCGCGAGGGGTTGCGATGGCGAACTGATTGTCGAGCCAGGCCACGAAGCCGAGTGGGCGCGTGGGTGGCTGCGGAGCGCGTAAAACCAGTTTGCCATCGACGCGGAAGTTGGCGGTATGGGGAAGCCAGTCCAGCGTGTAGGTATGCCAGTCGGTCATATCGACATTCAGTAAGGCTTCCTGCGCTCCCGTCAATCGCTGCATCCAGCGCGCGGCGGGGCGCGTTTCGCCGCTGATCCTGCCCAGCGCGGTGGTGGCTGCCAGGGGGAGAGTCGAGAGCAGCGCGCCAGGGCGCATACTATGCACAACCTGGGCTTTCCAGCCCCAACCAGGCACGCCGGGAACAAGCGCCATATTGGAGGGCGGCGAGGCATAGAAAAACCAGACGGCTTCGGGCAACATCAGGACATCCCCGCGCACAGAGAACGGGTAGTTCCAAAAGCCGAAGCCCGCTGTGCCGCGTAAGATGTTTGCCTGCTCTTTCGCATGAGCGAGAGTAGCTGCCGGTAGCGAAGAACGCGCCCGCACCTCCATATGTACAGGCGGTATCCAGGGGAACTTTGAGCGCGGCAAACGGTCATAATCGTCGATTTGCGCGTCGGTATACTGGCCCTGTTGCGCAGCATCGAACGACATGCGCAGGCCCGAATCCTCAATATGAAGCAAGCCCCCACCGGCACAGGTTTGCGTCCAGCGCGAATCAAGCGTGGCGGCGAAATCGTCGAACATAGCTACCCTTTCCCTGGGGAGCATTCGTTGTATAGGGACGCGACAAATCGCGTCCGCCTTATGCAGGCATGGCCTGTTTCTGTCTCTGTACTTCCAGTAATACCTCTTCCAATTCTGTCCATACTTTTAGCTCTGCCTCAAGAGCGGACCCTTTTGTTTCCGCAACGATTTCTAAGGTGCGAGTGTGGAAGGTGCTGAAGTATGGTCGTTGTTCGATGTGCAGTGGCATGACCTCAAGCCGGACATCACTTGATTCGTAGAACTCGTGCGGTTCGAAAGCCATCGCGAGCATATTCGCATAGTTGTGAATGAATGAGAGACGGTACTGGGAAAAGAAAAAATTCGGCTGGGTGCTGGAAACCAGCATACAACCGGCGATTTTACCAGAGAGTAAAATGGGGGCAGCCGCCGCGCTTAGTTCAAAATCTACCTGGTGAGCAGGAAGGAGGTTATTGCTGCTGCGAATATCGTTGTTTTGCACATCTCTACAGCTACTCACACAAAGCCCGGCCAGGGATTCCGCGCCGAGGAACATGGATTCCTGATCGAGATTGCCCGGCCAGGGGGTTGTGCCGAAGGCGGTGGATTCGCGCAAACATCGTACATAAGGGTACTTATCTGTTTTCATGCAGCGCACAACAGTGATTGCCATACCCAGCCGATCAGGGTCCAGTTGCCCGATAGCTTGTTCAATGACCAACCTACACAAAGACCAGGAGCGTATTTCCCCATGTGTGTTGGCGCGGGCAGATAGGACGCTTGAAATAAAGGTGGATGGAATATCTCTCGATGCATCAATCGCGTCCAGGGACAATGCTTCAACATAGTCGTCGCCGAGCAGATCGATGAGTTGTATTCGATATTCCGGGATCACATTCAACAGTTGTTTGAGGTTTTGTACGCGCGGTTCTGCCTTGCCATTGACCCAGCGTTTGATATTAACTGCTTGTTTCCCAATTTCGTTGTCGATACGGCTCCTGATCTCCGGTATCTGGATAATCAGCTTCAGCAGTTCCCGCCAATCTGTCACATCCTCGTAAAGCATACCATTCCTCCCAGCGACTATAATCACTTCTAAATACGTTTATGCATCTCATGATAGCAATTCTTGCGCCAAACGTCAACAGTAGTGACATGCGCAAAGGTATCGCTACTGGCGTTTTCCTCTGGCTTCGCGGTACAGGGTTGCGGATAGCACAAGGAGTGCGGCAACGATCAAGATGGGACCGATAGCGACACGCAGCGGTGCCAGTGCATTCACGTAGCTGATGAGCCAGAGTGCGATGGCGACGATGAGAATACCAATCAGAATAATCATATCGCCTACGATAAAATTGTAGATGGCTTTCAGAGTCTTCATAGATGGACCTCCTCCATCGCCTGCGCTTTACTGGCGGCCAGTTGGCGGCGTTTCTGCTGCTTCAGGAATGTTACCAGCAGGTAGGATGCCAGCAGGAAGATGACGGCTAGAATGGGGATAAAGGCATCCGACAGGGGCCAGTCGTAGTTGAAACCCTCGGCAGCCCAGAAGGTGCCGAAAGAGGTGAGCATAATGCCGACGACAAATTTGAGCGTATTTTCGGGAACCTTTGTCAATGGTGCTTTGACCAGCGCGCCGGCTGTAATAACGAGGATGCCAGCGATGGCTGCGCCAAGAGCGGCGGAGCCGATGCCATTGGAGCCGGCAGTATTAATGCTGCCGCCGAAGGTGATAACGATGAATGCAACCTCTAACCCTTCGAGCAAGACGGCCTTATAAGAAAGCGCGACGCCAAAGGGATGAATACGAGGCGCGATAGTCTCGCCGCGCGCGCGCACTTCTGCCATGGTCTCTTCAAAAATGGCCTCTTCATCGTGCAGAGCTTTCAATCCGCTATAACGCAAAATGGCTTTTTTCAGCCATTTCAGTCCAAATAGAATGAGAATGATGCCAACGAAAAGACGTAAATCGTTCAGGGGAACATATTTAACCAGCGCGACGCCCAGCGTACCGACGATTACCGCGAGTGTAGCGGCGGCGGCGAACGCTCCCACGAGCGAACTGCGCCAGTTGATGGTCACGCCGACGACCAGCACGATGGTGAATGCTTCGACAAATTCGACCGTCGAGGCGAGAAATGCTGCCGAAGCGATAGCCCATTGCATGGGACGAACTCCTTTCACCTGTGTCAGGGGAACTACTCTGTAGTGGCGCTTTCCGGGGCGTCAAGAGTATCTTTGTTCTCCGTTCATTGTAACACAAATAAAGGAGTGTGGGTTTTATTTTTTGCAGGCGATCAGTTGCAGCCAGTTGCGCGGTGTCTCGGTTATGCCCATTTCCTGGCCTGCCTGGTAAACGGCGGCTTGCAGCGCTGCCGCGCCCAGCGACAACGGTATGCCGGGCAAGGCCCCTTCAATGAAGAGCCAGTAGTGACCAATATCGCTCCATGCGTCCACCGAAATGCGGCCAATTTCCTGGTGCGCCTGGACATGCGCGAAACCAGCCTTTTTAAGCTGTGTGACGTATTCTTCGCTATTGAGCCATTGCATCGCCATCGCCTTCGCTTCGCGCGACAGGTGGACTTCGGGATGTTCCTTGCGCAGCCAGCGCACGGCGCGGCTGGTCCAGAGCCGATAGAAACGTTCGGTTCCCTCGACATAGGTACCATCGTAAAAGCCGCTATTGCAGGCAAAAACGCCATCGGGAGCAAGAATGCTCGCCATAAGCCGGAAAGCGGCGAGCTTATCAGGCAGCAGGTGAATAGCGTTGCAGAAGAAAGCGGCATCCGCGTTTTGTACGATGCGCGGCAGGTCTTCGGCCTCGCCTTGAATAAATTCCGCTTTCGCGCCAATCGCTTCCATGCCTTTTTGCGCCCGTCGCAGAGCCTCCGCCGAGGGGTCAACGCCAATGATGCGAAACTGTCTGCGCTGGCGTTGCATCTCTTGCGCGATCAGACGGGTGACAGCGCCGGTGCCACATGCCATATCGACGACGGTCAACGTGGCATTAGCGGGACGCGCGGCAAGGGAGGTGAGTGCCTGGCGAACAAGCGAGCGGTTGATTTCGGTATAGAAAGGGTGCGCGGCAAATGCCTCGAATGTGAATTGGTTCGTTTCTTCTGTTTCAATCATTCTCATGGGCCAGTCTCCTTCAATTGAATCCACACTTACCTCTTAGATGAAAACTGCGCCCATTAAGTTTCACGAATTTTTTTCGGCATTAAATGTGCATGGACATGCCACCATCGACAGCCAATATCTGGCCGGTGATGTAGCCCACCTCCGGCAAACACAGGAAGTTGATAGCCGTCGCTATTTCCTCTGGCTTGCCGAAACGACCCATCGGAGTGACATCGAGCATAAACTTGCGTTGCTGTTCCGTTAATATGGAGGTGAGTTCGGTGGGAATGAAGCCCGGCGCGATGGCATTGGCCGTAATGTTGCGGCTCGCCATTTCACGCGCTGTGCTGATGGTAAGCGCGATAATGCCAGCCTTAGACGCGCTGTAATTGGCCTGACCAGCATTGCCCAGTAGACCAGCGGGCGAAGAAATATTGACAATGCGCCCCCAACGCGCCCGCATCATGCCGCGCAACGCGACTTTTGTGCAAAGAAAAGCTGAACGTAGATTGGTCTGGATCACATGGTCAAAATCGGCTGCCGTCATTTGCAGGATGAGCCTATCGCGTGTAGTGCCAGCGTTATTGACGAGGATCGTGACCGGGCCGAGCGCGCTACTGGCCTCCGCAAAAAGCTGATTGACCTCTTCTTCCTGGCTCACATCGGCCTTCACAGCGATACAACGTCTTCCCGACGCGATAATCTGTTCTTTTACTTCCGCAGCGGCATCGCTGTTGCTACGATAATTCACTATAATATCAGCGCCGGATTGTGCGAGGCGCAGGGCGGTTGCTCGCCCGATGCCCTGACTGCTGCCCGTCACAAGCGCGATTTTGCCCGTTAATGGCAAGTCCTGTTCTGCCATACTGTTTTCTCTCCTCCAGATTACGTTTTCCTCTCCTATTCCGCCACATTGCGTGTAGTATAGCACAGGAGCCCCATATGGTGTAGGAAATCTCAATAGAGCTTAGACTGGCATATTGCATATCATACCTCAATCTTTGTTGCAGCACCCTTTTTCCCATTCGACTTGCTGTTTCCAAACAGTGATTGAATACCTTATTTGCTTGTCCTGGAAAGAAATAGCGATGATGAGTACCGAGATATTGAGGTCCTATATAGAAGTATGATATAACATTAGTACTTTACTGATTGGAGTAGATATGGCAGGAAAGACGATTAAGATCTATCTGAAAGATGGCTTACCTACTAGCCTCTTAATTGCAGAGATTTTTGGTTGGGCAGGTAAAGTTTATGTTGTTCCTCGATCACAACTTGTTAAACTTGCTGATCGAAGAGAGATAAAGCAAACAGGCATCTATTTACTTGTGGGACAGGATTTAAATGAAGCGACTAAAGAACGTGTCTATATCGGTGAGAGTGAAAATGTTTGGCTTAGATTAAAGCAACATAATGATGCCGTAGATAAGGATTTCTGGAATAAAACAATAATCATTATTGGTAAAGATGAAAATCTAACGAAAGCCCATGTACGCTATCTTGAAAGCCAACTTATTAAATTGGCTCAAAAGGCACATAGAGCAGTTGTTGTAAATAGAACTTATCCCCCTGCTCCACCGCTTCCTGAATCAGATATTGATGATATGGAATATTTTTTAGAGCAAGTGCGAATGCTTCTACCGGTTCTAGGTTTCTCGTTTTTGCAAACGTTGCCATCATCAGAAAAACTTCGAAATACTTCTCCTAACGCATTAGTATCAGAAGCTTCTCCTCTATTCTGGTTAAAAATGTCTAACAACGCATCTGCAGAAGCTAGAGAAATAAACGGAGAATTCATTGTGTTAAAAGGATCTCATGCCCAAAAAAAAGCTACTTCTGCCTTACTACAAGTCAGGAAAATTTTACGCGATCAGCTTCAACAAGATGGTAGGCTACGCTTAGATGCCCAAGAAAATTTTTGGGTTTTCACAGAAGATGTACCATTCAATAGTCCTTCTTCAGCTGCGTCTGTAGTTACTGGAACACAGACTAATGGCCGTACTACTTGGAAAGTTAAAGGCAGTACACAAACATACAAAGATTGGCAAGAGAAAGAAATCGAAGGAGCAAGTTCTTAATCTCATCGATTAGCCCCTAGAGCTAATGAGAATGAAAATTACACGATCTGATCGCAGTAAACCAAAGGGAGTGGGAAGCAGGCAAAGCTTCCCACTCCCTGTTTTTATAGGTGCTGTGGTCCCGGTGGGGTCGATGCCTCGAGTCGCTCTCGCATCTGCTGAAATGTTGCATCGTCGATTTCGCCGCGCGCATAGCGTTGGCGCAGAATTTCTAATGCCGGTGGATGGTGCATCGGAGGCGGTGGAGCGGTCCGGTACCAGAACATCGGCGGCGTATCTCTCGCAGTAAGCCAGCGTATAAGCGCTATGACAAGCATCGCCAGCAAAGCAAACCATAATATGGTTCCGATCAAGGGAATTATCCCCATGAAACCAGGGCCAGGGCCGAAATCAAAACCACGATCAAATCCAGGCATAAATCGCTCTCTTTCCTGTTGTCAGTGTAGATTTTCATTTGTGCATACCAGTATGTTATGCCACGTTTATCAAATAATTTGCAGAAACATGTAAAAAGTTTGTAAGGCTCAGTCCCGTTTTTGCTCCCATTTCTCCCATTGACAGCAGCATCCCTGTTCGGGTACACTTCACATACAATAATTGTTCTGGCAACTCTGGAACGAACCTGTTTCAGAGAGAAGATGAAAGGAGCGTGCCATGCGCAAAGTAACCGCATTCCTATTAGCATCACGTCTCCGGGAAGGCCAGAAGCATATGCAGGGGTTCAAGAGATAGCATAAGCTAACAAGAACCATGCGCAAGACGAGCCATCCTGAATTGGATGGCCTTTTTTATGATGAAGAGGGCCGCGAGCGTGATGCTTGTGGCCCTTTTTGTATGTCCATGAACGCACTTTCAAAAGCGAGAAAGGAATGGTGTCCTATGTCTGAGTACAACAGATTTTTCGGCACAAGCATGAGCAATGAAATGAACATCAATATAAGGAGAATACACCCACGATGTCAAAGCGTAAGCTTTTCAATGAAATGGACGAACTGGAAGAGCAGGAAATTCTGACGGAGCAAGACCCTGTACAGGAGGCTCTGGAGCATTTCTTTACCGAGGGATTGATTACTGAGGTGCTGCATGTCGTGAAAAGTGGCAAAGAGGCAACCGTTTACTGTTGTCAGGCGCATCCCTCGACGGGTGTGGAACTGCTGGCCGCTAAGGTCTATCGCTCGCGCAACAATCGCGGCTTCAAAAACGATGCCATCTACCAGGAAGGGCGGCTCATCTTGGACGGGCATGTGCGGCGTGCTGTGCAGAACAAATCGCGTTTCGGGCGCGAAGCTCAGTTCGGCATATGGATCGACTACGAATTTGCGGCCTTGAACGCACTCTACAAAGCAGGCGCTGACATCCCCAGACCGCTCACACGGAGCAGTAGCGCGATCCTGATGGAGTACCTGGGCGACCGCCAGCAGGCTGCGCCGTCTCTCCAGAGCGTCGAACTTGCCAGGGGCGCGGTGTATCCTGTCTTTGATCGCCTGATGCGTAACATCGAACTCTGGCTGGCTAACAACTACGTCCATGCCGACCTTTCGGCCTATAACGTGCTGTACTGGCAAGAGCAGGTGTGCATTATCGACTTTCCCCAGGCCGTTGATCCGCGCTTCAACCCAAATGCCCGTTCTCTCCTCACGCGCGATATAGAGAACATCTGTCGCTACATGGCAGGCTACGGGCTGCAACGCGACGGCCACGCCATCGCGGATCGCCTGTGGCGGAGATTCAAGAACTCGGAATTGTGAGTACGTGGATTCGGGATAGGCGTCTGACGCGAGAGGGCGGCGCAAGTTACCTACGAAAGGGCGGCGCAAGTTACCTACGAAAGGGCGGCACAAGTTACCTACGAAAGGGCGGCGCAAGCGCCCCCACCGCTCTACCCATCCTCTCCCGCCCCTACCTGAGAACACCTTAGTAGGGCGGGGGA
>JBOGTO010000104.1:0-7975 GCA_050695155.1 Ktedonobacteraceae bacterium
CCCGCCCTAGTAACGTACTTGACAACCACGCTAAAGGTTGCTATGATAACGCTGCTACTTCATGCCCATGAGAGAATATGCATTACTCTCGTGGTCAAGCCCCCTGATATTTGTAGGGGAACTCCTCCGCATGGCTATATGAGTAGGGTCATCCTGTTTGGATTGAAACGAATGGAACTGTGCTGAAGGCCATCCACCCGCGCCTTCCACGTATCCTCAAGCTGTATGCGGAAATAGAGAAAGGCACAACAAAAACATGTTTGCAGTTATTAAAAGCGGTGGAAGACAATACAAGGTGTCCGTGGGCCAGAAGCTCGAGGTCAACCGGCTGGCAGTCGAAGTGGGTAAGCAGGTACAGTTCGATGAGGTGCTGCTTATCTCGGATGCGAACAACACGATGGTTGGTTCGCCCCTGGTGACTGACGCGCTGGTACTGGCAACTGCTATTGAACACGCTCGCGGCGAGAAATTGATTGTTTTCAAGTACAAATCTAAGAAACGCTACCGGCATCGCCGGGGCCATCGCCAGGAACTCACGGTCTTTACCATCGACGACATCGTCTCGGCTGGCAAGAGCCTGGTAACGGGCGAGGCTCCCGTACTCCGACAGGATGAGGAAGAGGACGCTCTTGAAGCTGAGCCAGTCGCCGAGACTCCCGTTGCCGAGAGCGAGGCCGAGACCTCTGAAACGGCATCCACTGAAGAGGCTGAGGCCGGAGAAGAGCAAAGGCCCACGCGCCGCCGCCGCGTAAGGAAGGCCGACGAGGATGCTGAAGCCGAAGGAGAGAAATAAGATATGGCACATAAAAAAGGTGTAGGCAGCTCTCGCAATGGACGCGACAGCAAGCCCAAGATGCTCGGCGTGAAACGCTTCGATGGGCAACTGGTGACAGCAGGCAGCATCATTGTGCGCCAGCGCGGCACCAAAATCAAGCCCGGCGACAATGTTGGCGTGGGCCGCGATCATACCCTCTTCGCATTGATTGACGGGTATGTCAAATTCGGCCATCATTCACGCGCGAACCGCAACGCTAATGTCTACCTGGAGTTTCCTGGTCGCCCCTCGATACTCGAACTCGTGGCCGAACTGGAAGCCGCCGAAGCATAAAGCAGGCACAAAAATAGGGACATGATTATAGGGACGCGATGAATCGCGTCCCTACTCGTTTGTCATCCTTCCATGAACCACTTCGACTGTCATTCTTCGCTTCGCTCAGAATGACAGCGGGCGGCTCCATGAACAGAACACTACATTTTGCCTGTGGCCTGCCATTTATGGCTGCGGTTGTGCAGCCGGGCAAGTAATCTGTATCTGGTGGGCGTTCCTATCAGTCACAAAGCTACAGGTCACGCCATTGATAGTAGAGGTACCATTACAACCTGTCACTATGTTGCCATTGACGGCACAATCCATCGGGGTTGTGATCGTCGCGCCATTAATGGTGGCGTTGATAGCTATACCATTGCCATCGGTCTTTACGCTCACCGGGTCTGCCGTACCCAGCAATTTCGCGCAATTCAGCCCGTTGGCTTCAAAGGTGTTCACGAAACGCTGTGCGAGGAAGGTGAACAGCGAATTAGCGACGGCGGGATCAGCCGAGGGGCGCCCTTTGGTCAAACGCGCATCAAGCTGCAAACGAGAGGGCGCAACCGCGAGCAAGTTAGAGCAGTACGCGCGCGTATTGGCGTTGTTCATCGTGCCAAATTGTACCGGCGGCTGGTCAACTCCCGCGCGATAGAGATTCACTTTGTTGATATTGGTGTTGCCATTGACTAGCACCATCGGGTCGCCCTCCGGTACCAGCGCAACGGGCTGGGCCTGGTGCGCGGCAGCCTGTAGCTCATCAAGCGGCAAGGCCGTTACCATCTGACCGGGATCGGCTAGATCGGGGGCCATCCAGGGAGTGCAGCCAAGCGCGCCATCAAGGGCAATAGACAATAAGCGGTTGTCGCTGCCATTCGTTTGCACCTGCGAGTTTTGTAAAGTTGTGGCGTTGGCTTTGTTCATCTGCGCCGTTTGCCCATTCCCTAACACCAGGTAGGATGTCGTAACGTTGTCGCTCTGATCCTGGTCAACAACCGAGAAGTCGCGCACAGTAGGACAGGCCAAACCATCTTTGGCTTTGCCTAACTGCGGCACTACCAGCTTGCCAGCCTGAATCGCCTGGTTTGCGGCCTGGAAAAAAGCCGGAGCATTGCAGTATGACACCTGCCCAAAGATAGAACCCCGCGTGCCGTTGACGCACTTGCCGTCTCGCAAACTATTGGTTTGATTCTGTAAGGTCAAATTATTGCCATTGAAGCCGAACCAGATGCCCACGATAGCCTGAGCCGGGACTTGTGGCACAACCGGGGCTGCGGCAGGCTGCGTGCCATTGTCAATTACCAGAGGATTGTAGATCGAGATACTGTTGGTGGCCGGATCGAAAACTGCCGCCTGCGCGAAAGCCGCCTGACCGGCGTTGGACTCGTTACAAGGTCCATTTGCCGGATCGGTCGCCATCAGCTTGTACGGGGTGGCAAGGCCAGTCGCCGTCAGGGGTTGAGCCGGTACGACCAATGTGCAATCACCATTAACCGCCGCCGCATGTGACCCTATATGCGGCAGCACGAACACAACAGCTCCCACCACCGCTACCCCCAGCGAAACGAGGACACCAATGAGCATGAACGGCGACAAACGCCTGCGTTTCCTCGGACTTGCGCCGAAAGGATTACGTCGTGACCTTTTCATATGTTTCCAATCTCCTTTAGCTGTGCCGCTCCATTTTTATTTTTCAGGACATACGGATGCCCGGCTGACCATACATAGAGGTCCGCTTTTGCGACACACATGCGATATATCAGGTTCCTACGAGCGCGCCACACCCTGGAATACGTTCGTTTCCAACGCGCCCTTCATTCCCGGTCAAGAAGCTGTCACAGATGTGTTCTATGACGTGTTTTGAATTTTCTTGAAACTCAGTGGCATTACTGCCTACGGTTGGGATATTACCATACTCAAATCCCTCTATTTGTATGATTGCTTCGAAAAGTGGTATGAAAGTACCGTATGACGGTTAAGGTTTCTCAACCGCACTTCACTCTACTTTTCCAACCAATGGAACGGCGAATGGGGTATACTGATAGAAGACGCGATCAATCCCGGTAGAGAGTAGAAAGTATGAGGTAATTTATGCGAGCCATCATGAGCGTCGCCAACCGTGAAGGTCTCGTCGCGCTGGGACGAGAGTTACATACCCACAGCGTTAGCATTTTCTCAACCAGTGGCACAGCCAGTGTATTAAAGGAGGCGGGTGTCAAAGCGCAGGCGGTCAGTGCGCTGACAGGTTTCCCAGAGATACTTGACGGGCGTGTCAAGACCCTGCACCCGGCGATTTTTGGGGGCATTCTGGCCTTGCGTGATAATGAGACGCATATGCGCGAATTGCAGGAACATGATATTGCGCCTATCGATATAGTAGCAGTAAACCTGTACCCCTTTGTCAAGACGGTGGCGCGTGGTGATGCAACGCTGGACGAAGCATTAGAGCAGATCGATATTGGTGGCGTCTCACTGTTACGCGCGGCTGCCAAGAACTTTGAGCATGTTATCGTGCTGGTACGTCCACAAGATTACGAGCAGGTCATGCAGGAATGGCGCGAAAAGGGCGAGGTAAGCCATGACACGCGGCGGCGGCTCGCTGCCATTGCTTTCCAGCACACCGCCAGCTATGATAGCGCCATCGCCGATTACTTACGCTCGCAGGCAACTGAGCCGGAATACTTCCCGCAAGACCTGACACTCCCTTTGCATCGCATTGAGCAATTGCGTTATGGCGAAAATCCACACCAGCAGGCGGCTTTTTATGGCTGGCAGGAGCCGACCAGTGAACGTGAAACAACGCAGCCATCTCTGGCAAAGGCAGAGGTTTTGCACGGAAAAGAACTCTCGTACAATAACCTGCTCGACCTGGATGCCGCGCTAGCCTCGGTGCAGAGCTTCAGCTCGCCTACTATTGCAATTATCAAACACACCAACCCGTGCGGCCTGGCCTGCGATGATAGACTGCTTGAGGCATATAACAAAGCGCACGCGGGCGATCCAATCTCTGCTTATGGCGGCATTATTGGCTGTAACCGTCCCATCGACGCGGAAACCGCGCGCGAGATAAACCACCTGTTTTATGAAGCCGTCATTGCCCCGGAATTTACGCCCGAAGCGCTGGAAATCCTGCGCCGGAAGAAGAATATCCGCCTGCTGGCAACACACTCCCCGGTTGATGCAAATAGCCTGAATGGCACACATAATGAGCATCGCGGGAAACAACTGGAGGTGCGCAGTATCAGCGGAGGGCTGTTATTGCAAACGTCCGATACATGGGGAGAGCAGGAGACCACCTATCGCGTCGTGACCGAACGCGAACCCACGCTGGCGGAGGTGACAGACCTGATGTTCGCCTGGAAAGTGGTCAAGCATGTTAAGTCAAATGCTATTGTGCTGGCGCACAAACTGGCGGTGCTGGGCGTGGGCGCGGGACAGATGAACCGTGTGGCGAGCGTGCAACTGGCGCTGGAGAAAGCCGGGGAACGCGCGCGCGGCTCCGTGCTGGCCTCTGATGCTTTCTTCCCTTTCGCGGATGGGGTAGAAGCTGCTGCTAAAGCCGGTATTACGGCCATCGTCCAGCCGGGCGGGTCTGTGCGCGACGAAGAGAGCATTCGAGCGGCCAACCATTATGCCATCGCTATGATTTTTACCGATCAGAGACATTTCCGGCATTAATAGTAGAGAGAGGGGAAAGGGCGCGATAAATTCGCGCCCCTATTGTTTATCTTCCAGGGAGATCTCGTCCGAGAAGAAACGAATCCACAGCAGGCAAACCAGCAGGCCACTGACGATGGCAAAGAAACCGACCGAACCATCATATTCAATACCCGCTGCATACTCTGCTTCAGTACCTTGCAGCGGTTGAAAATGGTAGAAAATCATCAGCGAAATCCAGGCAATGGTCAGCGCAACTGTGAAACTGAGTTTAGTGACTTCAGGGTTGGAGCGATAAAGAAAATTATAGAACACGATGATGACCAGGCCAACCAGGATGACGGCCATCTTGAAGTTGAAGGTGATACCTCCTCCAAAATCGATGATGAGCGATCGTTTGATAAAGACGAAGGCGCACACCCATAGGACAGTCAGGATGGTACTCCCAATAATTTTAGTCAATCCTCTACTCACGAAGTTTCACTCCTTTCAGGAGGATATGCTACAGATAAAATAGAAGGCTCTGGGCCAGAACCTGTTGCTATGTATTGTAGTCCCAACGCGCTAAGAAATCAACCACATAACTTTTCCCCTACACACCATCCGCATCCCTACGCACGATCGCTGTAATATGCCATTGCGAAGCGCGCGGCCCAACGGGCGTTGTTGACCAGCAGGGCTTTGTTGGCCTCGACACTTTCGCCTCTGGTGGCTTTGGCGACATGCGCGAGCAGATATGGCGTGGTGGCTGAGCCGCGAATGCCCTCTTGTTTCGCCAGTTGCAAAGCTTCCTCGGTAGCGGCTTCAAGGGGAGCAGGGTCCATGGCGTATGCTTCTGGTATTGGGCAGCCGACGACCAGCCCTTGCAGTTGACATTCCCACTGAGCGCGGGCGATGGCGGCGACGGTTGCCGCGTTATCAATGCGATGGCTCAGGCGTCTACCGCTCGAACGCACATAGAAGGCGGGGAACTCGTCGGTTTGCCAGCCAAGCACAGGCACGCCCTGCGTCTCCAGGTATTCTAAGGTCAGGTCAAGATCAAGGATGGACTTTGCGCCCGCGCACACTACCAGCATGGGCGTGCGCGCCAGTTCGGTCAGGTCAGCGGAGATGTCCATGCTAGTTTCCGCGCCGCGATGCACACCGCCGATGCCACCCGTCGCAAAAAAGCGGATGCCCGCCATGCTCGCGCACAGCATCGTTCCGGCAACGGTCGTCGCGCCCAACTTGCCCGTCGCCAGGGCCACTGCCAGGTCGCGCCTGCTGACCTTTAAGACATCCTCAGCCATTCCCAGGCGTTCAATTTCGGTCCGCGATAGACCGATTACAATTTTCCCATCGTGGATGCCAACTGTGGCAGGAATGGCACCTTCGGTTCGAATAGCAGCCTCCATCGCTTGCGCGACTTCAAGATTGTGGGGATAAGGCAGGCCATGCGCGATAACGGTCGATTCGAGTGCGACTACCGCCTGTTGCGCTTCTAAGGCTGCCTGAACTTCACTGGATAGACTGATGTGTGGTATATGTTGCTGCATATTTCCCCTGTGTGTGAACATGCCCGTTCACTATCTCAACTCATTGACGATGTGTTGTTATCCCCAAGTATATCCGCTATACCCGTATACCGCAAATATAAGGCCAGGTACATTTGCGTCTTGCTTTTAGAAAATGATATATTACCCTTTGGGCTTTACGCAGGCTAAAGCAAGCGTAAGATTTGGGAACGCAGCGTAGGATAGAATCAAGGTGAAAGTACGCGCTGCGCGAAACGTAAGGGGCGCAAAAAATGCGCCCAAACGGATGTAAGTATATTGAGTTGAGGAGAATGAAACATGAAGTTTGCAGGTAAATTGCTCACCGCCGGTCTGGTGATCGGTGGCGCGCTGGGGGCTTTGACCCTTTTCAACAAAATGACCGATTCGCAGGCGGGCGAGATCGATACCGTCCTGAAAGGCGAGGAGCGTCGTTACCCCTGGAAGGATGGAGATATTTTCTACCTGGTGAAAGGCAACCGCGAGTCGAAGCCGCTTCTGTTAGTGCATGGCTTCGGCCCCGGCGCATCGTCTTATGAATGGCGCAAGAACATAGACGCGCTGGCGGAACACTTCCGCGTCTATGCGCTGGACCTGCTGGGCTACGGCCTCTCGGATCGTCCCGCCATTGACTACACTGCCGAGACGTATGCCGACCTGATTAGCGATTTCTTGAAAGAAGTGATCGGCAAGCCGGCGGTAGTAGTGGCGCGTGGAGAAACCAGCGCCTATGTCATCGCCGATGCCTATCGCCGCCCGCAGCTTTTCGAGCGACTGGTGCTGGTCGAGCCATCCCCGACGATGTTACAGGAGACCGTGCCGGGTCCTCTCAACGCGGCTCTGAGGGTGCTATTGCGCGCGCCCATCGCCGGCCAGTTTGCCTATAACCTGCTGACCTCGCGCCGCGCCATCCAGAACTACTACGATGAGCAGGGCTACCACAACCCCGGCCTGATTACCGACGAACTGGTCGAGTACATCTTTAGCAGCGCTCACCAGTCCAACGCTCGCTTCGCGGCAGCGTCCGCCCTGACCGGCAATCTGACGACCGATGCGCGCGAGCCGCTGGCGCGCCTGCAAATGCCCGTTGTGATCGTCTGGGGCCGCGAAGGCACGCTAACTCCCAGCGAGGCAAGCGCGGCCTTCAAGGCCATCAATACTCGTATCGAAACCCGCACGCTGGATAACGCCAGCCAGCAGCCTCAGGACGAGCAGGCCACGAAATTCAACGCCCTTGTGCGTGAATTCGCCGGTGTGACCGTCACACAATAATCAACGGCTATACGCCCAAAATGGCAGGATGCGGAACAATGTTCATGTTCCGCATCCTTTTGTTGCTAGATGTCATGTTCAGCCACGCTAGAAGAGAAAGGAGACCTTAGTTCTTCTCATCTCTCCTGCTTATTGCGAGTAGATACTGTTCCGCATCTGCTGATGTTCGCGCAACGCTGATCTTGACCGTGACGCGGCGCAACAGTTCCGCGTCGTCGGTAGCTTCTACCTTCTCTCTTGCAAGGTATGCTAGCTCAGGAAATCGCTCCTGGATAACTTCACTCAGTAGCTGACGATGCGCCTGAAGCTCTCCTTCGACGCGACCCTCCCTGAGACCCTCTTTAAGGCCCGCCTCGTGTCCTTCTCTAGCCATTTCTTGAAATGCTCTTGTCTCGCGCAAAATGTCATCTAACATAGCAAACCTCCAAAT
>JBOGTO010000105.1:0-3306 GCA_050695155.1 Ktedonobacteraceae bacterium
CTGCACCCTTGACAAACAACACAGTATCTACAGAAGGTGACGCCCCACCCCTTATTACCCTATTCGATTGGAAAAGTTCATCAGGTAGCCCGAACTTTGGGATATCGCCACTTACGGTATTTGTACCAGCACTACTCCCAAGATTACAAAGCCTAAGCCGATCACTTTGGCGAGGGTCAGGCTTTCACCGACGAAAAGGTAGGAGAGGATCAGGGTGACGCCTGGAATGATGAAATCGCTGTAGGCAGTGCGTATGGCACCGATGCGGCGGATCAGCCAGAAGAGCAGGAAGAAACTGATACAGCTACAAAAGACAGCGAGATAGAAAAGTACGCCAAACGTGACCGGGATGGGCTGAAAGGATGAACCGCGCTCGAAAATCAGGCTTATTGCCAGCAAAAAGAGGGCGCAGTAGAAAAGTTGCCAGGTGGTCATGACAGTGACGGGAATGTCCGGGCTGTTGCGCCGCGCCATGCGAATACCATAGCCATAGACGCTCGACGAGGCCAGCACTGCCAGTTCAGCAATAAGCGTGATGCCGCTGCCAGCAAAGAGCAAGCCCCCGCCGGAGCCGGGCAGAAATGGGAGGCGGCCAAGCAGCACGATCAAAACACCAAATAAGCCGATGAGCAGGCTAACAGGCAACTTCCAGCCGCGCACTTCGTCCTTATCGCGCATGGCGAAAAGGGCGGTAAAGATGGGCGTAGTAGACCACATGATAGTGAGTACGCTGACCGGCGCGTAGGGCGTGGCGGCAAAAAAGATGCTGCTGGGAATGCCAACCATCAAGAGCGAAATTACAAGCACGCGCCCGTGTTGTCGCCAGGTGATCCACAGCTTTTTGCTCTGCATATAGGCAAAAGGAGCCATGATGAGAAAGGCCAGCGTGAAGCGCATACCCGATAGCAGCAAAGGCGGAGCGTGCTGCACGCCGATCTTGGCCGCGACGGGAAAAGACCCCCAGATGAGAACCATTAGCACATAATTGACGACAACAATGAGGCTACTTTTGCGCTGCGTGAGTTGCATGTGATGCCTTTGCTTGCAGATGACGTATTCCTTATAAGAGAAAGTATACACAATAATGATGCTCCTCACCATGTACAGGACACCCATAGAATATCCACCTGTGAGGACAGTTGAAATCCAGAGTGATGTTGCTAATCGCAAACAGGAATGGGACGCTTGCGGCCCAATGTCCTGATGAACGTTGACAACCGAATAAGGGAAGGAGGAAAAGGGGAGGAGGCTTCCTCGTCCTGTAGGGACAAGGGGCGGGGTTGGGTGGATGCGGGGGCCTTGTGCTTGTCCTGGTTGGGGTACGATCATTATGCCTCACGCAATCCCAACAGAATCGCATTGCCAGCAGGACAAGCACAAGGCCCCCACCTTTCCCCTCATCCACCCCTTGTCCCTACAGGACAGGCCACGCATCATTCCCGATTTTGATTAGCAAAATTCACATGTACATTATCATCAAAAGAATAGAGAAGGAGAATGCACCGTATGAGCCAGGAAGTGCCAGCCAGTGTGCTGGACGAGATGAGAACCTACTATCGAGAACGCGCCAATGAATACGATGAATGGTTTTATCGACAGGGGCGTTATGACCGGGGAGCGCAGTCGAACGCGCTCTGGTTTGCCGAAGCGGACAAGGTGTTCAACGCGCTCGCGCGCTTTGACATGCAGGGCGAACTGCTTGAACTTGCGCCTGGAACAGGCATATGGACGGAACGCCTGCTCAAAACGGCCAGTAGCATCACCGCTCTTGACGCTTCAAACGAAATGATCGCCATCAGCCGCGCCAAAGTCAATAGCGAGCGTGTCACATATGAACTGGCAGACCTCTTTAGCTGGCAACCATCGCGCCTGTATGACGGCATCTTTTTCGGCTTCTGGCTTTCCCATGTGCCGCTTGAGCGTCTCGACGCATTTTTAGCTATGCTGGCAGCCGCTTTGCATCCTGGTGGCAAAATCTTCTTTGTGGATGGTCGCTGCGAACCGACCAGCACAGCCTCGAACCACCAGTTGCCCGATATGGGAGAGCAATTGATGACACGCAAACTGAACGATGGCCGCGCGTTTGAAATCGTCAAAAATTACTATGATCCCGTTGCTCTGACCGCGCGTTTCGCGCAGCATGGACTGAATGTAACTGTAAAAGAAACGGCAACCTTTTTTCTGTTTGGCTATGGAGAAAAGAGAAAACCTGTCTTTTAGGCACTTGCGCATATGGGAAAGGCATACTATGATAGGATGGTGTCATGTTACTAGAGTTTATTCAAAAGCAACGAATTAATTGATGGGAGGTATCCCCTTGTTAGCATACATTCCGATTAACATCGACCCGGTGATCTTCTATATCGGGCCGCTGGCCCTGCGCTGGTACGGCCTGATGTACGTGGTGGGCATTTTGATAGCGCTGTGGGTCATTCGCGGCTATACGAAGCGCAAGGGCATTAGCCAGGACATCGTTTACCGGATGCTGTGGTGGTGTATTGTAGCCGGCCTGATCGGTGGTCGCCTGTACTTCGTAATCCAGCAGCCCAATTTTTTCTCGTTCTACATCAAGCAGCCAGAGCATATCCTGGCGACGTGGGAAGGTGGTATGGCCTTTTTTGGTGCCATCTTCCTGGTCATCCCTACCATTTTCTGGCGGTCAAAGGCGGAACGCATCAATCCACTGGTCGCTATTGACGCGGGCGTGCTGTTTGGCGCTGCCGGGCAAATCTTCGGGCGCGTCGGCAATATCATCAACGGCGACATCGTGGGCTATCGCAGCAATCTCCCCTGGGCCACGCTCTACACGAACCCGCACAGCTTCTTCTGCCAGGGTCTCGCCATTCCGAGTCAGTGCGGTCAGGTGTTTACCGCCGTGCAGCCTTCAGCCACCTACGAAATGCTGGCGAATATCGCGCTGCTTGCCATCATGCTCTACCTGGCGCACCGCCTGCGCCGACCAGGAGTGCTGATGCTAATCTACTTGTTCGGCTACGTGATTACCCAGTTCTCCATTTTCTTCGTGCGCGACAACATCATTGTTAGCTTCCTGGGTCTCAACTGGGGTCTCAAACAGGCGCAATGGACCGCGTTGGTACTCTTCATCGTGCTTATCCCGCTCACCTTCCTCGTCCTGCGTTTCTCCAAACCTGTGCCGGAGGGCGAGATACCCGCCACCTACGGCATCCCGCAGAAAGTCAAACCAGCAATTGCGGAAGTACATGAGGAAGAACAACCTGCTGAGAACGAAGAGGCGACGCAAACAGAAGATAGCGAGCAGAAGATAGAAAAATAAGCTATAAGATG
>JBOGTO010000106.1:0-26148 GCA_050695155.1 Ktedonobacteraceae bacterium
CGCCTTAGGGCTACGATGTCAGGAACTCGCCACGGTCACGAGGTGGGTAAACCATACAGTCGCCTCTACTAAGACCACGAGGCGCATTGGCAAGACCGTTCTTAGTAGAGGCGACCCTTGCGGTCGCCTTCCCTCTTTCCTCGCCTTGTAAATCACCCTGCCGCCTGTAATCCGTGCTTGACTTTGCGATGCTATTGGAGTACCATAGCATCGCCTGGTAACGAATGTTACCGGCAACACCTCAAATTAGCGGGAGTCTCAATTCATGCAGGATCGGGAAGCTATGCGTTGGTTACAACTGACGTATAAGGTACCCAGTGAGCCTTCACAAAAGCGCGTATGGGTCTGGCGTCGATTGCAAAATCTGGGCGCGTTCGCTTTACAAAACTCGGTATATTTACTGCCTTTTTCGGAAGAAGTCGAGAAGCAGTTCCGCCAGCTTGTACAGGAAATCCGCGAAATGGGCGGAGAAGCAAGCATCTTCTCGGTAGTTGCATTAGAGGTTGCCGACGAACGGCGCATTTTGCAAGTCGTCACTGAAGCTCGCAATAATGAATATTTGACCGTTGTCAGGGTCTGCAAGCGTTTTCTGGCGAAGGCCCTAACCGTCGTAGAGAGCCAGGGCTGGAATGATCAAGTCCATGCCGAGTTTGCCGAAGTGTTGGAAAAGGTGCATGTCCTGTTCCGCACGGCCAAACGCCATGATATGCTTGGCTCCCTGACGGCCACCAGACGCGCTGATGCCGCCGAGTCCCTTTCCGCCTGCGAGCAAGTCTTCCGCGTCCTGCTCGACCAGGAATATCCCAAAGCACGCCGCCTCTTAGAATTACATAGTGACCTGCTCCCTGCCGAGAATAATAACGAGAATGTCGATAGTAATGGCAGTTCCCCGCTTGCAGGACAGGTCGAACAAAAACAAACAAGCGGCGCGGCGGATAAGCCAGGGTTGCCGGAATTGCCAATTTAATTTCAAATGCGAAACAAGATTTATGACAGCCGGTAAGCGCGTTTAATCTTGAAT
Organism: Ktedonobacteraceae bacterium; assembly: GCA_050695155.1. Classification (GTDB taxonomy): domain Bacteria; phylum Chloroflexota; class Ktedonobacteria; order Ktedonobacterales; family Ktedonobacteraceae; genus CF-113. The sequence continues at coordinate 1,022 of JBOGTO010000106.1, forward strand.
GCCGTCGGGATGCTGGTTTATCCAGCGCTGCATGACTTCCCCTCTTTTCCGCGCGATCCTGGCAAGTTCGTCGCACCGTTGCTCAACTTGCGCCAGCGAGGTCTGTGGAGAAAAGAGTAGCGACCAGCCGCCTTCGTCTTCCACAATGAATATCTGCTTGCTCAGGTCTGCGCGGGCCAGCGTCCAGACACCTCCAAAGCTCAAATCGGGCCGCACCACCGCGACAATCATCTCGTCGGCGCGCGCATCGCAAGTCGCGCGCTCGATGACCCTTGCTTTCGCGCGCAGAATCTTTGTTGCCTCAACTGTGCGATACGGTCGCTCCCTGGCCTCCCTTGAAAATGTGCGCATAACGGGAAATCCTTCCAGCTTGAAAACGAAAAGCCCTCTGATATTCAGTATACCATTCTGATCATTCGAGAGGCTCCGTTAAGACTCATAATTATGCTCATTTTGCAAAGTATCTTATATAGATTTCGCAAACCAACCATCATGATAATAGTGGCCTGCCGCACTATTGTATGGTATGCCGTCTGGAACAAATCTGAAATGGATACCTTTAGCTGCAAGTGTTTGCATGATCGAAGAAAGTTCGTTACCACCCTGAACCCAGACGCCGCCGTTTTGTTCGCGATTATCGATTACCTTGATCCCCTTTGTCTGGAAGAACAGCACGATGTTGAGAGAATCATTTCTCCTGGCAGCTGGTAAAACAAGCTGTGGTTTCGGTGTCGGGTCCGGTATTTTGTATATGCTTTTTGCGGGAGACGTGGTTTGTTTAACACTGATGGTTGGTATCCTCGCGCCGGTAGATTCTTTCCACTGTCTACTTAGTTCGTCGGCACGGCGTATAATACGATCTTTTAATTCTTGACCATCTATGTTCTCGCTGCTTTGCCTCACCATTCCTTCCGGCGGAATATCCAGGTCTTGTAATCGCGTAAATACTGGCTTCATTGCCCTGTCGGGATCACGGAAGAACTGGCTTCCACGAATACGCACAAAACGCCATCCCAGGCGTTCGAGAATGGCCTGCCGGGCCATATCTTCTTCAAGCTTTTCCTGTGGATGCCAGCGATCTCCATCGCACTCAATAGCCAGGCGTTTACCAGCGCCTTCTACTACCAAATCGATGCGATAAGCTCCAACACGCCACTGTGTCTTTACACAGTATCCCGCTCGCACCAGTCGATCAAATACCTGTTTTTCAAATACCGATTCTATGTACTGCTCTTGAGCTTTAATTGCGATATTATGAGCATGTTGGTCGCGCGCATGTAAGATGAGGCGGCGGCGAAGATCACCTGGTTTGAGATCAATTTCAGGATCGAGCGAATGGATTACCCAAATCTGATCACGCGCCCGACTGGCCGCCACATTGAAGCGTTTCTTAAACATCTGGTCGTGACCCTCTTCACCTCGCATAGAAAGGGGTCCTCCTTCTCCTGGTATGTCAACCATCGAGAGAAACATCACATCGCGTTCATCCCCTTGAAATTGAGCGGGATCGCCACATAGAACCCGACGGCGCATATATTCTGCGGGAGCCATATATCGACGAAGAAGCTGCTCAACGTATAATGCTTGATCTGCTGCAACCATTGAAATTACTCCAAACGTTGCGTCCTGGTATTCAGGCTGTTCTGATGCTGCGATCAGCAATGAAGCAACTGCGTAAGCCTCTGCTTCGTTGACCTTGCCTTGTTTAGCAGTGCTTTTCACGGCATAGGCAATAGTAGCAGGGCGTATCTTAACATCGCTATCGTCACGTAGAGGTTTAATTTTGCCGTTATAGGAGAGATCATTGCTGAATTGAATAATGGGAGAGACGCAACGAAAATGTTCGAGCAAGCAAACAGGCGTATAGCTTGTTCTAGCAAGGCTATAAATCGACAGTTTACTATCATAAACATTAGCGAGTGGGATACCGCGTAAGTGTTCGTCGATAAGCCTTTGTAATTCGTCGAGATTCTGACCTACGCCCAGTGGGCTAACTTGCTCATCATCGCCAACTACTAACACTTGTTTGCCCAGGTACACAGCGACTAGCGCGGTAATATCGGCCTGGCTCGCCTCGTCAATAATCACTACATCAAAGCGATTACGTGACATATCGAAATTCCTTGCAACGAGGCTTAATGGCATGATCCAAACAGGCACAGCAGATTGGCAGGCAGGCATGAGTTTACGCGCCTCTGCGAGAAGTCTGGGCGCTCTTTTGCCTTTCCCCTTGCCAATTTTTCTCATGTATTCTCGCCAACCCTGCAAGGCTCGTCTTTGTTCAACAGTTGTACGACGAACCTGTGCTGCCCAGGCGCTCTTCTCAACTAACTCGGCAGTGATCTGGTAAAGTTCGCGGCTTAACCAGTTGATGCGGTCCTGCAATTCTTCTAATGATATTTTTGCGCGAATGTCTAACTCATCATAGAGTTGACGCCATAGCCAGGCATCTTCTGGTTTCCCTGGAATGTCTCTATTGCCATGAATACCAACGCGATCTCTGATTGCATTGGCCCAGGCGGGAGCAGCCTTTTCCAACTTTGCCAGTAACATACGGCGCAATCGCGCAATTTCTGCTTTCTCATGCAAATTGTTAAGGCTGATGTAGCAAGTTCGATAGAGCTGAATATCCCGCCTTTTCACAGAATCACGTAAGCGAGCGACTACTTCAATCTGCGGCGAGTTTATAACAATTTTGTCAAGTTTTTGCTCTAACATGAGAAATGCGCTATCTATTCGGTTGTATGTTCTTCGGTATACTTCAGCTACGTAGATTGGAGGCAACATTTGTGTGACAGCCGTTTGCAGGCGCATTATCTCACTGTGTTGAACGTGGGTTACAGGCACTTCCGCTAAAAACCGTTCCCACTGAAAGCCTTGATGTTTGAGTTCGTTCTCTAAAGGTTTCCAGGTGGTCGGATACCATTGCAGGCAATTTTTAATTGGCTCAACATATTGATAAAATACAGTTTCAGGGGCTGGACCGATATTGGTTATATCGATTCCACCAAAAGCGTTCATTTGTCGCTGCCAGCGTCCCACTAATTGTGTCCGCGCTACGTTTAGCGCAACAAAATACCAGATTGCCTGAAATTCTTCAAGGAATACAGGCCGCCTCCCTTGTACTGTGGTGTTCTCAATCAGCGTTTTCCATTCTTTGTTCATGAAGAGTTTAAGACTATTCAGTTTGCCTCCGTGTTGGAGAAATTCAATGATCTCGTGGAGAACACTTTCAATACGACCAGGCAAGCAACCTTGAGATACAACAGGATCATATTTCAGCACAAATATCTGGGCGTCGGCTGCAAGCCTGTATACACGTTCAGTTTCTTGCGCCAGGTCTACCCATACTTGTCGGTGCGCTCCCCCTTCGCGCCCAGCCGAGAGGGCAGCTAAACGCCAGCCGGAAAGGTTGTGCAAAGGTTCGATTTCCTGGATTAGCCGTTGCTGTAGTTGCTTCATTTCTTGATCGGAATATTTTAGTTGTTCGCTAATCCAAAGATCGCGCCGGTAATTCAGATTTTTTTGTTGTAATTCGGCCTGTTCTGCTATAAGGTGTTTAAACTCAAAAGGAGTTGATAATTGCCCGGAATCCAGAGAGAGGGTGCTAATATCTCGTTCTTCTTGTTGGCTAACGACCCCATTGGAATTATACAGGTCTGTTAGTTCGCTGATGGATAATGGCAATGACATACCAGGAACAACAGGTCCTGGAATCCAACCATTTAAATCCTTATTTTGAGTGACACTACGCGCCGCTTCAGCAGGCGAATAGGTGTTGCCTGCGATGGTAATAGCTCTGTACTCGCTACTACGCGCTTCAATCAACTTTTGGCGTGTCTCTCGCAACTGCTGTAAAATATTTGAGCGTTGACGTATCAGCTTGCTTGCTTCGCTTTCTAACCTGTTTGCATCGGAAAATGAAAGGCGTTCGCTGATAGCGTCGATGGTCTTCATCATCTCGCTCTTGTTATCGTCATCCAATATACTGGCGCAAAGTGGTTGCAGTGGTTCCACCACTTTTTCTTTCAGCACTCGCAGCGCCTTCGGTTTCTCGCTTGTCACCAGGACACTTTTCCCCTGTGCGAGTAAGTGACCAATCAGATTAGCAATGGTATGGGTTTTGCCTGTTCCAGGAGGCCCCTGGACTAATACTGCCGCATCTCGCTCAAGACGACGGGCAATTTCCAATTGTTCAGCGTTGGCCGGTTTGCTGAGCAGAACAAGTTCATCCTCGCCATTTGGTGTATCAAATGATTTTGATAGTGGAGTATTGTCTGGTGAGGGATTTGTTTTATCATCGACCTTTATCAGGCTAAGAAGCGCCTCCGAAATATTGCTGCTTTGAGGGAGTGTCCTCAAGATTGATTCTACCGCTACTCTTATTCCCAGGTTACGTGGGCGTAAGAATAAAACGGGATCGCGGTTAATGGTAAGCTGAGTTTTGTTGGCAGGAGGTGTATCATTCTCGATCATTTTACCATGAGGAGAAAGTTCAGAACTTAATCGCCTCAGAAAATCATTCGTATCTTTCCCACCCAGAGGATGCCACTCATTTTGAGTGTAATCTTCACGACACCGCGCGAGTACATTAGCAGATACTTCTGGGAAATCCTGGAAGAAGGCTGTGTATAATTCGGAAGGCTGATCTGTCTCAATTACCGTAAATTCTGGAATATTTGGATTGAATTGGAGTTGAACTAGCTTTAACAATATTGGATGGTGAACGAATGAGCCATCTTTGGATTGCCAGGTAATCAAACCATCTCCCACCATTAGTTCGACGCGCTCACTTTCACGCTCGATTTCCGCTAATAGGCTATGTAGTTTCTCATACAAAGCAAAAGCGCGGTGCGCGGGCAATTCGGAAGCGACCCATCTATCTCGTAGAGCGACCCATTTGTCCAACATGGGTTTGCGCTGTGGGTTATCCTCGAAATGCAAATCAGTTAATTGGCCGTTTATTCTGTTTTGAATAGCAGGCTTGATTACTATGCGCCCCTGAATATCTTGCCATCCATTTTCAAGCCAGGGTAGTAATTCCGTAGGTGGCATCGGCATGTCTGTAATTGCGGGTCTACGAATCTTCAGTATATAATCATCGCTATCAGCATCAGCCGTATTCTCATCGCCAGTGGGGTCTGTAATTGCGCCTCGAATAATAGCAGGATGGGTAGGTAACTCGTGGAACCATAGCACCCAGTTTTGAAACCGAATTTCTTTTTGAGGGGGATTGTGAAGCTGATCCAGGGCTTGAATATAGCGAAAAATTTGAACAAGCTGGGACCGATTTTTGTCATTTGCTACAGTATGGTTAGCTTGCACAGCATTCATCCTCTTCTAGCGCTACCTTACCGTTGTTAATGCAGTATAGCAGATGCAATACAATTTGAACAGTTACTTATATATTTGAGATGTACTATCGGCCCGATATGTTTGGTAATTACTCTGATCTGGTGTTCATAACGGAGCAGTTTTTGTGACCAACATCATAGCAATTTGGCTCAGTTTTCGGGTATAGTATGACATATGCAACCAGAGGATGTGCGCCTTCGTATTATATAGTGTAGGTACACAAATCATTGGTACTCACATAGTATCAAAGGGAAAAGGCTATGCAGAATCAAAAGTATGTTCGACAATCCAGTGGCGCGCAGGCAATTGCCATTGATAACCGCGCGGAACTGGTCAAGATGCGTTTACTTCAACTTATGGCAGTCATTCTCACAGCCGCTTTAGCCGGGGGACTCAGACTCATTTTTGTCCACTAGGCATGTAAGCGACAGTTAAAATACAAAGGACACCGCGCAAGTGGTGTCCTTTTTTGATTCTCTTTTGATAGCAAATGCCCTCCCATTTGTATCTGCCTGGCATATTGCTTGCAATGGGCTTGCGAACTTGCGTTAGAATGGTTACAATCGATATAACTAACTTCATAAACATGATGTGGAAGCGGGAGTCAATATTTATGAATACGCCTGTTCCTGGTTCGAGGACGACAATTGCAGCGCAACCTGCCCGCGATGTTACACCACGCCGCCTGATTGTTACGGCGGGGGTTGTGGTTTTTGCCATCCGCGATTGGTCTTTATGGGTGTTGCTGCGTGATAGCCCCTGGGGTCCACCTATGCGGCTGGTGTTAGGCACAGAGTCGGTAACGGACGCCGTTGATCGGACAGTCGAGACGGTGTTGATGTGGCCGAACGAAGCCGCCTTATTTCAGTTGAAAGCGGGCTGGCAGGAGCAGCAGGTGTATGTATGGGGCAGTACGGATCAGGGCGCGTCCGTCTCGCTGATCCACAGCGTTTTGCTACGCGCCAATCGTGACGAATTGCGCCCCAATCTGCAAGCGCACCCTGTGCCGAGCCTGCGCGTGGGCTGGAAGTCGGTGGAGAAGATCGAAACAGGGCAGCACGAACTGGACGCCGAGGTGCGCCCCGTGTTGGAGGCGGCGCTGCATACGCTGCGCTCGCACATCCAACGCAACCCAGAAATCGTGCTGGGCTTTCTGGCCGACATGGGTTCTATGAGCCAGGCCAGTGGCGACGAGTGGTGGAACCTGAACCTCGCCGGTCGCTCGACCAGAGATACACGCCCTATCAGTATTGTGCGCGAGCCGTCTGCCGGAGATGGTATACTCACACTGGCTGAAGCAGCGCTGCTCTATCGCGCCTTCGTCCTGCCCGATGAGCAGATTGACCTGTCAAACCTGCGCAAGCGTTTCCTGTCCTCAAAACACCTGGAACCACTCAACGAGGAACGCCCGGTGCGCGGCAAAGAACTGGACTGGCGGCGCGTCAGCAAAGCTTATCGCTACCACATAACGTAAACAAGAAGAGGATATTTCTATGGCAAAGGTGACAACTGGCACCGGTGATACCGGCTATACAGGGCTGCTGGGCAAACAGCGTGTTCCCAAGTATGATGCCCGTCCCGACACATTCGGCACGGTGGATGAAGCGACCTCCGCATTGGGGCTGGCTCGCGCTATGGCGACCGATGCCAAAGTCAAACAAATCATCTACGAGATACAGCAAGAATTGTATCTTTTAATGGGCGAACTGGCGACGCCGCCCGAAAACTACGAAAAAATGGGACTGCGTATGACGATTGAGCATGTGCAGCGACTCGAACAAGTTGAAAACGCCCTTAAAGAAGAGGTAGAGATTCCCAACAAATTTATCATCCCCGGCGACTCGCTGGATGGAGCCGCGCTCGACCTTGCCCGCACCATTATTCGCCGCGCCGAACGCATGGCGGTCAAATTACTGCATGACGGCGTCATTCAAAATGGCGAAGTCGTGCGCTACCTCAATCGCCTCTCCGACCTCATCTTCATCCTGGCTCGCTACATCGAAGTCAAATCATCGCTGGCGGAGCTTCCCGATACAAAATAGTCCCGTAACACAGCCTGCTTCTTGATTTATTAGAACATCCGCACTATACTGTAGTAGGATGAAAGTAACGGGCTTTTGTCCATGATATATGACTATGACGAGTTCCGCTTACGAAAGGAGGAATGCTCGTGTCAGGCCATCCAATTGTGCATGTCGAGATTCCCGCCACGAATACCAGCGCGGCAGGAAAGTTCTATGGCGATGTTTTTGGCTGGAAGATTGAAGCCGACCAGATGTACGGCTATGTGCAGTTCCAGTCCGAGGGCGGCCCCGCTGGTGGTTTTGTCGAGATAGCGGCAGAGAATCCTGTCCATATTCAGTACAAGCTCGACAGCCTGCTTGTCTATCTGCAAGCCGATGATATTGACGCCACGCTTGCCGAAATAGAGGCGCATGGCGGCAAAACGGTACTCCCCAAAACCGAGATTCCACATGTCGGCTGGTGGGCCGTTTTCACCGACCCGAGCGGCAACCGCCTCGCGCTTTTCACGAGGGCGCCGCGTTAATTCTGACCTGTTACTAGCGCAAGTCGGCTATCCTCTCCGCTTTTGAGAGCATGAGAGGATAGGCCTTTTTTTATTATCGGTAGTATGGCCTGGTTGACTATTCATGCCATAAAAAATTTTGTAAGCCCAACGAAGAATTCTTTGGAATGTTGTGGAACTTTTTCAGCCATGAAACGTGTGTTATAAATAAGGAGAGAGCTTATTTCTCATGAAAAGTCATTTGGAAGGAGGGAATCCTTGTCAACAAACGTTAATGCGATAGTGGTCGGCATTTTTAAGGAAGAGGCCCTGGCAGAGGATGCAGTAGATGAACTCAGGAGTATAGGATTCGGCGACGACCAGATCACCCTGGCGGCGCAGGAAAATAATGGTGAGATGCATCGCATTCGTGATACTCTGGAGCGTATGGGTGTACCCGAAGAAGAGGTCGATTACTATACATCTGAGTTTGAGGCTGGTCGTAGTATTCTGCTGGTTAAGCACGGTGATCGCCGGAGTGAGGCGCTAGGTATTCTGTATCTGAACAGCGCCAGGAGTCATAAGTACTTAAATAAGGATAGAAGCAGCGTTGATGCTCCACTCTCTACTCAAGAGGAATTGAACGACCAGGTGCGAGCTACACAAAGTTCTTCATCAAATAGTTGGTCAAAAAACTTCTCTAAGCAGGACGCTGAGGCGACAGAATCAGAAGATATAGAGTCTTTGCGAAGATTGCTCAAAGATGCTGGCCTGGATTATTTGCTCTAATAATCATTGGCCTCCTTATGCATTGAAGACAGCAGGCAGGAAGTAGCGCTATTCGTTCACAGTGGCTCAATAAACCTGGACTAACCCTCCATCTATTATGCCGGTATTATCAGACCCCGCTGTAAGTTTCATGGTTGGCAGTCCAACGATAACTTTAGCTGCAAGCCGGTAGGTACCCTCCGGCAAAGTGTTTCCGATCACTGTGATGGTAGCTCCATCAGACGGCATAATAGTACCCTGTGCTTCACCTATAACAATGCCAGGATTACCACGGGCTTTGCCATAAATGAGCGCTTTATAGTTAAGAGGGACGTGTTCTGGCTCATGCAAGCCAGTAAAGTCAAGTGTGAGGCGAATGTCGAAAGTTTCATCGCGGGTTAGAATCCTGGCTAGACTGGCCGATTCTCCTCTAATCATCTCCAGATCACGTACTCGTAGTATAGCAGCCACCCTGGGCTTTGTTTTCGGTGGAGTAAGAGATTTGTTCTCAGTACTTGTGCCAGAGGGCTGATCTGGTTCTTCTATTAGAGGCGTCTCAACACCTGGTTGTGCTTTGTTTGCCGCCAATTTGTGTGCCTGACCAATCCAGTCTTGTTTGATGATTCGCTCAGCCGAGTCGGCAATCGCTGCGGCTATATCCGCGGGTGAAAGCGCAGCAAGTTGGGCAAAGGTATTGATGCCAACGCCATGCAGTTTTTTTACGATAGCGGGACCAATGCCATTGATTAGCTGGAGGTCATCTTTCAGGAATGGCTCTCCACTATCCGACCCGGATGGATATTTCTTGCTGGTCATCGCTAGTCCTCCTCCCAGGGCCAGTTAGCGCGAGATCGCTGTGCCTCCCTTGCGGGGTCGAACAGGTGTTAGTCTCGTTCGACCCCTCTGACAAAAAACTCTTTCCTCCCAACCAAAGCTCCTCAGCAGTTCATCGGCGAGTCAGGGTGCGACGACCACTTCTCGGAAACAATTGATGACAGCCAGGGAGACGTAGCCAACGATAGGCCCAGGTTTTAATGTGCCGGCATCGTTCACCATGAAGATGACATTCACGGCTGGCTTGAACGGAGTTCCCCCGTCCGCTTCCACCTTGAGAAGGTCTTTACCGATGTGGAATTGCGCGTGATATGAATCTTTCCGCTGGTCAACGGGAATATCTACCGGGTACCTGGCCTCACGATCAAGTGTGTCATCCCCCAAGGATTCAAGGAAGAGCCTGGCACGCCATTGACCACAGATGAAAGGAACGGCTCTCCCTTTCAGATCCCAACGTAGGTCCACCTCCCATTCGTTATTCACCTCGATAATTTTCTCCGGGTCTCCGAGAGGTTCCCCTGGCTCCAACTGGCGGACGATCGCCGCAATGCTCCCATGAAGGAGGGCGAAAGGAAAATCCGTCTCGAAGGTGCCGGGTGTCCAAAGTCCGTGGGGGGGGGTGAAATCCGTGACCTGTTTTCAGTCTGACGCTGTCGAATCTGGTGGGACGGTAATAAATGTAGGCATTCTCAAAACCTCCATAGATGATTAGTGTGGGTCTACCAACCCTGCCTTCTGTGAATGATAACCCACCGTTGTTCCAGATGACGCCCAATGCATCACCTGATTTTTGTACTGCTGGCTAGAGTTGCTTCACACTCAACTGTACTCCATCAAATGTTTCAGCCAACTTTTCAGCCGCCAGCGCCTTCTGAGTTTGACACCCATTTCTTCCAGGTGAGGCGCGATGAAGTCCTCGACCTCGCCCAGGTTTTTCAGGTAATGGCGTTCATGGTCTGGCACATGTGTAATATGCCCGTGCCATACGCCCCGACCGTTTTTTTCCGCGCTATCCTCAACCCAGACTTTGACAATGAATGATTGTGCGTTCGGCTCATCTAAGGAATCCATTGTCGTCCCCACCTTTCAGGTTTGTCCTGGGGCCGGGTGTTGTTTGCCTCGACCAGACCTTATCAAGCGCAATGAAAATGTAACACAGGGGTGTCTATTGAAACGTCATGTTGAGGTATAAGGTAATGTATCTCTTATCGTCTCTGTAGCATCTCTTATATGCCTTTTATGCGTCTTTTAGCCTACGGGCTGTGCTTGAGCCAGGAGAGAATAACTGACTAATGCTTCTTCCACAACCTGGATACTCTGTCCAAGCTGGTTTTGCAGATCGGAGAGAGTCGCCTGTAGTTGCAACAGGCGGCTCAGTATACCGGGCAAGAGAAATTCTGAAATTTCGAGTGAAGGTTCCGCTGATGTGTAGACAGGATCAGGCTCATCCATTTGATCTGCAAGGATCTGTTGATAGATTGAAACCGTGCCTTTAGAGGGACTTACGTTGAGTTCATCCCCTAAAGCGGAAGAGCATTGCTCAAACTGTCGAAGTGCGGCCGCGCGGTCTCCATTCAGATAGTGCAGGCGCATCAATCGCCGGTGGGTGCGTTCGCGCGCGCGATCATAGCACAGGATACGCATTCCATAAAGTAGCCCGGTCTCATAGTCACGCCGCGCTTCACAGCAGCCCATCAGTTTGTCCAGCAATGTCAGATATATGCCTTGCAGACGCTCGCGTTCGTAGATACACCAGTCATGATACCATCCTTCAAGTAGTGGCCCCTGATAAAACTGCACCACATTTTGTAGCATTTGCGCGGTGTGCGTATCTAGCTCTTTGCCGGGAATCTTTTGCGCAAGTTCAAAGGCGTGTTCGAGGACTGCGACATCTAGCCAGAAGTCAGCTTCTGGATTCAATTGAATCCAATCGGGTTGAACGAGTAGTATAGGCTCGTTTGAGGGTTCGTTCCGTGAGCCTAACGCGGACTGTAACTGCCATAACGCTTGCCGTAAGCTTTTTTTGGAGAGAGCGGTAGTTGTTTCCGGCCACAGGACGCTGGCAAGGGTCTCGCGGGGCAGGGAATGATCCCTGTGCAGGAGCAAATAGCAAAAGAGTTCCTGCATTTTACGCGCATCAAAACCTTCCAATATCTGCCCATCGCGTCTGGCGCAAAATTTGCCGAAGAGTGAGATATTCAGTGTGGACATAAGAAGGCCCCATTCTGGCCGATTGCTTCGCCAGATTATAACCAGCGGCTGCCAGCAACACTTCTTGCTTGCGATCTACGGTGCTGTTTACTTATGAAGATGCGAATGCATAAAGCTAAATGCGTTGCCAGAGAAATGCTTGCAGGTTGTGATTAACGCAACGCATAGAAAAGCGAAGTGAAAGATATTACCATTCCTTAGTTGCATCCAGTACATGAACGTCGCTCTGTTTACTTTTTCGTATCTAAGTATACCTGTTGCATTCACCAAGAGCTATAGTTGGAGAATCCAAAATCTATTGTAGATAAACAGAAATCACTTTCCCAGTATGGTTGTCGCTTGCGAAGATAATAGCCCACCGCTGCCGTGCGCTACCGCCAGATTTGCGCCTGGCACTTGGCGGGGGCCGCATTGCCCGCGCAACTGGCGCACCGCCTCGATAATCAGGAAGATGCCGCGCATTCCAGGATGATTGGAGGAGAGTCCGCCGCCATCGGTGTTGATGGGCAATTGACCTCCGAGCGCAATACGCCCATTTTGCGCGAACGCGCCCCCTTCGCCTTTCTTGCAAAAGCCCAGGTCTTCCAGCAAGAGCAGCACCGTGATGGTGAACGAATCGTATATCATTGCCATGTTAATGTCTTCGGGCCGCACACCAGCCTCCGCGAATGCGCGTGGGGCGGTCATAGCGGCGGCTGTCACCGTCAGGTCGGGCATCTGCGAAATGTGGGCGTGCGTATGGCTTTCGCTGCTGCCGAGTACATACACGGGAGGTTGTTTCAAGTCTCTGGCGCGTTCTTCCGTCGTCACCAGTACCGCGCCGCCGCCATCGCTCACGACGCAGCAGTCGAACAGGTGCAATGGATCGGCGATCATGCGCGAATTGAGGACATCCTGCACCGTAATAGGTTCGCGGTACATGGCCTTTGGATTGAGTCCGGCGTGGCGGCGCGTCACTACCGCGATTTCGGCCAGTTGTTCAGAGGTGGTGCCATACTGGTGCATATGTCGCCGCGCCGCCATCGCGTATGCGCCCACCAGCGTATTGCCATAGGGACTTTCGTAGGTATCTTCAGGAATGCTGGCGGGTCGTCCGCCTGTACCCAGCATTCGTCCCCGGCTGGAAAGCTGGGTGCTACCATAGCTAATCAGTGCCACTTCGCATTTGCCAGCGCGAATGGCGGCGAAAGCATGGTTCAGGTGTGCCTCGAACGAGGAGCCGCCGATAGAGGTGCTGTCGCTATAACGCGGAAAAATATGTAAATATTCGCACAGCATGACCGTCGGCATACCCATCGTTTGCGAACTGCAAAAGACGCCATCGATCTCCTCTTTGCGCAATCCGCTATCTTCCAGCGCGCGCTGGAGAGCCTGGGCGTGCAACTGCATCTCCGTCATATTGGGAACGCGCCCGTAATCCGACTCGGCGACACCGGCAATCACGATACGTCCATTGTAGGCTGGCATAGGATACAGGTTCCTTTCTCGCTTCTAGTGGGCTGCCAGGCGGCATATGTATGAGGATTATATCACCAAATCGCCGCCATCAATCCGTGAGAAGGCTCGTCAATTATCCGTAGGGGCGGGGGTGGACGATGCCGGGTGGTAGGGGCCTTTATGGCCGCCCGGTCTCTGTATATGTAACCCTGTCCCCAAAATTGGGCGTATGGGGCAAGGGCGCGGGCGACCACAAGGGTCCCCACCCCACATCTGCCCCACCCCCGCCCCTACGGGTCAAGAAAACATGCTACAATAATAAGCATACACAAACAAAATGGAGTAATCACCATGCCAGATACCGCTCGTCCTAAGCCGTTGCCGGTTGTTACGGAGGAAAGCCGCCCGTTCTGGGAGGGTTGCAAGCGCGGGGTGCTGCTGTTGCAATACTGCGAGACCTGCCAGCGCTATCAGTTTTATCCGCGCCTGTATTGTATGCAGTGCGGTTCTGATAAACTGAGTTGGAAGCAGGCCAGCGGGCGCGGCGTGATTTACTCGTATACGATCATTCGCCAGAACAAGTCGCCCGAATTTATGCATGATACGCCCTATAATGTTGCTCTCATTCAATTGGAAGAAGGTCCGCGTCTCATGAGCAATATTATTGATGCTGCTCCCGACGCTTTGCGGGTGGATTTGCCGGTGATGGTAGTATTTGACCCCGTTTCCGATACGATCAGTGTGCCGCGTTTCCGATTAATCTAGCAAAATGTGAACTATTTCATAGTCTAAACGTGAATTTAGCCCTATAATAACAAATGGGATGTTCTCTATGTCATGACCGTCAAAAATGGAAGATCGCCCGTATAAACGAAACAAACCTTCAATTGTCTGCATTATCCCTTTTAGAGGAACTGAATTCAGCCTCAACTGAATAATGGGAGCCGTATGAACGTATTGGAAAACGAGCCCCAACTCACTCTCGAAGCGTGCAAAGGATCCATGGCCGCGTTCGAACTGCTGGTTATCTACTATGAGCCGCGTATTCGGCGCATGTTGTATAGTCTGACGCAGGATAGCCAGTTGACGCAGGACCTTTGCCAGGAGACCTTCCTGGCGGCCTATCGCGCCTTGCCACGGATGAACGGAGAGGAGTTGCGTTTCGCTCCCTGGCTCTATCGAATCGCGCTAAACCAGGTTCGCAGTGAATGGAGAAGGCATAAGCATGTCTCTGTGATTCCCTTTACGTCGCCACAGGGTCATGGCGAAGATGCTTTTGATGATTCCGGCGAAGCGTGTCTGGTGAGCGATGAGTATTTCGAGGAACAGGTAGCGCAGCGTGATTTAATTGCGCGGGTAATGCAGCAACTTCCGCACACTTCGGCCATGTGTTTACTCCTTGATGCCGATGGCTTCTCCTATCTTGAGATTGCGGAAACGCTGCAAGATACGCTTTCTGCTGTGCGCAGCCGGCTTTCACGCGCGCGCCAGACGTTTCAGCGACTCTACAGGAAACTCGAGGAGGAGGGACGGTCATGAAGTATTCCGACGCAGAGGCGTTACCGCCATGCGAATTCAGCGCGCATTGTTTGCGTCTGCTGGATGATTTGGACGCGCCAGGTGATGAGCATGTATACGAACGTGTCGCTTCGACGGACGCGCACGACATGCAAGACGAGTATTTGATAGAAAAATTGCGCGTCCATGTCCCCGGCTGCCCCATCTGTTCCGCGAAACTTGCCAGCGCGCGTTCGCTACGCTCGCATCAGCGCGTGGCCTTGCGCCGTTACCTGGTCGATGCCGAATCTCGAGTTCCCTCAACCACCGAACGTATCCTATCCATGATGCAGCAGCCGTTACCGGAGGAGATAGAACAGTCATCAGCCGCCCAAAAACGCCGGCGCTATGTCCTCCCGCAAGTATTTTTGCCGCTCACACCGCCCAAAAGTAGCGAATCGAGCAACGGCAATGGTCATATCGATCACGCGACAGACCAGCTATTCCCATCGATACACGTTGCAAGCCATTGGTTGCGCAATGGCTTTGCCCTGGCTGCGGCTGCCACGCTGCTCTTCGCGGCCCTGGGCATCTTCAGTCATATTGTGCTTCGTAGTGGCACACCGGCATCACAGGGAGAGGCAAAAAGCTGGCCCTCGGTGATGATTGGAGTTTCGCTGCTCTCATCTCTACCAGCTATCAGCAAGCTCTATAACGTCGATACAGCCAGTGGAGAGAGAGAGCAGATGACGCCAACTGGTATGCCTGCTGAGGAGATGCAGTACGAAACGGTCTCTCCTGACGGGAAAAACGTACTCTATCACTTCTCCGCGCAGGGTCAGATCATCTATACAACTCTGCAAACGGGACAGAGCGGAGCCTATGTTGCTCGAGTGCCGGATGGTGGCGTGAATAATGCCATCTGGATGGATAATGATCATGTGCTGGTTGCGTTTGCTCAAAGCGGCGTTGAGGAATTTGATATTCATACAAGTACGCCGATCCAGCAATTCGCGTCGTTGTCCAACGTCTCCCTGCTCTTCTATCATGCGCCCTATCTCTATTACCAGGATGCGCAAAAAACGGTGATCTATCGTAGCAACCTTGCGACAGGCGATAAGCAGCAATTGCTCGCTGATGCAAGCGGCCTCTATTTCACTCACTGTATGTTAGGCCCTGATGGCACGGGTATCTATTGCGAAGCGCAAAGCGACAGGTTCCCGCGTTCAGGAAGCGCCCTGTACATGGTGGGTGGCACCGGGTCGGGATTACAGGCACTTAGCCGGAGAGGGATGCTGCTCGGTTTTGCTCCCGATCATGCGCTTCTCTATTTACAGGTTGCGCTCAATAACTACCAGGTCGTGAAGTTGGGGCAAACGCCACAGCAAGACCAGGTCGTGATGAAAAACGCTGCTCCGGCAACAGCCACCATAGGAGCGGGTGATGCGATGCTGGCCCCCGATGGACACGGGCTGGTTGTGCAGGATGGCAATATGGCTGATGCCTTGCGCGGGGTCTGGTATGATGATCTTACGACGCAAACTTCACACGAGCTTTTCACCTATACGCCCGGCTCGTATGGGCAGTTGATTGGCTGGGATCAACTGCGCGTCAATGGAACAACCTCTGCTTCGACTGTTACTGAATCGCAGGCGCAGGTGTTGGCCGCAGCTTAAAATCGATAGCTTTCCGGCTCCATGCGCCGCCAAATCCTGATTTCGCCAATGTTCGCCTCGCGCAAGATTTCTTCCGTGAGCGCATGTGCCTGTGCCACGCGCGCGGGGTAATGAGCGTCTGACCCTACGCTAACAGGTGTATGGTGCAAGGCGCAGGCGCGGGCAAGGCGGCGCACGAGGCTCGGATAGTGCAGCACATCATACCCGTTGATCTCCAATGCCACATTACAGCGAGCGGCCTCCGCCGCCAGCTTTTCCAGTTCCTCATCAAAAGTGGGCGGGAGGAAGGCGTTTTCGGTGCGCATCCGTACTGGATGGCTGACCAGGCTGAATACGCCGCACGCGGCAACCTCGCGCAGGAGCGTGAAGTAGCGCAGCCAGCGCGCCTCGCCTTTTTCCCGATTTGTGATGCTATCATCCTCGAAAAAGATGCCATCGACTTCATGTACCGACCCGATCAGAAAATCCCAGTTATGCCCCGGCAGAAATGCCTGGATTTGCTCATTCATACCCGGAATGTAGTCCACCTCCAGCCCCAGGCGCGTCTCGATGGAGACTTCTCGCGCGGCAGAACGTACCGCGTCGCTATAGGCCGCGAACGGGAGCGTAGGGCCTTCACCGGGCAAATGTTGCAGGGTGGGGCGCGCCTCCGTCATCTGAAAGATATGCTCCGAAAGACCAAGTATGCGCAGCCCTTTGTCTCTGGCAGCCTGGGCCATCTGCCGGGCGGAACTGCGCGCGACATGGCTATGGAAATCGGTATCGATGGTCATGCGGGTGAATGCTCCTCTATAACAGGTGAGTTGTAGGTATCAGCTTGCCTGAACAGAATCGGTCGCTGGCAAACGAATAAGATATAATATATACCTGCTATTATGAACTGTCGAGCAGGTTTGTACAACGGTTATTGTAACCCAGGAAGGATGAACTTGTATGGCACTTTCCTCTTCCGCTGAACATGTTGTGATCATTGGGGGTGGCGCAACTGGCGCGCTTATCGCCGTTCGATTGGCAGAGCGCGGCTTCCGTGTGACTGTACTGGAGAAGGCCCTGCTGGGTAATGGCTCTTCCAGCCGTTCCGCGGCAGGTATTCGAGCGCAGTTCAGCACAGAAGAGACGGTGGTTGGGATGCAATACAGTGAGTGGTGGTATAGCCACTTCCATGACCTCTTGCACAGCTCTGCGGATGTCCGCCAGCAACCGGTTATGCGCCAGAACGGCTACCTGTTCCTCTACGAATCCCCTGATGCGATCTCCGCGTGGCAACCACGCCGACGGGACGAAGTTGCCCGCAACTGGCGCTATGCGCAGGCGGCAGCCGAGATGCAGCAACGTCTTGGGTTGCCCGTTGAAGTGCTGGCACCGCAGGCTATCCAGGAACGCTGGCCTCATCTCATGCCTGATCGTTTGGCGGGAGCAACCTGGTGTCCAACCGACGGCTTCCTCTTACCACACATGATCTATAACGAAGGATTCCGCCGGGCGAAAGAACTGGGTGTGCAGGTGCAACAGCATACCGAGGTGCTTGGAGCCGTACTGCGTGGCGATCGCGTAAACGGGCTGCTTACCAACAATGGAACGATTGAAGCTGATTGGTTCATCAATGCCACAAACATCTGGGCAGCGCGCCTTAGCCCGCGCATTGGTGGCATGTCACTCCCTGTCTCGCCGCTCAAGCGTTACCTCTACTTCTTGAAACCAGCGCAGCCTGTCATGGATGTAACTGCATGGCAACAACTCCCCATGACTGTTTATGGAGTAGGAAGCCATCGAGGCGCGCACTCACGACCAGAGCATGACCTCTTGCTGCTGGCGTGGGCGCAGGAGACCGAGCCAGAGACGCTTTTCAGCGATGCAGACCAGGACCGTATCGATCCTCCATTCCGTCATGATAATGGCATTGACAACTATGGATATGCCATCCTCGAGCAAGTAGAGGAATTTTCTCCGCTGCTTGCTAATGCAGGTGGCTTAGTAGCTACAACCTGTGGGTTTTACGGCACCACGCCCGATGCCAATCCCCTGATTGGTTGCGATGCACGTCAGCAGAACCTCGTCCACGCCGTTGGATTCTCCGGGCATGGTCTGATGCACGCGCCGATTACCGCGCTGCTGGTCGAAGCCATCCTGTCGGGAGATGTGGATAACGGCCATGTCCGCATACCTGCTCCATTTGATTATGCCACCATTGATCTCACTACATTCAATCCAGGACGCGCTTTTGACAGTTCGCACCGCGAGACGCTGGTCTTATAGCAAGCGATGATGTAATGATTATGCCATTCGCTGTTCTCATCAGTATTTCACCACTGCGATAGCAAAACCGTCGGTATAGTCTTCATCCATCGCCAGTAGCAGCGAGGCCAGGCGCGGATCGCTGGCAATGCGCTGGTTAAATTCCGCCACGCCTGCTGCCGCATCATCCTGTGGTGGCAGGAAGGCTTTGCCACTGCGAATGCAGTTATCGGCGACGATGATGCTGCCTGGGCGCGTGAGGCGCAATGCCCATTCGAGATATTGCGGATAAGGCGGTTTGTCGGCATCAATAAAAACGAGGTCGAAAGGGGCTGCGTTTTCCAGATGCGGCAGCAGGTCGAGCGCTCTACCAACACGTACCTCTGTGCGGTCGCTGACCCCCGCCTTCTCAAAGGAGTTGCGCACGACGGCGGCGTGTTCGGGGCTGATCTCCAGCGTAATCATGCGTCCACCCGCAGGCAGGGCGCGCGCCAGCCAGATGCCACTGTAGCCGCCCAGCGCGCCAATCTCCAGGATGGAACGCGCATTACAGGCGGCAGCCAGCACTTGTAGCAACTTGCCCTGAATGGGCGAAATTTGAATTTCGGGCAAACCTGCTGCTCTGGCCGAGGTCAGGGCATTACGTAGTCCTTCGTCCTCTGGCGCGAAGGCTCTGGCGATGCCCTCCTCGATCTGCTGTCGCGTCCGCTGTTGTTGCCGTAAATACGTTAATTCCTCGTTGTCATTCGCCATGAAATAGATCACCTTTCCATTTTAGACATGAGCGTTTTCGTAGTTGTAATAACTTAGAATGCGCTCGACCCATTTAATATCGATAGCTGCTTTGCAAGCCACGAAAATAGCGCGCGCCTCTTGCAGATAGGCAAGTCCGCGCAGAAATGTTGGTTCTCCAGGAGAACTACGTTGCAGCAACGTTACTCCGTAACCGTTGAGCGAGCGGGCGTAGTCCAGGCGCATCTCGTGTCGTGAGAAGGCCTCGATGGCCCGTTCAAAATAAACATCGGCCCCGGCAGGGTGTCCGCTGGCTGCCAAAATTCTGCCGAGCAAGCGCTGCGAACGCGCCAGGACGCGGGTAAGCTCGTGTTCCTGCGCGTCTCCCATGCTCTGCAATGCCCCCTGGCGCGCGCGCTCGACATCACCCAGCAGGAAATCAATGATCGCCAGGTTGAGACGCGCCTCAATGTACACTTCCGCGTCCAGCCGTTCGAGCGTCAGCGCGCGCTCTAACGCTTTGCGAGCGCGCGCCAGTATATCTATGCCGCCGTTTTTTTGTAATGCGGCGTGGGTATCAGCATTGATGAAATTGATAGCGCATACATCAAAGGTCCGGGCGATGCGCCAATCCCCCAGGGCAACCAGGGCGAAACCTGTATAGCGCGGGCTTTTGATGGCGCGTCCCAGGGCGAGACCGCGTCGAATATGTATCAACGCGCCCTGCATATCGCCCTGATCTTGCAGGATATTCGCCAGCACGACATTATCCCAGCTCAACTGCTCCCTTTCGCTGATGAGTTCGGTAACGGTGATGCTGCGCCTCATCCAATCTTCTGCTTCAAGCAGGTCGCCGCAGCGTGCTGCAACATCGCCCAGATTCCCCGTGACGAACGCCACATTTGGTTGATCGCTATTGCGTTCGGCCATCTCCAACGCTCGTTGGAAGTAGGTGCGCGCAATATCGTTCTCTGCCCGCATGGCATGAACCGCGCCCAGGTTGCCATACACCATAGTCAGGGCGGATACCTCGTCGTGTTGCTCGAAGATAGCTAACGCGCGTTTCAAATGCACAAGCGCTTCGTTATATTGGCCGAGTGTAGCCGCAAGGATGCCGAGTAATTCGTGGCAGCGGCCAAGTTCGAGCGCGCTGCCAATCATGGCGAATGCAGTGCGCGTCGATAATTCGGAACCGGTGATAGGCAGATCGGGCTTGCCCTGCTGCTGATTTTGCATCACCTCTTCGAGCATGTTGAGAGCTTCCTGCGCGTAGAGCTGCGCTTTGTCATAGTTGCCCCGATGCCAGTCGATATTGCCCTGTTGCACATGCAGGCATGCCCAGGCCGCGCCGGATGTTACCCCCGCGTCCAGCATGACCTGTTTCCCCTGCTCGTAACACTGCCACGCATGGTCAAAATCGGAGGTTTCTGCCCAGGCTCGTCCAATTTCTCGCAAAATGAGGGCGCGTCGTTGCGCTTCTGTCTGACATTTCTGATGGGTTTCTTCAGGATGATATTGAGCGCGTAGCTCAAGCACATGCTCATACAGATGGCGCATTTCCTCGTAGTTGCCATGAATGTTGTTGCACTCTGCGACGCGCTCCAACAGGCTTGCCAGGTGCAATGAATCTTCAATTTTGCGCGCCTTTGTATCTTTTCCATGAGAGATGGCTTCAATAGCCTTGCGGTAGTAATGTTCTGCTTCGGAATGGGCGGATAGCGCATAAGCGCGATTGGCGGCAAGTTCGGCGTATTTCGCCAGCGCGGCGGAATCGCCACCTCCCTTACTCAGGTGATGCGTGATGGCGGCTGCTACTTCATCTTCGCTGCCGGGATGTGCCAGCATGAGCGCGTTAGCGGCTCTGCGGTGCAACTGCGCTCGCCGCGCTGCGGAGAGGCGATTGTAGAGGTGATTGACAATCAAGGGGTGCCAGAAATTGTAGGTGATATGTGTGCCGGTTCCCTCTTCTGTCAGCAATCCTGCGCGCAGAGCTTCTTCGAGCATATCAAGAATGGCATCCTCGTGGATGCTTTGATCTCCAACCATATAGGCAAGCTGGCTGAACTCAAACGAACCGCCGAGAACTGCCACTTTGCCTAACAGCGTCTGGCAATCGCTGCTGAGTCTGCTCAGGCGGCGGTCGAGGACAGCCGTGATGGTTTCCGGCATCGTTGCGGGAAGTGGTGTACTCGCCGCTTTCTCTTTCTCGCCCTCCCCTACCTGCAATGAGAGCGCGAGCGCGCTTCTCTCATCGAGATGGAGCAGGGGCAGGCTGGTTTCGCTGACACGCGCCAGTTCTTCCGCGAAAAAGGGGTTGCCGCCCGCCTGTGACTGGATACTTTTAATAATAATCTGGGGCAGGTGCGCGACCAACGACTCAATTTGCCCATCGTCCAACGGCTCCACTGGCAGCGTGACAAGCGCCTGTTCGCGCCGCAAATCGTTGAGCAGGGTGCGCAGATTTGAGATAGGCGCGAGTTCGATGTCTCGACAGGTTGCCACAATAGCGATGCGTTCATTTTGCATATGACGCACGACATACGCCAGCAATTCAAGGCTGCTGTCGTCCGTCCAGTGCAGGTCATCCAATACTATTAAGAGTGGTGTAGAGCGACTCATAACGCTGAGGAGCGCGGTCGTAGCTTCCCACAGGTGCAGGCGTTCTTGTTCAGGTGTAAGCGGCGCTGCGGTTTTGGATGGCGCTTCATCGAGAGTCAGGTGCGCCGCCAATTCTGGCGCAAGCGTGCGAAGCCTTGTCAGTCGGGTGTATGCTGTTGAAAATGCATTCGCGGCTCGCGATGCGGCCTCATCCGTTTCAGGTTTTTCAGCGGACTCCAGGATCTCCAGCAAAAATTCTGCGGGTACGTCTTTCAAAAGCGTGCGTAGAATTTCGGTCCAGGGGCGATAGGGAATGGTTCCCTCCTGCTCATAAGCGTGCGCCCAGACAACCGACCAGCCGCGCAGGTTGGCCTCGTAGCTGATCTCCTCGGCCAGGCGTGTTTTGCCGATGCCCGATTCTCCCATCAAAAGCAAAAAATGGGTGAGCTTCCGCGCTCGCCCCCTTTTATTTGCCTGAATTGTCGTCTCTTTCGCTGTACCACTGCGCGGTTTGCCAGAACCTGCTGTCGCTGTATTCTCTCCGTCCTCATCTGGCAACCCTTTTTCAAGAGCCAGCAGAAATTGTTGTATGGCAGCCAGCTCGCGTTTGCGTCCGACCAGTTTGCTCTGATTATGACGCCCCAACTGTAGGGTGGGGCGTTGAAAGCCTGTATGGGCGCGTTTGGGGATGGCCTCGACTGGCTGTGAGGCGATAGGTACAGCTTGTGGAGAGGTCGAAATAAGGGGTTTTGCCTCTAAAGGGCCGGTAGATGTTTCCGGGGAGCGTGGCACCTGGAATGTTCCGCTGCGTAGAGCTTCGTACAGCTCGTTTGTCTCTGGTAAAGGGTCGCTTTCATAGTCGCGCTCCAGCGTATCCGCCAGGCGGCGATATACTCGCAAGGCTTCTCCTCGCCGGTCAAGCTGGGTAAGGATAACCATCAAGCGGCGCACCGCCGTTTCATGCGTCGGGTCCGCGCCCAGCAGCCTGTCAAGCGGCTCGATAGCGCTGGTGAGCGCGCCGCGCGCGACCCGCAATTCTGCCAGTTTGAGCAGCAAGCCCATCCAGCCGCGCCGCAATGACTCCCGGCGCGCGGTGGCCCATTCGGAATAGAGTTCTTCGAGCAAATAATCACCGGCGTAGAGTTTGGATGCCTCTTCCAGCAGTTGCTCTACCTGTTCCGCGTTTGTGGCTGTGTTGGCTTTGTTGAGCAGGCTTTCAAATTCGTCGGCGTCTACCCATATGTGGGTGGCATCAGCCAGCACTAAAATATCACGTTCCAGGCGCAACATGCGTGATGCGGCGGGGCGTGTGATTTCAGGCTCAAGCACCTGGCGCGCCTCATGCACCGCCCCGTTTAAGCGATTAGCGGCGGTCTCGATATCCAGGTCGGGCCAGAGCGCCTCCATCGCCTGTTCTCTGCCTGCTCTCCTGCCACTTGAGCTGAGCAGGCATCCCAGCAGGGCGCGCGCGCGTCGCCGGTGCCAGGTGCGATTGGTGACGATTTCCCACTCGTCGCCATTTTTACGTTCAATACGTAACTGTCCCAGCAAATAAATACGTAAAACAGGGTTATGCTGGTTTCCCTCAGATCGAGGCGATACCATCTCTGACGCTTTTTGTGCGGGCGGTGTGCTTATGGCGTCACTCGCTGTTTCACTATTCCGATTCAGTGTATGCAGCGTGCTGGTATCGATGGGAGTAGCAAGTTCTCCCGTTGATGAAAGCGAGCGATTCGAGATTGATTTATCAGATGTAAGCTCAATTCCGGCGGGCGCGTGTATACCAATATATTTACTGATGGTACGCCCATTCTCACTCCAGTAGGCGTACCAGTAGGGTCCATGTCCCGCTCCCTCTTTACATTTACGACAACGTTGCTTGCCACAACGAGTAAATTGTTGACGATAGGTAACTTTATTATTCATATAGCTCAATTCCTATCTCCCCACAGAAGGTTGCACAGGTGTGCCGGAAGCATGCGAATTTTCTATTGCCTACCTGAGAGAATTCACCCCTATTTGCTCTCATTTCTTACAGAAGACAAGTGTATTATAACCCATGATGAACACAATTCACAATTATTTCACCCGTTTTTCTCACACCCTGCGAAATATGACCTGCCATTGACTATATCAGAGTTATAGTCTATACTCAACATATGAGTACTTAATTGATAAGTGCCAGCATTGAGGCAAAGCAGAACCGCGCTTCATCGTCATAGCAATGCTGGCACGAACGTACCTGATGCAGAGGGTACGGAGAAGTACTCATTTTTTATGCCATGCGAGGATCAGGCGCGTTGTTCTTTTTCGGCGGCGCGGCGCGCGCTGGCCTGTACAAGAGGGTCGGGATCGAATTGGAGATGCAGGAGAGCGGCCAGGGCGTCTTGATGACCCAGACGCGCAAGAATAGTGGTAATGCGTTGGCGGCGCTCGCTGTCGCTGTGCGCGGCCCATTGCAGCGCGACTGGCAACAAATGCGCGGCGATTTCGTTTTCGTCCAGCGTTGGTAGTTCGCTGAAAATCGCAATTAGCATACTTTGCGTATAGCCATCGGGATCGGCGAGCAATGGAGCCAGCGCGTAGAAGACGCTGTTGGCAGGAAAGACTTCCCATGTGAAGGCGGGATAGGGATAGCGAAAAGGCCAGAAGCAATCGACGATCATTTTGAGATAAGTCGCTCGTTCGTGAGCGTCGATTGAACTGTTTTGTGTTGCTGCTGTAACCAAAGTCACAAAGGTTTGTTCTGGCCGGGGAAGATAGGCTGCCTGGGTAATCAGGCGCAGCCAGCCAGCCGCTTCGAGGCGCAGAGTGCGTTGTTGCGATTGCAGAGTATGAACGGTCAGTATATCCGCTAATCGTTCTCGGAACAGGGTTTGCTCTTGTTCGGGCAGATGCCAGATTTTGCTTTGTAGTTTGTTGGCACGCTTATTTAACTGCTGTGGAGTTGTGGCTGTCTCAATCTGCTGTAACAGTTCGGAGATCGAGACTGTCGTTGCATGATGAAGTGGCCGTAGCAGGTCGTGTAATTTGCTTTGCACGGTCGCGTCAAGCTGCCCGCTATAACTTGCGGCGGGAAAATGCGCTGATTGAGACTGATTCATGATATGTTCATCCTTCACAGAAGTACCCCATCCCTGCCCACCAACAACCTGATTGGAAATGTAACATTCGTTACCATCAGTCTAAACGAAAAGCTGTGCTTTGTCAAGTAATTTCTATGCGTCTCTGATACCGCGATAGAAATGTGACCCGCTTGAGACCTGCTCCTCCCATTA
>JBOGTO010000107.1:0-8525 GCA_050695155.1 Ktedonobacteraceae bacterium
CAATCGCTTCAGGTTGCATCGACATAGGGACTCTCCTTCTTACTGGCTGGGCTTACGCTCTCCTACCGTCCCTATCGTAGCAAATTTTTGCCCGATTTGCACCACGAGGAATTTAGCAACAGTATCCATTACTACTCAAAGGTCTGATTAAAGTAGGCGCAATCTTCCTGCCCTCCGCGCTCGTGCTATTACTATATGGTATAAATAAATACCGACCCGCTTTTTCAGAAAGGATGATGCGTCATGGCAACAGAATATGTCTGGCAAGTCGATAAAGGCAGCAAGGTCAAGCTGAAGGATTATGACCCCGATCATACACATAGCGACATAAACCGCGCGGAAGCAGAGCAGGAAATACAGAATCTGGGAGAAGAGATCAGCAAATTGCAGGAGTTGCTGGCCGCCGCTCACCATCAGAGTATGCTCATTATCTTGCAGGGTATGGATACCAGCGGCAAGGATGGCACCATCCGTCATGTTTTCAGTCGTGTCAACCCGCAGGGCTGTTACGTGCATTCCTTCAAGGAACCAACCGAAGTGGAACTGGCGCACGATTTTTTATGGCGCGTCCACAAAAATGCACCTGGGAGGGGCAGCATAGCCATTTTCAATCGTTCTCAGTATGAAGATGTGCTGGTGGCTCGCGTGCGAAACCTGGTACCTAAACACGTCTGGCGCGCTCGCTATCAAGAGATCAACAATTTCGAAAAGCTGCTGACTAACAACAACACCATTATCTTCAAATTCTTTTTGCATATCAGCTATGATGAGCAGGCTAAGCGCTTGCAGGCACGCAAAGAGGACAAGGACAAAGCGTGGAAGCTTTCCGCCAGCGATTGGGAAACGCGCAACTATTGGGATGATTACCAGCAAGCCTACGAAGATGCGCTAAGCAAGTGTAGCACCGATGAAGCTCCCTGGTATATCGTGCCGGCCAACCGCAAATGGTATAGAAACCTGGCGGTGTCGCACCTGATAGCGCACACGATGCGCAAGTACAAAGACGAGTGGCAAGATCAACTGGAAGAGCGTGGCAAACAAGAACTTGAAAAACTGAAGCACATGAGAACGTGATATAATATGGTTTCCTTTCTACAGAACTGGTCGAAAAATAAATATATTATCTCTTTTATGCCAGGATGCTGCATTTTGCTCAAAAAAAGTAATCTGTACAGTCCTGGAGAGCGTATTACAGGTCAAGTAGACGAATAGGAGTGCCTTTGATGACCTGTCAAGAATTTGAAGAACTCTCAGCCGCCTATGCGCTTGGCGCAGTGACGCCTGAAGAGCATGAGGCGGCGCGCGTGCACCTTGCGACATGCGCGAAATGCGCGCGCCTGGCGCAGCAACTACGCTCGGTAGTAGACTTGTTGCCGCTCTCCGTCACCCAGGTTACGCCACCCGCCGCTTTACGCGAGCGCGTGCTGGCGGCTGTGCAGCAGGAAGGCCGCGTTGTGCCAATTGAACGCGGCTCGCAGATTAAAGCGCGTAGGAGAAAGTTGGGCTGGAGCGCTCGCCTGCTGGCAACTGCGGCCATCTTGCTACTGCTGTTGACCGGCGCAATGACGGCCTGGAACGTTTCCCTGGCACAGCACGTCACTTCGCTACAACAGCAAAATACGCAACTGGGAAACCAGAATGACAGGTTACAGCGTGTGGTTGCGCAGGTTTATGCCATGCAGGGCAAAGGGCAGGATCAGGCGGCTAGCGGCTCACTGGTCTACATCCCGCAGAAGAATATCACCTTGTTGTATTTGCAAGGGCTGCCAGAGTTGCAGGGAAACCAACTCTACCAGGGCTGGCTCATCCATAATAACAAAACCACCAGCGTTGGTACGCTGACAATCCAGCAAAATGGCATAGCCAGCCTGACGTTCTCAGGCAACGTGAGCGGGTATGAGGTTGCCGCCGTGAGCAAAGAGCCGGGGCCTCTCCCAAGCAAAACAGTGCCTGCCGGCCCGGTTATTATGACGGGCGCGCTACAACATCCAGTGCAAACTCTCTACACCATTTAGCCCGAATATTCCCCCGCAGCGGCTACCGCTACGCGGCTCGATTATGCAGGAAACATAATCGAGCCGCGTTTCCGTTCATCACAGCTTGCGCTCTGCCCGCCTGCGCGTCATGCGGTACATCTGCGCGCAAAACAGCGCGGTTCCCAGCAGCGAACTTACCAGGATAATCCAGAGGAAGTTTTGCAGCATGGCGAGTACAGTTCCTACGCCGCCTGTTGCGAGGCTATCGCTAAGACAGTTGCCCCCATTTTGCTGACCGTCAGCCACGCTGGACGGAGTGCCGGACATCACCAGGCCACCTTCAGATGTGTGCGTATTGCCCGTATCGGCAGTAGCGCTTGTCACCGCTGTTGGACTACCCGCAGGTGTGGTAACGGTTGGCGTGGTGATAGCCGTCGTTGTCGCGGTTGGCGCAATTCCGATTGTCGGCGCGCTAGTGGGAGTTGCGCCGGGCGTGTTTGTCGCCGTTGGCGTGCTTACTACCGTCGGCGTAACCGTCGCTGTATCTATTACGGTCGGCGTCACAGGAGGCAGAGTTGTCGCGGTCGGCGTGACTACCGATGTCGGCGTCACAGTCGGAGGAGTGGACGACGGCTTCGGCTTAGGGGTCACAGTAACTCCCGGTGTCGGCGTTTTGCGCGGATGTGTTGGTGTGGCGGAAGCCTGCCGGGCGGGAACACTGGTTTGCCCGCTGCCTTCCGTCATATTGACCTGTGGAGTATGCCCGTTCACACTCGTCGGGCTTGCCAGGCAGGGCATGGGCGTGACAGTCGATGTCGGCGCCACAACAACCTGCGAAGTAGCTACAGAGGTAGGGACCGTCGCCGTTACCAATGCAGAGTTGACAACATGCGTTCCTTCACCCCTCGGATGCGCGCGAGCGAACAGCGACCCCCACGCGCCACCCACCGTAACCAAAAGTAGGGATATACTGATGCATATGCAAAAAAAAGTAATGGCTATGACCATCAAGCGGCCACCCACTCCCCGATTCCACAGGGCCATCAATGTCTCAATCATCTTCTCCTATCCTTCCCCCCAAATATTTTTCATGTGTGTCAGAATACTTGCGTCCCCCGCTTCCTGATGATTTTTGCCAATCGACAAGGTAATTGTCCGCCTCCGTGCTGTAGGGACAAGGGGCGGAGTTGGGTGGATGCGGGGGCCTTGTGCTTGTCCTGGTGGGAGCGCAACCATCAGGCCTTACGCAACCCCAACGGAATCGCACTGCCAGCAGGACAAGCACAAGGCCCCCGCCCACCCCTTCATCCGCCCCTTGTCCCTACAGCACGGAGGCGGGCGTTTCCAGCTATTACTGCATTCAGTTGTCAATATTCATCAGGACGTATTCCTCCTGTCTCATAGTGCACTGTATAGTTTCGACGCAGGTGGCGCATTCTTCCGGGCGAGGCACTTCAAATATGACGCGCTTTTGCCAGTGTTCCGCTTCAAAGGCAACGGCTCCGCGCAGGCGTGATACGTGTAGCAGGCGCGCATAACCCAGCACAAGCTGGCTTTTGCGTCCGATGTAGATGATGCGCTTGCCGGTCAGGATCAGCAGGCCATGATCCTGCGCCGGGTAGGTGTAGCGTGACGTATCTTGAATGCGCTCGCCGCACAGCGTGGCCTGCGTGCTGTAATGCGCTCCTTCGCCACGCGCCAGGCGCACGGGAACAGTTATAAGCGGCAGAGTGTCCACCTGCGCAAACTGCTTACCGGTTTCTGGCAAGCGCCGGCTTTTGAGTTTTTGCGTGCGGCGCTCCTCATATGGCACGGGTACAGAAGTCTCGACCGGGTGCGTGTCGCGCTCGTGAAAGGTCGCATCGGTCGGTTTACACCAGGAGGTCAGATACTCTACTATCCTTTGCACATCATCAATGGCGGCAATACCGCGCAAACTCAGGTTTTTTGACCGGAAACGCAGTTCCAGGCTGGCGGAAGGCACGCCCAGCACAATACGGCAGGTACTGTGGACATAGGTAAGCTCTTGCAGGCGATAGTATTTCCCATCGACAACGAGGTAATCAGTATACAGGCGGAACTCTTTCCCCCAGCCAAACGCGCATACCACCAGCGCCGACGCGCTCAATTTCGCCCCTACATCTTCCATCTCATCTATCCCTTCCCCTCACCCACAAAGCAACAAGCTTCCATAGTGTTAAGACGAGAAGGGCATCATGATGTAACGATCATTGATACATCCATATATAGATTTAATAGAATAGAGGGTTAGCCGTCACGCCTGCCGGGGCGAAAATGCGAGAGCCAGGAACGCAGCATAGTGATGCGTACAGACGGCCAGAGTTGTTCCAGGTCTTTTACCTCGGACTCGCGTGGGAGATGCTGGCGCGCGCCCCAGCGTTCGCGCACAAAGAGGTGGGTAATGCGCCACAGGGCCGCCTGGGCGCGTGGGTAGCGTTGAGCTAGCAGGCGCGTGTATTCATACGGGGTTTGCGACGCGCGCGGGGCTGTGCCTGATAAACTGGCTAAGCGCGAGAGACGCCAGTACATAACAGAGATGATAGGGATATTGGCATACAATTTACTCAGCCTGTAGCGATAGGTAGCCACCGCCAGCGCCAGCAAGGCTACTAGCAGGATCAGCAGTGAGAAACCCAGGAAAAGCATACCATGTGTTCCATCGCTCGAGCCAGGCATATGCGCGCCACCATTGGCGGAGCCGCTAGAGGGCGTGGGGTGCTTGCCCGGATTTGGATGCGCACTCGTCGTCGGTTGCGGCTTGACGGGAGTTGGCGATGTGCCAGCGGTCGCCGTCGGCTGCGGGTTGTTGACATTATTCAGCGAAAAGCCCGGCGTTGGATCGAAGGCAATCCAGCCCTGTCCGGGGAAATAGACCTGCACCCAGCTATGCGCGTTGTTGCCGTCTACTTCCCATACCTTGCGCTTCGCGTCATAGTGTCCCTCGTTGAAGCCGCTCACCACGCGGGCAGGCACGCCCAGTAGACGCGCCATGACGGTCATAGCAGTGGCGTAATAGGTGCAATAGCCGCGATGGGTTTGTAACAGCCAGCTTACCGCATCTATATTTCCCGGCACCGGGGGATTAGAGACCGAGTAGGCAAACTTCGTCTGATCGGTAAAATGCGCGACCAGCATTTGCATGGCATCATAGGTATTAGCAGCGCCCCGCGTCCACGAACTCAGAGTAGCCTGTACCTGTGGTGAGAGGCCATCCGGTGTTTGCAGGTAATAATTGCTAATAATGGGGTAGTAGTTGTCACTCGTCCAGGTACCAGGGTCATCATGCGGTAAGGGGATAGCTGAGAGTTCCTGTGGCGTGGCAGTCGGGATGTATGAGATAACCTGGTAGTGTTCTCCCACACTCAAGGGTGTTTGCTGCGTCCAGGCGGTAGTGACGCCATTACCATAGATAGCAGTTGGCACACTGAAACTGTTCGGGAAGTCAGGCGCGAAAATATAGGGGTGATCGCCGTCCGGCGGATTGACCATTGTGATGGAAGTCGTCGCCTGCGCAACGCTGCTCCCCATGACTTCAATCGGCAGCGTAAAATTGGCGGGGAATAATGCCCTGTTCTGGCTTCCGGCGTGCGCTGTCCAGTTGTGACCGTCGAAATAGTCGTAGGTAAACCCTTCCAGGTAATGCGCCTGCGAACTGCCCGTGCTGGTATAATACAGCACCTGGCCCGTTGGCAGATTGACATTGCCAGTTATAGAGAGCTGGTCGCCAAAAAAGTTCGTAGCTGGCTGGTAGGGCTGGAAAATCGAACCGGGATTATTGATCGACAACTGACCATGCGTTATGTTCGCCCAGAAGTTATCGATGCCATTCCACAAAGAGGCACCCGATGTCGGCTGACTAAGCATTGGCAACGCCAGGCTAAGCGGGAGAATCAGGATGGTCATGAGCGCCGTCACCTGCATAAAGCGCGTGGTGATGCTGCGCAGCCACGAGCGATCTGTGTGCAGTCCTTCTTGCGACCAGCGCGTCAACTGGTTGGTTAACTGGATACGCGCAATCAGCAGCAGCAGCGCCCCCACTAATACAAGGATTAGCAAGGATAGATCAGCTTTGTCGTACTGGAGATTCACGAGCATGATCGAACAATAGATCAGCGCGACCAGCCAGGGCAGGTGAGCGCGATAGATGAGCCACGCGCCAAAGTAGCCCAGAAAAAAACACAGGAAGGTGAGATAAAAGAGAAAGACCATGTCGCCGCCATTCGCCAGGGGCGCTACCAGGCCGCCACTAATGACGGTGCGTAAATTTTGCAGCAGGAGCAGCCACGAGACATGATAGGCGACGCTGCTGGTCAAAAAGACCGATAGCCAGTGTCCGACAAGGCAGGCTCCCAGGTGCAGAATGATCTGGGGGAAACGCCGCGCTTTGGCGACCAGCAAACCTAGCAACAGGCCAACCGCCGTGCTAATCAGCAGGTTTTTATTGGCGCTCACCCAGCCTGACGAGATGATCGAGATAACTACGGAATACACCGCTACCGCCAACAAGAGCATTGCCAGCCAGCCTTCGGCGGGTGCCAGGACGGGCAGGCGCGATGGCGCGGCATGGGTGACGGGTCTCGCCTGTGGGCGTTGAGGTTGTGGTGATGTCCGGGATGGGAATGAAGGTTGAGGTACTTTATAGTCTTGCGCCCGTTCCAATTCCCCCGAAGGACGAGGCGGCGTTAAACTTGACCTCATCTACACACTCCTGCTAGCAGTATATTTGTACATGCACTCGGTTGTAAAGTTGACATGATAAAATGCATTTCTCTATATTAGACCATATCACCGGTGAGAAGTCTATGACTTAGCTCACAGAACCTGAGCAACCTTCCTCTAATAAAGATACGCTAAAGTGTATCAAATTGTCATGCTTTTATCCAAATAGGCCAGATTAGCAGAGCGACCGCGCCCAAAGAAAAACAACAGCATGGACGCGCTTGTAGCCAGGCAGCACGCGCCGAACACGAAGGCGGTCGAGAGGTTGACATTGGTTTGCAGCCAGCCAGCCACAGCCGGGCCAATGCTGAAGCCGATGCTCCAGGTGACGGAATAGAAGCCGCTCAAAGTGGCGCGGTAGCGGTCCGATACCTGTTCCATTTGAAAGGCCGCATAGACCGGCTCGATCAGCGTGCGCATGAACGAGCGCGTATATTCACCACCCACCGCTAATAAGAGCGTTGGCGCGAAACCTACCAGAATCATGAGCGGACAACTGAGGTACATGACGGTGGTGATGATGCGCAATTTGCTCCACCGGTGGACAAACAAGGGCGCGGTCAGCGAGAAGACGCCTCCGGCCAGCCCGGAAATGGAGAAAATGATGCCCAGCGTTCCCGGCGAAAGATGGAAACGCAGCACGAAGTAGATCTGGATGAGCGCGACGACCGCTCCTTCACCCATTGTAAAAAGCAAATCGGTGGTGAGCAACTTCACGAAGAGCATGGCGGGCAATCGCTCTTTAAGCGGTGCAGCTTGCGCCGGTTTTTCGACAGTTTCAACGGGCGCGACCAGCACAGTATTCTGAGCAGGCGCAATTTCGATAGGCGCAACCAATGGAGTGCTGGGAACCGGCTCTTCACCTGTATTTTCGATTGGTCGCGCCCGTCTGGGTTCGCGCAAGAACCAGAGCGGCAGGCCGAAGACAAAAGTGCTTGACGCAGCGATCAATATGCCCCAGCGCAGCGGAACGGGACTACCAGCCGCAACGTGCAGCACATGCCCCACAAATTCCGGTATCGCGCCACCCAGCAAGCTGCCCAGCGCGCCTATACCCAGCAAGAGAAAGCTATTGAGCGCGAAGACACCCACGCGCTGTCGCTCGGTGGTGCTTTCGGTCAACAACGGCAGATTTGTTACCCAGTACGCGGTGGAGGCAATCCCCTGCATAAATGCGCAAATCAGCAGCCAGGATGCGGACGTTCCCAGCCCGATGCCCGCCAGAAACAACGGCGTAAGGATGGCGGTGCCAATCAAGATAACCTTGCGCCCCAGACGATCCGCCAGGAAACCAACAGGGATAGCGGCAGCCAGCGAGCCAATAGCAGGCATAGCGCTCAAAAGCCCGATAAAATCCTGACGATACCCCAGACTGTGCGCATAATAGTTGACCGTCAGGGTCGCAATGCTAAGTTGAAAACCTTTGCCCAGCGTAAAACACAACAATATGTAGACGTTGCGCGGCAACTGCAAAAACGCTAACGACAGGCGGCGTCCCCGGCGCTCAATGGGCGTCCCATCTCGCTCCGGGGAACCGGGTGTAAGGGGCATGTATGTACTCCTGCTTGTCACCAATAGGTCAATACATCATACCGTATCACAACGTGCCGTTATCGAGCAATGGACAAAAGGACAGGTTCTCAGCAGTGACGCTCCTATTAACTTTCAAAAATGATTGCCGTAGGGGCGGGGGTGGGGTGGATGTGGGGAGGGGACGCTTGCGTCGCCCGCGTACCTGTTCACATATCTCAAATTCAGGGGTACAATTGTATCTCACGAGCGGGCGACGCAAGCGTCCCCTCCCCACCC